>NZ_BAAAPO010000006.1:0-260598 GCF_039531185.1 Nostocoides veronense
GTCACCTCACCCAAATGCAGCATCCGCGCCAGCAACAACGCATCCCGACGATCGGTCTTGACCCGATCCCCCGGAGCCCGTAACA
Organism: Nostocoides veronense; assembly: GCF_039531185.1. Classification (NCBI taxonomy): domain Bacteria; kingdom Bacillati; phylum Actinomycetota; class Actinomycetes; order Micrococcales; family Intrasporangiaceae; genus Nostocoides; species Nostocoides veronense. The sequence goes on from NZ_BAAAPO010000006.1 coordinate 86, forward strand.
ACTTCGACGAGGCCGCCACCGACGCCGTCACCCCGGCCGCCATCAACGCCCGATACAACCCGAACCCCGTCGGACCCGACTCATACACCGTCGCCACCGGCCCCGGGAGCTCGCCCAGCCACGCCAGCAACGGATCCACCTCATGCGGCCCGCCGAACCGGGCCTGCCACACCTGACCCGTCGCACCATCCAACGCCGCCGCTACCACCGACCGCGCATGCACATCCAAACCCACACTCGTACGATGACCACTCACCGGGGCCTCCCACATTGTCGGATAGGCCGAGCCGAGAAACCCTCCGCTCGGTAACCCACGAGCGTTGTGCGCGAGGCCCCGGCCCGCAACCCCCAACCCGGGGGCACCCCCATACCGTCTAGCACCAGTTAGGTGACTGGCACCAGGTTGCAACCAGTGTTCAGTCACCCAACGTGTGTTAGCAGAGGTTAGGAAACCCCGGCCCGGCCGCTCACCTCACCAGGCGTGGGCGACGTCGATCACGAGACGGCTGGTGGTGGCGTCGGTCAGGGTGAAGACGCGGAAGGGCAGGCGGGCTCGGACGCCGAGGCCGAGGTCGCTATAGCCCTCATACGACCCGAGCCAGCGGACCTGCCGGAAGGTCTGGTAGCCACTGACATTCACGACCTCCTTGGGGTTGGCCGGCTGGTAGGCCGGTGAGCCGTCGGGGTTGTATGCCGGTGCGTTGACCGTGATCTGCAGCTTCGCCCCGCCGCGGATCGAAACCGCGGCGCCCGATCCGGGCTGGGTGAGTTGGGAGACGTACTCGACCCGGTAGCCAGCCGGCTTGCCGCGCAGATCGACGACGAGCCGGTCGAAGCACGCGTGCCGTCCGGCGCGCACGTTGCTCATCGGTCCGGCCACCATGGTGGATTTCGTCTTCGGCAGCGATCCCCAGGTGACTGAGCAGGCCGAGTCGGCCGACGGTGTTGCTGTGCGCGTCGGAGTCGCCTGCGCTGACGCGGCGACCCCCGTCGCGGCCAGCGCGGTGACGGCCAGGATGGTGGTGGTGCGGACGGTCTTCATGGGGTGCTCCTTCGGATTTCGGTCATTGCTGTGGACACCTTCTCCACGCGCGACCGGGGCGGAGGGTTGACGTTCCCCACGGCATACGCATGAGCACAAAGAACGGCGGGCCCGCGCATGGTGCGCGGGCCCGCAGCGGGTGGAGCGGGGCGACTCAGTGCTCGAGCGCCTCGGCCACACCATGACCGGTGAGGGAGCGGACCTCCATCTCGGCATACTTCCCGGCATCGAATTCCTTGCTCGTCACAGAGCCCAGCCAGCCGAGGAAGAAGGCGAGCGGGATCGAGATGAGCCCGGGGTTGTCGAGCGGGAACCAGTGGAAGTCGATCGACGGGTCGGTGATCATCGAGGCAGACAGGCCAGTCTTGGGGTCGGCAGGCTTGCCGGAGACGACCGGGCTGAAGAAGATCAGAATGATCGAGGACAGCAGGCCGCCATAAATCGACCACAGCGCGCCGCGGGTGTTGAAGCGCTTCCAGAACAGGCTGTAGAGGATCGTTGGCAGGTTGGCCGAGGCCGCCACCGCGAAGGCCAGCGCGACGAGGAAGGCGATGTTCTGGCTCTTGGCGAACATGCCGCCGAAGATGGCCACCGCGCCGATCGCCAGGGCCGCGATCCGGGCCACCCGAACCTCGGCCTCCTGGGTGGTCTTGCCCTTCTTGAAGACCTCCTTGTAGAGGTCGTGGGCGAAGGTCGCGCTGGAGGTGATCGTCAGGCCCGCGACCACCGCGAGGATGGTGGCGAAGGCGATACCGGCCACGACCCCGAGCAGCACCGAGCCGCCCAGTTCGTAGGCCAGCAGCGGCGCGGCCGCATTCGCCTTGCCTGGGGCGGCGGCGATCTTGTCCGGTCCCACCAGGGCGCCGGCGCCGAAGCCGATGGTCAGGGTCAGTAGGTAGAAGCCACCGATGAGCCAGATGGCCCACTCGACCGACTTGCGAGCCTGCTTGCTCGTGGGCACCGTGTAGAAGCGCTGCAGCACGTGCGGCAGACCGGCGGTGCCCAGGACCAGGGCGAGCGAGAGCGAGATGAAGTCGATCTTGGTCGTCATGTTGAGGCCGTACTTCAGGCCCGGGGTGAGCAGGTGCTCGGCATTGGCGGCGGTCTTGGCGTTCGCCGAGGCCGCAGTGGTGTCGACCGCTCCCTGGAAGAGGCTGGAGATGTTGAAGCCGTACTTGGCCAGCACCCAGACCGACATGATGAAGGCGGCGAAGATCAGCAGGATCGCCTTGATGATCTGCACCCAGGTGGTGCCCTTCATACCGCCGATCAGCACGTAGAGGACCATCACGACGCCGACCACGGCGATGACCAGGTTCTGTGCTGCCTCGCCGGAGACGCCGAGCAGCAGCGAGACCAGGCCACCGGCACCGGCCATCTGCGCGAGCAGGTAGAAGAAGGAGACAGCCAGGACCGAGCAGGAGACGGCGATCCGGACCGGGCGCTGCCGCAGCCGGTAGGACAGCACGTCGGCCATCGTGAACCGGCCGGTGTTGCGCATCAGTTCCGCAACCAGCAGCAGGGCGACGAGCCAGGCGACCAGGAAGCCGATGGAGTAGAGGAAGCCGTCATAGCCCTGCAGGGCGATGGCGCCGGCGATGCCGAGGAAGGAGGCAGCCGAGAGGTAGTCGCCGGCGATGGCGATGCCGTTCTGCTTGCCGGAGAAGGCACCCCCAGCCGTGTAGTACTCGCCGGCGGTCTTCTTGCCGGCGGCGACCTTGATGACGATGCCGAGGGTGACGGCGACGAAGATCGCGAAGATCGCGATGTTCAGCGTCGGGGAGCCGTACTTCGCGGTCTCCGCCGTGACCAGGTTGATCATGCTCACGTCAGTGCTCCGTTCCACCGTCGAGGCGCCGGCCGATGGCGTCGGCGAGCGGGTCGAACTGTCGGTTTGCCCACCGGGCGTAGATGAACGTGATCACGAAGGTCGTCACGAACTGACCGAGGCCGAAGATCAGACCGATCGTGATATTGCCGAAAACCTTGGTGCCCATGAACTTTGGCGCGAAGATCGACAGCAGGACGTAAAGGAAGTACCACGCGAGGAAGAAGGCCGTGGTCGGGAAGACGAAGCTGCGGAACTTCTTCCGGAGCGTCTGGAACTCTTCGCTCGCCTGGACGGCTTGGTACGCCTCGCTCGTGGTGGTTGGGTTGACGCTCACGCGAATCCACCTTCGTGCTGACGCGGCGAGCCCCATTGCCCACCGGCTGTGAACTCACCTTTTATGACGCTCGCCGGTGCGCGCCATCTCGCCGCGCCTCCTCGCGCCGGGCGGGTGAGGTGATTCGGTGGGCGGGTCCGCCCGCTGCGCTGAGCGGTCGCCCTGGCGCGACGAACGGCGCGGCCAGGGGATCCCCCCTGGCCAGTCAGTCGAGTAGTGGGGGTGCGACGGAGCGGTATGTGTGGCCGGTGGGCGTGGTCACCTCGGTCACGTGGGTATGAGGTCCGGCTGCGTGCTCTGGCTGCGCTTCGAGGAGTTGGGTGGTGAAGCCGGGGAGTTCTTTGGTGTAGTTGCATCGGGCGCAGAGACCTTGGCCGTTGTGCAGTGAAGTGGGTCCGCCCTCGGCGACTGGTTGGATGTGGTCGGCGTGGCGGATGGTGGCGTCGCAGTATGGCGTGCGGCACCGGTCGTCGCGCAGGATCAGGGCGGCGCGCAGTCGCGGTGGGAAGAGCCGTGCGGTGGCGTCGAGGGCGAGGAGGTCGCGGCCGTCCGGGCTGGTGAAGACCCGGGTGAGGAAGACCTGCGCCGGATCAGCTACTCGATTTCTATCCGGATGCCCTGCGCACGGAGGGGACGAATCGTGTTGGGGTGGCATGGTTCTCGCGGCGCCTGGTGGTTCGCACCCGTGGAGGAGGAGTCGTCTGGCGAGTGCGGCGGGGAGTATGCCGTGGCCGGGGATCCGGGCGGGTGTCTCGGCGCTCCGCGGCCCACGCCTTGTGGCGGGCGCCGGGATCGGGTGGGCGCTGTCGCTGTCTGATGGGTGCGCCTGGGTGCCGCCGAACTTTGGGGTCTGGCCGGCCGCGGTGTTCTCGTCGCCCGTCGTGGTCGCCTCAGTGGCGGTGGAGTCGGTGGTCGTTATGTCGGTGTTGGCGGGTTCGGTCGCGAAGAGGCTTTCGGCGGGCATGACGAGGTTGAGGGCGACGGGGCAGGCTTGGCCGGGGGTCAACCCTGACAGCCAGCGCAGCGCGGCGTCGGCCATGACCTGGGTGTGGGTCCGCTCAGCGAGCGGGTCAGCGGGAGTCTCACCGTCGTCGGTTTCGTGGTGGCCGGCGACGACGGCGGTGGCGTGCCGGTGCAAGGCGGCATACGCGCTGACGATCCCGGTCAATGGTCCGAAGATCGACAGGTACGCCATCCCGTCGGGTGCGGGCCGGGTCCACACACCCCGTTCCGACATTGCGCGTTCGTGTTTGGCCACGACAGCGGCGGGGTCGAGTTCCGCGGCGTACCGGGCGGCGGCACCGGTGAGTTGTTTCAGACTCGATGTCGCGAGCCGTGGCGCGATCAACTCATCCACCCGGGCCCGCAGCTCGGGATTGAGGACGTTGGTTTCGCGGACGATCGCGGTGGCGGACCGTTCGTCGATGATCCCGGCGGTGAGCGCGGCTCGCGTGTGCGGCATCCCGGGTAATGCCCGCGCGAGTCCGAGGTGCCGGTCGGCGGTGGCGGGGGAGCAGCGGCGGGCGAGCGCGATCTGTGGCGCGATGGAGGATCGGGCTTTCGGCAGCGAGGCCCGGTTCGCGAGCGCCTCCCGCACCGTCGCCCGCCCGAAATGAGCGGTCGCACGAGCCTGCGCGGCCGCGATCGCACCCATGACCTGCTCCAGCCCGGCGATGAGGTCGATCAATTCCGCCAGTCCCAACTCGGAACCGGGGTTGTCCTCCGGTGCAAGGGTGGCGAGCCAGTCGACGAGGTCTCGCACCGCCGTGACCGGTGAGGCATGACTGGCTGGCTGGTCGCATCACCGCGGCTCCTTCGCGGCGAGTGCCCACGAGTCCCGCTCGTCGGCCTCGTCCACGTCATCCCAGCCGAGCTCGTCCTGCCACGCCTCAAAATCGGCGACCAACTCCTCGACATCCAGCGGCGGCCACCACGCGTCATCAAGTGGAGTTAACCCCTGACACCCGCCCGCCATGCGCAGTCCGGCAGCGGGCCCGAGGGGCCCGCCTGTGGGGTGCTGCGCCATCGCCGTCATCTTCAAATGGTACACCAGTTCGATTCGAGATGCGAGATCAGAGGGGCCGAAAATTATTGATGGACAACGGAATCCACGGATAACTGGAGCACGTCCGTGGTCCATGGATCGTGGCCAGCCCGCCGTGCGCAACGTGCAAGCACGGCCACGTGCGTGACCCGACTTGACACGCGGCATACGCCCTCGGCATACGGCGGTCGCGTGATCACGGAGGAAGCAAGGACTCTGGGGTGTGCAGTCGGTTCAGGGTCCGGTTGGTATGCGGAGGCCGCCGGGAGGGGGTGAGGTGGGAAACGATCACCATGGTCGCGAAGGCGAGTGGGGCGGTCCAGGCCGCCGGGCGGGCGATGAGCGCGGCGAGCCACCCATCGCCCGGGTCGACGCGCAGGAAGGCGCCGGTGAGGCTGATCAGGGCGCAGAGTGTGCCGACGCCTAGCCCCGCAGCGGCGCCGACCGTGGTGAGCCGGGGCCACCAGACGCCGAGGACGAGCAGCGGCGCGAAGGTCGAGGCGGCGACCGCAAAGGCGAGCGTGACCGTGGTCGCGAGCCCGAGTGGATCCAGCAGCCGCGACAACACAAAAGGCAGAAGCACCGCAATGGCGGTCGCCAGGCGATAGGTCGCCGCGCCCCGGGCATCCTCGCCGGACCGGCGGGCAATCAGTGGTCGAAGCACATCCTGATCGATCACCCCGGCCACCGAAACGATCAGGCCAGAGGTGGTGCTGAGGAAAGCCGCGAACGCCCCGCCGGCAAGCATTGCCGTGAGCACTGTCGCGAGCAGCCCGTCGGTCATCGCGCCGGGGAGTTGGAGGGCCATCGTGTCGAGGCGGGAGCCCGGCGCGAGGCGCGGCAATTCCAGGCGACCCAGGGCGCCATAGATCGGCGGGAAGAGATAGAAGACCGCGAGCAGGCCGATGACGCCGACGGTGGTCCGGCGCGCGTCGCGGCCGTCGGGATTGGTGTAGAAGCGGACGAGCACGTGCGGCAGCCCCATCGTCCCCAAGCAGAGCGCGAGCATGGTGCTGTATGTCGTGTAGAGACCGACCGGGTCGGTGCTCGGGATCGCCCAGTCGCCGAAGTCGACGGACCCGACATCGCCGCGGCTCCAGATCGCGAGCAGGACGAAAGCGGGGATGGCGATGGCCGTCAACTTGATCCAGTACTGCATCGCCTGGACCAGCGTGATCGATCGCATCCCGCCAGCGGCGACGGCAAGGAAGACCACCACCGCGACGACCGCTGATCCGGCCCAGGTCGGCCACCCGGTGGCCTGCCGCAACGCCAGCCCGGCGCCTTGGACTTGCGGCAAGACATAGAGGATGCCGATGCCAATGATCAGCAGCGAAGCGAACGCGCGCAGCGGCCGCGACTCCAACCGCAATTCGGTGAAGTCGGAGAGCGTATAAGCACCCGAGCGCCGCAGCGGCGCCGCGATCAGGACGAGCAGGACGAGATAGCCGACCGTATAGCCGATCGGGAACCACAAGATGTCGATGCCGCTTTGCCAGATCAGACCCGCAACGCCGAGAAAGGATGCGGCGGAAAGGTATTCACCCGCGATGGCGCTGGCGTTGCGCCGCGGGGTGATGGCGCGGCCGGCGACATAAAAGTCTGAGGTGGCGCGCGACATACGCAGCCCCAGGGATCCGACGCTAACGGTCGCCAGGCAGACCGCAGCGATTGCGAGCAGGCTCGCGAGCTGCATCAGCCGCGCCCGATCACATCGACGAAATCCGCCTCCAGTCGCTCGCTGGCCCGCACATAGAAGCGGGCCAGCAGCACGATCGCCGGATAGACCAACACCCCCAACGTGACCCACGGCAGCGGCAGCGGACCAACCTGCATCGACCGGGTCTGCGGCACGATGGCGAAGAGAATCGGCAAGCTCCCCAACAGCAGGACGGTCAACATCAACAGGCTTGCGGCGAGCCGCAATTGGGCTCGCATCAGCCCGCGGACGTAGATATCACCAAGGGCGGTCTGGTCGCTGAGTTCGTCTGCGACGGCGCGGGCGGTATGCCGTGGTGCACTGCGGCGAGATGCCGTCACCCGCACCCGCTCCGAGGCGGGGCGCTGCGCCGCACTCATGACCCGGTGGGGCGGGTGAGGAGTTGCTGGCGCAGCTCGCGCATATGCCGGCGGCTGACCGGCAGATCGGTGTCGCCGACGCGCACCGAGGCTTTCCCGTGGTCCATGCGCACCTGGGTGACGTGCTTCAGCGAGACCAGTGTGCTGCGGTGTATGCGGACGAAACCCGCTGCTGCCCAACGCTCTTCGAGCGTGTTCAGGGGTATGCGGACTAGGTGCGATCCGGTGTCGGTGTGCAGCCGGACATAGTCCCCATGTGCCTGGACGTAGCGAATGTCGCGGCGCGAGACGAATCGGGTGATGCCCCCGAGCTCGACCGGGATCGTCTCGTCCTCGTCGCGGCTTTCGGGGGCCGGGGCGACGGCGCCGACCACGCGGCGTACGGCCTCCGCGAGGCGCTCCGGTCGCACCGGCTTCATCACATAGTCGACCGCCGAGATCGCGAAGGCGTCCACGGCGTGCTGGTCGTGCGCGGTGACGAAGACCACCGCCGGTCGGTGGGCGAAGCGCGCGAGAACCCGAGCGAGCTCCATGCCGTCGAGCCCCGGCATGGAGATATCCGAGAAGACGACATCGACCGGCTCGTTCTCCAGGACGCGAAGGGCGTCGGTGCCCGACGCCGCAACGCGCACGCCGGCGATGCGCTCGTCCTGCTCGAGGAGGTAGCGCAACTCGGAACGCGCCGGCGCCTCGTCGTCGACGACGAGGGCGATCAGGCCGTGGGAATCGGAGGTCATGACGCTGCCAGCCTATGGTCGGCGGTCGCGTGGGCGGCCGGAAGGAACTTCGGAACCCGGAAACTGATCCGCATACCCGCTCCCGGAGCCGTCTCGACGACGAGTCCGCGCTCGTCGCCATAGATCGTGCGCAGGCGCGCGTCGACATTGCCCAGGCCGTGGGAACTGGTCTCCAGAGTGCCATCGAGGATGCCTCGAATTCGTTCGGGATCGGCGCCGGCGCCATCGTCCTCGACCACGATCTCGGCCTCCGAGCCAAGGTCGCCGGCGGTGATCGAAATCGTATGTGTCCCTTCGAGATTCGACATGCCATGCTGGACGGCGTTCTCCACGAGCGGCTGGATCACCAGATACGGGACGGTCACGGGTAGCACTTCCGGGGTGATGAGGAGCGAGAGCTGCAGGCGATCACCGAAGCGCGCCTGCTCCAACATCAGATAGCGCTCGACATTGCGCAACTCCTCGGCCAGGGTCGTGAAGGTGCCGCTGTGCCGTAGGGCATAACGCGTGAAATCGGCGAACTCCAGCAGCAGATCGCGGGCCAGGTCCGGGTCGGTGCGCACGAAGGAGGCGATGGCGCCAAGCGAGTTGTAGATGAAGTGCGGGGAAATCTGGGCCCGGAGCGCCGCGAGTTCGGCCTCGGAGGCGCGGGCGCGTTCCTTGCCGAGTTCGGCCAACTCGACCTGGGCGGAGAGCCAGCCGGCAACTTCGGAGGTGGCCCGGGCGAGGCCGGCGCCGACATATGGCGCATAGGCCGCGAGCGCTCCGACGACCCGGCCCTCGGAGGCGATCGGAGCGATCACGGCTACTCGGATCGGGCAATCGGCCTGGTCGCAGCCCACCTCGTCGGCGTCGAGAACGATGGTCTCGCCGTCCCGCAGGGCGGGGGCGGCGAGGCGGGCCGTGGCCTCGGCGTGGTGGCTGGACGGTCCGTCCCAGGTGACCGAGCCGCCGGGCCCGACGATGGCGATCGCCGGAGCGTCGAGGAGCGCGCGGACGTGGCGGGCGGCCTTGCCGCTGCCGTGGGGGGTCAGCCCGCTGCCGAGATGGCGGGCCGCGAGCGCGGCCGTATGCAGTGTCTCGTAGGTCGCCCGGTTGGCGTCGCTGAGGAAGCCACGAGAGCGGCCGCGGACCTTCGAGGCGAGGCGGATGGCGGCCCACACGACGGCGACAACCAGCAGCGTGACCAAGGCGGTCGGCACGTCGAAAGCCGTCATGGGTGCTCAACTTAAACCCCCGCACCGGCTTGGGGCATAAGGTGCGGGCCCGGCCGGGGGGGATCGGCCGGGCCCGCGGCGTTGAGATGCCCTCGGGGGGTAGGCACCCAACGCAGGTTGCTCAACCCGAAGGGAGCGACCTAATCAACTATGGTCCTGCACAGCCGCCTTGACCGCAACTGCACGCACTCTGGAGTGAGCGAAATGTCCGATCCGGTTGGTGCTCTGCGCAGCCTGGCTGAGCACGAGCGGATCGCGGCCGCATCGGCGGCCGCGCGCGAGGCCTGCACCCAGTTGCGCTGGCATCAGGCCTTGCGGCGCCGCATCCCGGAGGCGGCCGCGGAATCGCGGGTTCGGGGGGCCTGGGCGTCGGCCGAATTGGATGGTTCGCGCAGCAGCATCGCGTTGGTCCGTGACCTGATGCGGGGGGCCCGACCGTGGTCGCCAGACCCGGATCCGGGGGAGGAGGTCCTGCGGGCTGCGGTGGGTGCCACGGCGGCGACGGAGAGGTATGCCGATCTCGCGCCCTTCTCGACGCGGCAGGTTCTCGCGGGCGTGCATCTCGCGGCGGCCGGGCGCTTGTTGGTGGCGGAAGAGGTGGGGCGACCGCGCACCGGGGATTGCGGCGAGTTTGCGCTTTTGGGCCCCGCTCCGGCGCCGGCTGAGGCGGCCGCTCGGTTGGCGGCACTGGATGCCGTGGTGGCGGCGCGGGACCTGCCGGCCGTGCTCGTGCTGGCCATAGTGCACGCCGAACTCGCCCACGCGCGGCCCTTCGCGCGGGGCAACGGACTCGTGGCGCGGGCGATGGACCGGGTGCTGGCCCGCGTCCTCGGACTCGACCCCACCGGGGTCGCGGTCCTCGAAGCCGGCCATGGGGCCAGTGGCGGCGCGGCCTATCAAGGGGCGCTTCAGGCATACGGCCTGGGCACGGTGGACGGCCTGGTGCTGTGGGTGGAGCACTGCGGCGAGGCGATCGTCGCGGGAGCCCAAGAGGGGCACGCCATCGCCGACTCCGTGCTCGCGGGGCGCCTGAGCGACTAGTTATCCACAGGCTGGCTCGGGAGCCCTCGCCGGATCGGCACTTCGTGGGCACCCTTGGGGTATGACGATTCTGGGGGTGATCGGCCCGTCCGGCGGTGTGGGGTGCTCCACCGTGGTGGCGGCGCTGGGGATGCGCGCGGCGCAGGCTGGGGTGCGGGTTGCGGTCGTCGACGGCGACCCCTTGCGCGGCGGCCTGCAGGTGACGATGGCGGCCGAGCACTTGCCCGGTCATCGGTGGTCGCACCTCGTGGAAGTGGACGGGGAGGTGGGTGGCGAGCGGCTGCTGAACCGGCTGCCGACGGTGGAGGGGTGCGCAGTGCTCTCCGGTGGCCGGGCCAGCTCTGATTTGGAAGCCGTTGTGCCCGAACAGGTTCCGGACGAAGCCTTCGAGGCTGTGCTGGCCGCGCTGGACCGCGCGTGTGACCTGGTGGTCATCGATTGGGGTCGGGTGGCGCGCCTCGGGTGGGGTGCCTCGGTGCTGATCCTTCCGGTGACGGCGCGCGGCCTGGCGGACGCGCAGGCGTGGCTGGGCGGGAACGGGCACGAGGGTCTGGCGGGGGTGGTGACCCGCGGGTCCGGGCGTGAGCAGCGCATCGCGGACGATCTGGCGCGGGGCTTGGGTCTGCCGCTGCTCGGGCATCTTCGCGACGACCGGTCGGTCCGGGCGGCGGAGCGGCAAGGGGTGCCCCCGGGTCTGCGGAAACGCGGCGGGGTGGCCCGGCTCTCCGACAGCTTGGTGGCGTCCGTGCTGGCTGTGGCCGATGCCCAGGCGGGGGATCCCGTGGGGTCACGAGTATGAAGTTCGACGAGGGCATCGAAGAGGCCGTCCGGTCCGGGCGCGCGCCGGATCGCCGGGCCATCCGGGAGGTCGTCGACACCGCGGCCGAGCGGCTGGGGGAGCGTGGCATCGCGCGGACGACGAACCGTTTAGAGGCCGATCTGGCGGGCCTCGGGCCCCTCGCGGGTCTGGCGCGGCAGGCGGGCGTCACGGACATTCTCGTCAATGGCTCGGGGGAGTCGTGGGCCGACCGGGGTGGGGGTTTGGAGCGGGTCCCGGATCACGACTTCGAGTCCGGGGAGCACGTGCGCCGGTTCGCCGTGCGCCTGGCGGGCGTGGCGGGGCGGCGTTTGGACGACGCGCAGCCGTGGGTGGACGGCTTGCTGCCGGGGGCGGTGCGTTTGCACGCGATCCTGCCGCCGCTCGCGGCGGGTGGCACGTGCATCAGCTTGCGCATGCTGCGCCGCGATGCCGTGCGCCTGGACGATCTGGAGCGGGTCGAGATGTGCACGCCCGAGCAGGCGGCGCGACTGCGGCAGATGGTGATCGATCGGGATGCCTTCGTCGTGACAGGGGGCACCGGGGCGGGCAAGACGACGCTTCTGGCGGCCTTGCTCGGCGAGGTCGATCCGGCGGACCGGATCCTCGTGGTCGAGGACGTGCTGGAGATTCCCTTGAACACCGGCCACGTCGTGCGTCTGCAGGCGCGGCCCCCGAATGTCGAGGGGCACGGCTCGGTCACGCTGGTCGACCTCGTCCGCCAGGCCCTGCGGATGCGGCCGGACCGGGTTGTCGTCGGCGAGGTGCGCGGCGCCGAGGTGCGAGAGTTGTTGCAGGCGTTGAACACTGGGCACGAGGGTGGCTGCGCGACGCTGCACGCGAACCGGCCTGCCGATGTGCCGGCGCGCCTCGAGGCGCTCGGGGCCCTGGCCGGGATGTCGCCTGCTGCGGTGCGAGCGCAGGTCGCCACAGCGCTGAAAACCGTTGTGCACGTTGCGCGTACGCCGGCGGGTCGGCGGATTACTGCCATCGAGGATCTCTAGGCGATGGGCGCCGCGGTGGCGGTCGCCTTGCTCTTGGCGGCTGCGTATGCCGCCTGGCCCCGCCCGTCCGCGCCGGGGTCGAGGCGGGCTCTGGGGCGCGCGCCGGATCGGGTGGAATCGGTGGCTGGTGCGCTGGAATCGATCGCCCTGTGTTTGCAGGCCGGCTTGACTCCCGTGCAGGCGGTGTCGATTGCGCTGGAACAGCTTCCGGGCGATTCCCTGGGCTCGTTCGAGGACTCGACCGGGATTGCTGACGGCAACGATTCGCCGGCGGGTGCGGACGTCGCGGTCGATGACCGCGGTCTGATCCGCGATGTCCTCCTCGAAGTGCGGCGCGCGCTCGCCCGTGGTGCGCCGGGAGGGCCCGCCTGGACCCGGCATACGGCCCAGGTCCCGGAACTGCGGCTGGTGGCGGGTGCCTGGACGTTGACCGAGGCAAGCGGCTCTGCCCTCCACCCGGCCGTCATGTGGGCCGTCGGGCAGTTGCGGGAGAAGCGCGCGGCGCGAGAGCGGCTGGCTGCGGTGACGGCGGGCGCGACCTCCTCGATGGGGATGATGTTGATCCTGCCGCTGTCGGGTATGCCGATCGGTCTGCTGGTCGGGGTCACGCCGCGGGAGCTCTATGGCTCGTGGACGACCTTCCTGTGTTGTGTCGTTGGGCTTGGGCTGGCTGCGCTCGGGGTGGTGTTGTCCCGGAGGGCGTTGCGAAAAGCATTGGCGCCCAAGAAGATCGCCTCGGTGCCAGGTGAGGCGGATGCGACGATGGATGACTTGGCCGATGCCGCGCTGATGCTGCAACTGGCGCTGTCGTCCGGTGCGGGAATCATCGAAAGCTTGGAGCAGGTGGCCGAGGTCTCGCCCCGGCGGGTGCGAGCCGAGCTGCGGCGGGTGGTGGCGGCATACCGCTGGGGCCTGGGGCATGAGCGTGCCTGGACGTATGCCGATCCCGCCTGGGAGCCGGTCTCCGCGGCGCTCGCGCTCGCACTGCAGCATGGCGCTGCGCCGGCGGCAAGTGTCAAGGCCGCTGGGGAGCGGCTGGCGAGCACGGAGAAGTCGCGGTTGGCCGCTGCGGCGGGGAAGGCAGAGACCTTCTTGATGATCCCCTTGGTGGTCTTCTTCCTGCCGGCCTTTGCGCTGACCACCGTGCTGCCGTTGGTGGTCGCGCTGGTGCCGCGCAGCCTCTTCTAGCCGGCCGGTTATCCACAGTCTCGAAGGTCCAAAAGCCTTGATCCACAGGTTTTTTCGGGTATCTGGCGGAGGTCGCGTTGGGCGGGAAGAGTGGTCTCACCGACCGGCGCGGGGCCGGCGGATCCGAAAGGGGAAGTTCATGTCTCACAAGCTCGCAGCCCGCTACACCACGGCTCGTGCCCGGCTGATCGATGCCGCCTCCCGGCGCGAGGACCAGGCCGGCCTGACCACCATCGAGTGGGCGCTGGTCACGCTCATGGTATGCGCCTTCGCCGTCACGGCCCTTGGGGTTCTGGGGGGACTGGGCGAGGAAGGCATCTCGGGCTTGATCAAGAAGGCGTTTGCCAAGGGCGACGGCAAGTGATGGCTCGCCCGTCGCTCGCCCGGTGCACCAGGCCGGGCGCGGCCGCACCGGGCCGCGGCGGGCGCCAGTCGTCGGCGCGCGAGGCCGGGACGGTGACCATCGAACTGGCGCTGGGGATGGTGACTTTCGCGCTCCTCTTGCTGCTGACGCTGACGGCCATCGCGATCGGCGTCGACCACCTGCGGTGCGCGGAGGCCAGCCGGGTCGGTGCCCGGCTGGCCGCCCGCGGCGAACCGGTGAGCCAGATCGTCGCCGGTGCCCAGCAATCGGCGCCTGAGGGCTCGCGGATCACCGTCGATGCCGTGAGGTCAACCGTGATCGTCACGGTGCGCGCCCCTGAACGCGGGATCTTCGCCGGCCTCGGGATCGACGTCACCGCCGTGGGACGATCCGTCGCGCCGAAGGAGTTGCGCTGATGGCCGGCGTGGTGCGGGACAGGCCCGAGAGCGGGTCGGGGACCGTGCTCACCGTGATCCTTGTCGGCGCGATGGTGATCCTGTTGCCGGCCGTGCTCGCGCTCTACTCGGCATATGCCAGCACCCAGCGGGCCCGCGCGGCGGCCGACCTGGGGGCGATCGCCGCCGTGTCCGCCTTTTTTGATGGCCAGGACGCCGCTACTGCGTGCCGGCGAGCCGCGGCCATCATGGCCGACAACCGGGCAAGCCCCGCCGGCTGCTTCATCACGCCCGAAGGGCAGGCCCTGGTCTCCACCCGGGTGAGCGTGCGCTTGCCGATCGTCGGTGAGCGCACCGCTCGCGGCACCGCCCGCGCCGGCCCCGTCCTGACCCGCCGCTGACGACCTCGCGTCCTGGCTGATCCCGGGTGCTCGCCGGTCCCGTGGGCTGGCCGGTCCTGCGTTCCGAAGCCCCGCAGGCCGGGTGTCTTGCGAGCGACTGGACACTCCGCAGCTTGTTGTCGTGGCTGCCGGGCTACCGTTGTCTGGTCGCCTCGACGGACGGGGCGACGAGCGGCAGCAGCCGTGCGCCCGAGCGTCGGGTGGTCGAGCGAGAAGAGGAGCGTCGCGGTCCATGATCGTGCTCGGACTGTTGTTCATCCTGCTGGTTGCCCTGGCGGGCACGTGGTTCTATTTGGCGCTGGCTGATCTCGCCGGCGGGGGACCGGCTAACGATCTGACGGCATTCGGCATCACCATCGGCCTCTCGCCGGCCGCCCTGCTGCTGACCGGCTTCGGCCTAGCCATTGCGTTGGCGATCGGCCTCTACCTCATCAAAGCCGGTCTGTCCGCTGGCGCCCGACGTCGCCGGGAGCGCAAAGAACTCGAGCGCACGGCCGTGGAGAACCGCAAGGCCGCGGAGGCGGCGGCGGCCGAACGCCTGCGCACCGAGCGGGCTCACCCGCGCAGCGTTGACGCCGATTCTTCCGAGTCCCGCGGGCGTGGCAGCATCACCGAACCGGTCCGCGACACCCCCATTGGCTGGACCCCCGGCGACGGCCGCCGCGACGCCTAACACCGCCCAGCGAGCGCTGCGCCAGACCTACCGTGCGTCCTACCGTGCAGTGCGCGGGCTCATCACGACGGGTACTGCACGGTAACCGTACGGTAGCGGCTACTTGCTGCTATCGGCCCGGGTCAGAGGTGAGCACGACGTCGAGGAGGGCCACCGCGCCGGCCTTGTCGAGGGGCTCGTTGCCATTGCCGCACTTGGGCGAGACGACGCAGCCGGGGCAGCCGGCCTCGCACGGGCACGCCGCGATCAGGTCGCGCGTCGCCGTCAGCCACGCGTCGAAGACCTCGAAGCCGCGCGCGGCATAGCCGGCGCCGCCGGGGTAGCCGTCATACACCAGGATCGTCGGCTCTCCGGTGGCGGGATGGCAGGCCGTGGACACCCCGCCGATATCCCACCGGTCGCAGGTGGCGAAGAGCGGCAGCATGCCGATTGCCGCGTGCTCCGCCGCATGCGCGGCCCCCGGAATGTGCGCCTCCGTCAGCCCAACGCTTAAGAGCAGGGAATCCGGCAGGTGCCACCACACGCCCTCGGTGGTGAACTCGCGTTCCGGCATATCCAGCCCGTGATAGCCCAGCACCGCACCCGTCGGCAGCCGCCGAGCAAAGGACACGACCTGGCTGCGCACGGTGACCGGCCCACGGCATACGGTTAAGCCCCCGCGCAGGCGGACCTCGTCCGGTGTCGCCAGGTCAAAGCTGCTCTGCGACTGGGCCACCGTCGACCACCCAGGATCACCCGCCACCACCGTGGCCGTCGCATTCGCGCGGTCGAGTTCGGTCACGACATAGGTACTGCCCTGGTGCAGGTGCACCGCCCCCGGATGCACCTGATGATCGGCCGACGCCTCGTCGATCGTCCCGATCACCCGGCCACTCGCGCCTTCCACGATCGCTACGACCTCCCCAGCGGTGCGCAGCGAGCCGACGGCATCGGGCCGGCGATCCTCGGGCCAGAACCAGCCTCGTGGGCGCCGCCGCAGCTGGCCGGCGGCGACGAGCGCGTCGAGAGCGGGCGTCATATCCGGCCCGAAGTAGCTCTCGTCGGCCTCGGTCAGGGGCACTTCGTAGGCCGCGGCCACCAGATGGCGGGGCAGCAGCCGCGGGTTCGCCGGATTGATGACGGTCTTCTCGACGCAGCCATCGAAGATCAGCTCCGGGTGGTCCATCAGGTAGGCATCGAGCGGATCGTCCGCCGCGACGAGGATGGCCAGGGATGAACCCCCCGCCCGCCCCGCGCGCCCGGCCTGCTGCCACAGCGAGGACAGCCGCCCCGGCCAGCCCGCCATGACCACCGCATCGAGCCCGTGCACGTCGATCCCCAACTCGAGGGCATTCGTCGCGGCCAGCCCGCGCAAGGCCCCGGTGCGCAGCGCGTGCTCCAAGGCCCGCCGCTCCTCCGGCAGATAGCCCCCGCGGTATGCCGACACGCGCGCCGGGTGCCCCCGCGCCTCGAGTAGCCGGTTGGCCGCCGCGGACACCCCCTCCACGCCTGCCCGGGAGCGGGCGAACGCGATCGTCTGGACATCCGCCGCGACCAGCCCGGCGAGCAGCCGGGCCGCCTCGGTGGACGCAGACGGCCGCCGCTCCTGCCCATCCGCGCCGACCGTGACCATCGGTTCCCACAGCGCAAAGGTCACCGCCCCCCGCGGCGAGCCGTCCCCGGTGATCTCGGTGACCGGCAGCCCGATCAGTTCCGCGCCGTGCGCGCCGGGATCGCCCGCCGTCGCCGACGCCAGGACGAAGACCGGCTCGCGGCGATACCTGGCCAGGACCCGCCGCAGGCGGCGGATCACCAGCGCGACGCTGGAGCCGAAGATGCCCCGATAGGCGTGGGCCTCATCAATGACGACCATCGTCAGCGCGCGCAGAAAGGACGCCCAGTGGGCATGCCCCGGCAGCATCGAGTGATGAATCAGGTCCGGATTGGTCAGCACGACATTCGCATGCTCGCGAATCCAGCGCCGCTCATCCGGCGGGGTGTCGCCGTCATAGGTCGCCACGCGCACCCCCGGCAAGCCGAGGCCCTCGATGTGCGCGGCTTGGTCGGCCGCCAGCGCCTTCGTGGGGGCCAGATAGAGCATTGTCGCGCCCCGGGCGTTCGGCGCCCGCGTTCCCTCCAGGACCGCGGTCAGCCCCGGCAGGAGGTAGCACAAGGACTTGCCCGAGGCCGTCCCTGTCGCAATGGCGACATTCCGACATTGGCGGGTTTCCTCCACCGCGGCCGCCTGGTGACTCCACAGCCGATGCACACCCCGATAGGCGAGAGCCCCGCGTAATTCCGGATCAACCCAGCTTGGGAGGTCAGTCTGCACAGCGGGACGGGGTGGGAACTCGCGCAGTGAGCGCAACGGTCCAGTCGGCGCCACACCCCCCAGGGTGAGCAGAATCTGTCGGTCCGCAGCCGAACGTGGCAACGCAACCCGCTGGCCTGCAAGGTCGTCTGGTGTGGGGCTCATTGGTGGTCTACGGTAAGCGCGCCACGTCAGAACGTTGACCTTTCACCCGTTCGAAGGAGTTGGGTTTCCGCAATGTTGTCCGTTTCTACCGACGATCACGATCCCGTGATGGTCATCCATGTCGCCGGCGACGTGGATGCGACGACGGCCGGACTCTTGCGGGACGCTCTGACATCGGCCATGGCCGATGGGCGCCTGGCACTGGTCGCCGACCTCAGCGCCGTCGACTTCATGGACTCCACGGGCCTCGGTGTCCTCGTCGGCCGCCTCAAGGCGGTCCGCCAGCTCGGCGGCGTCCTGCACTGTGTGGTCACCACCGACCGGATTCGGCACATTTTCTTGGCCACCGGCCTGGAACGGGTGCTGCCCTTGCACGAGTCCGTGGACGAAGCTGTCGCTGCCGTCACCGAGCTGCCGTCCTGAGCCCCACGGCGTGACCGCCTGACGTGATGCGGCCCACATCGATTTCGGGGCCGTCGACTTCCACATATAGCCTGACCGCGCAGTCCTGGCCGCAATGACCTGCGCCCAGGACCTTTTCGCGAAAAAACCATCGAGGAGGATGGCTGATGACGGGTCTGGTACCCATGGTGCCCGCAGCGGCGTCAAACCTGGAACTGACCGGGAACAACCTCTACCTGACCTACGCCGTCGCGGGTATCGCCGCGATTTCGCTGGTCATGGGCTGGGTCTTCCGCTCGCAGGTGCTGGCCCACAGTCCGGGCACCGAGAACATGCAGACAATCGGCGCGGCCGTCGAGGAAGGCGCGCAGGCCTACCTGCGTCGCCAGTTCAAGACGCTCGGCATCTTCGTGGTCCTCGTCTTCTTCCTGCTGCTCTTCCTCCCCGCGGACAGCTCATCGGTGATGTGGGGCCGCTCGGCCTTCTTCATCGTCGGTGCGGCCTTCTCCGCCGCCATCGGCTATCTCGGCATGAGCCTGGCCGTTAAGGCCAACGTCCGCGTCGCGGAGGCAGCCCGCAAGGGCAGCCGCGATGAGGGCATGAAGGTCGCCTTCCGCACCGGTGGTGTCGTGGGTATGGCGACCGTCGGCCTCGGTCTGCTCGGCGCCTCCGTCGTCGTCATGATGTACAAGGGCGACGCCCCCAAGGTCCTCGAAGGCTTCGGCTTCGGCGCGGCCCTCCTTGCGATGTTCATGCGAGTCGGCGGCGGCATCTTCACCAAGGCTGCCGATGTCGGCGCCGACCTCGTCGGCAAGGTCGAGGCGGGCATCCCCGAGGATGACCCCCGCAATGCGGCAACCATCGCCGACAATGTCGGCGACAACGTCGGTGACTGCGCCGGTATGGCCGCCGACCTCTTCGAGTCGTATGCCGTCACCCTGGTCGCCGCGCTCATCCTCGGCTCGGTCGCCTTCGGCAGCTTCGGCCTCGTCTTCCCGCTGATCGTCCCGGCCATCGGTGCCATCACCGCCCTCCTCGGCGTCTACATCACCAAGGCCCGGCCCGGCGAGAACGCCCTGAAGGCGATCAACCGCGGCTTCTACATCGCCGCCGCCGTCTCCGCGGTCTTGACCGCCGTCGCGGCCTACACCTACCTGCCTGGCACCTTCGCCGAACTCGGGTCGGAGAATGCCGATATCAGCGCGCTCGCGGGCGACCCCCGTCGCACCGCGCTGCTCGCGGTCATCATCGGCATCGTCCTGGCCGGCATCATCTTGTGGCTGACCGGCTACTTCACCGGCACCGAGGACAAGCCGACCAATGACGTCGCCCGCACCTCGCTGACCGGCCCGGCCACCGTGGTTCTGTCGGGTATCGGGGTCGGACTGGAGTCCGCGGTCTACACCACCGGCATCATCGCCGGTGCGGTCTACCTCGCCTTCCTCCTCGGCGGCGGCAGCACCGCCCTGGCGCTCTTCCTCGTCGCCCTGGCCGGCTGTGGCCTGCTGACCACCGTCGGCGTCATCGTCGCGATGGACACCTTCGGCCCCGTCTCCGACAACGCCCAGGGCATTGCCGAGATGTCTGGCGATGTGCACGACGAGGGCGCGCAGATCCTCACCGAGCTCGACGCGGTCGGCAACACCACCAAGGCCATCACTAAGGGCATCGCGATCGCCACCGCCGTTCTTGCGGCGACCGCGCTCTTCGGTTCCTACTCGGACGCCTGGCAGGGGCAGTTCACCAAGATGCTCGCCGAGGGCAAGCTCGATGGCATCTCGCAGGACGACGGCACGGCCTTCGTCAACAACGCGCAGGCGCTCGTCACCGCGCCGCACGCCCTGGTCGGCCTGCTGCTCGGCGCCGCTGTCGTCTTCCTCTTCTCCGGTCTGGCCATCAATGCCGTCACGCGCGCGGCCGGCGCCATCGTCTTCGAGGTGCGCCGCCAGTTCCGCGAGATCCCCGGGATCATGGAGGGCACGGCCAAGCCCGAATATGGCAAGGTCGTCGACATCTGCACCCGCGACAGCCTGCGCGAACTCGCGACCCCCGGTCTGCTCGCTGCCTTGATGCCGGTCGCCGTGGGCTTCGGCCTCGGCATCGGCGCGCTCGCGGGCTTCCTCGCCGGCGCGATCGGCGCCGGCGCCCTGATGGCCGTCTTCCTCGCCAACTCCGGTGGCGCGTGGGATAACGCCAAGAAGATCGTCGAGGACGGCCACTTCGGCGGCAAGGGCACCGACGCCCACGCGGCCACGGTCATCGGTGACACCGTCGGTGACCCGTTCAAGGACACCGCTGGCCCGGCGATCAACCCGCTGATCAAGGTCATGAACTTGGTCTCGGTGCTCGTCGCGCCGGCCATCGTGTCGCTGAGCATCGGCTCCAGCGAGAACAAGGCCATGCGCTACACGATCGCCGGTGCTGCCCTGCTGATCGTCATCGCCGCGGTCTTCGTCTCGAAGCGCCGCTCGATCTCGATCGCGTCCGAGGTCGCGGCCCCGGCTGCCCTCGCCCCCGCCGCGGATGCCCCGGCGGTGCCGTCCTCGATCAGCGCGCCGAACACCGCGGCCGCCGTCGACGAGAGCGATGTCTTGCCCCCGAGCTACACCGGAAACAACTGATCGAGGCCGCGTAACCGAGCCATAACGATCCAGCGTAGGCCCGGCGTGGGCAGCCCCTGAAGCTGCTCACGCCGGGCCTACGGTCATTTCCGGACACAACCTTCCGGCGTGCTGCCGCGTCAGGGGAGGTATGCAGTGGGTGGCAGGGAGGCCGCCCACGGGTCGAGGAGGGCGGCGAGATGGCCAAGGTCGTGGTGTTGAGCAGAGCGGGCCGGGCGAGCCTGCCGGAGGCGGTGCTGGGGGCGCTGGAGGTGCGGCATACGGTCCGCTTCGCGCAACGGCATACCGCTCCGGAGCGACACGAGGCGGCCTCGCTGCTGCGTGACGCCGAGGTTCTCGCCTCGACGAATGTCACCCTTCCCGTCCTTGATGACGGGCTGCTGGATCAGCTGCCCGGCCTGCGGCACATCGTGCTTTATGCCACCGGTTATGAGCACCTCGACCTCGCCGGTCTGGCCGAGCGCGGCATCACGGTCTCGACGCTGCCTGAATACGCCACCAATGCCGTCGCCGAGCACGCCCTCGCTCTGCTCTTCGCCAGCGCGACCCGACTGCATCTGGCCCATGACAAAGCCGCCGGCCGCGCCCCCTTCGAGGTCTCGCTGCGCGGTGTCGAGATCACCAGCCGCACCCTGGCGATCATCGGGCTCGGCCGCATCGGGCGGCGCCTGGCCAGGCTGGCCTCCGGCTTGGGTATGCGGGTCGTCGGCGTCGACATCGACCCGGCCGCGCTCGCGGCGGCGCAGGCGGACGGCATACCCACCCTCGGGCAGGCGGAGGCCTTGCGAGAGGCGGACCTCGTCGCCCTGACGGCCTCGACGATCGAGGGCCACTACCCGATCCTCGACGCAGGGCAGCTTGCCCTGCTGGACAAGGACGCCTTCGTCGTCAATGTCGGGCGGCCGGTCCTCGCGGACGCCGACGCGCTGCGCGGCGCCCTGCTGGCGGGCCGCCTGCGAGGGTATGCCGTCGACGAGATCGTCCTCGACCCCCACGACCCGATCGACGCCCTGCTCATCGCCGAGGGCCGCGTGCTGCAGAGCGCGCACAGCGCGTGGTGGCGCGATGAGGTGCTCGCCCGCGGCGCGCAGATGTTCGGCCGGGCCATCCAGGCGGCCGCCGATGGCGCGCCGATCCATGTCGTGCCTGCGCCGCCGCGCCTGGCCCGTGCGGCAGGGTAGTCCGGTGCATCCACTCATCGCCCGCGCTCGAACGCGCCTGGTCATCGCCCTGATGCTGCTGGCCGTGCTGGCGCCCGCCGCGCTCGCGGCAGCGCAGTATCCGCGCTATTGGGAATGGATCGCGCTCGAGCTGACCCCCATGACCTGGCTGCAGACGGTCCTGCTCATGCTGGCCGCGGCCACGGCGGCCGCGCTGGCGGTCGCGGGGGTCGTGCGCGAGTGGCCACGGTCGCACCGGCTGGCGTATGTCGTGCTGGCCCTCGGCTTCTCCTACCTGGCGCTGGACGACCGGTTCGCGATCCACGAGCGGATCCGGGACCGCATCCTGGCGCCGCGCGACATCCGCATACCCGGGCTCGACTTCCTGGCCCCTGGCGACTTCCAGGTCCTGCTCATGGGGGTGGCGGGTCTGCTCGCCCTGCCCTTCGTGCTCCGGGCGCTGCGCGCCGACCGGCTCGCGCTTTGGCTCTTCGTCCTCGGCGTGCTCTGCTCGGTCACGGCGATCGGGATGGACGCGATCGACCCGGCGACCATGCCGGTCGATGTCGAGCGGCTCGAGCAAACGCTCGAGGAGTGCGTGGAGTTGCTCGCCGGGTGCTTGTATGCCGCCGCCCTCGGGGTCCGCCTGCTGGCGCTGCTCGACGTGCCGCGGGCGAGCGCGCCGGAGCTAGTCGCCCCCGAGGTGCAGGCGTCCCGCGCGGCCGCTGATCCAACGGCGCCGCCGCCTGCAGCGACTGAGCGGGACACGAACCTCGGCGAGGTGGCGGGGGAGCACGGGGTGGATCGGCGTGCCGACGCGGTGACGGGTTCCGCTAGCGTTCGCTGAATGCTGGACACCGATCCCTCCCTGATCGCCGCCCTGCGCGCGGACTTGGCAGCCGCCGACTATTCGGTGACGCGCGTCCTGGACCTGCTAGGCCCGGTGGCCGCGAACGCCTTGGCGCGCGAGCAGGTCATCCCGGCCGAGCGCGTCACTCGTGAGAGCACGGACCCAGCGGCCGTTCTCGTGCGGCTGTTCACCCTCGGGGATCCGGTCGACCAGGCGCGGGTGGAGGCGGCCCTACCGCGCCTCGGTGCCGCCGGCGCCCTGCGGCTCGGTCTGGTGCGCGCCGAGGGGGATGCGCTGCTGGCCCTGGTCGACCTGCGCCCCTATGGCGATGACGAGCACACCTGGTGGATCGCCTCCGATCTGTCCGAACTCGCCACCCGCGCCCCGCTCCCGGTCGACCATGTCCTCGGCGTCGGCGGCGCCTCCGCGACGCTCGCCGCGTGGACACCGCGTCCGCGGGTCCGGCGGGCCCTCGACCTCGGCACCGGCTGCGGCGTCCAGGCCCTGCACCTGAGCACGCATGCCGAGGAAATCGTCGCCACCGATATCTCCGAGCGGGCGCTGAATATTGTCCGTTTCAATGCCGCGCTCAACGAGCAGGACTGGGACATCCGCCAAGGCTCGATGCTGGAACCCGTTGCGGGGGAACGCTTCTCGCTCATCGTCAGCAATCCACCCTTCGTCATCACCCCGCGCGACCATGGCTTGCCGACCTACGAATATCGCGACGGCGGGCAGTCCGGTGATGCCGTCGTCGAGCACCTCGTGACCCACCTCGGCGAGCACCTAGAGCCCGGCGGGATCGCGCAGATCATCGGCAACTGGGAGGTCGTCGGTGACGCGGCCTGGGGCGAGCGGGTTGCGGACTGGGCCGCGCGTGCCGGGGTCGATGTCCTCGTGCTGATGCGCGAGATGCAGGATCCCGCGCAGTATGCCGAGACCTGGGCCCGCGACGGCGGCCAACAGTCGGGGACCGGCGAGTTTGCCCGGATGTATGCCGCCTGGCTCGACGACTTCGCCGCCCGCGGAGTCAGCGGCATCGCGTTCGGCCTGATCACCCTTCACCGGCCGGCGGACGAGCGGACGCCCTGGATCGAGATCCGCGATGCGCGCGGCCCGGTCCGGCCGCCGCTCGGGCCGGTGCTGCTCGCCCAGGTCGAGGCGCGGGACTGGCTGGCTCGGCATACGGATCAGGAGGTCCTCGACACGGCGTGGACCGTCGCCCCCGATGTCACCCTCGTCCAGGTCAGCCGGCCTGGGGAGCCCGACCTGTCGTATCTCGAGCTGCGCCAGAGCGAGGGTTTGCAGCAATCGGACCTGCTGAGCGGCGACTTCGGCACGGCCGCCGCGGCATATATCGGGGTCGCCGACGGCGAACTCACCGCCCGCCAGGCGATCGTGGCCATCGCGGCCCTGCTCGATCGCGACCAGGCCGTCCTCCTCGACGACTTCACGATCCGCATCCGCCAGTGGGTCGCCGACGGCATCCTGCGCTGACCCCATCGACCGCCCCTAACGACCGAGCTACCGCCTGGTATGAGCCGTGATCACGACCAATACCAGGCGGTAGGTCGGTCGTTAGCTCTCGGTTTCGTCAGCCCGCCGGCCAGCTCACCGCTCAGTTCGCCGGGGTGAGCGGGCAGTCGCCGAGGCTCTCCAGGGTCTTGGTGACCCGGTCGTATGTCGTGGGGTTGCCGGCCTTGGTGGCCGGGGTGATCACGTGGCCGGCGAGGTTGACCTTGGTCGGCTGGTAGCTCGCCGTCGAGGAGACCGTGCCGTCCGCGTCCTTGGTCAGCGTCACGGTCACGTGGATGCCTTCTTGGGTTTGCGGGATGAGCGAGGAGTCGACGCTGGGGGACTGGTTGGACAAGAAGTTGCCGAGGCCATAGAAGACGTACTTGCCGTCGATCTGCGAGCAGGGCTGGACCCGGTGGACGTGGGTGCCGAGGATCACGTCGACCTCGGGAGATGTCAGCAGGGCCTTGGCGATCGAGGTCTGATCGGCGGTGGGCTCGGCGACATACTCCTGGCCCCAATGCATCGACACGACAACGAAATCCGCGCCATCGGCCTTGGCCTGCTTGGCGTCCTTGATGATGCCCTCGGCGGTCACCGCGGGCCAGAGCGACTCCGCCAGCCAGGGTGCTTCGGGCGGGACGTCGGTGTTGGGCCCCCAGTTGTTGTAGATCGTGTAGGTATAGGCCAGGTGGGCGATGCGGACGCCATGGCTTTCGTAGGTCCCGGTCTCCTTGGGGGAGGCCTCAGTGGCCCCCGGGGCGGCGAGCCCGAGGCCCGCGGTGTCGAAGACATTGATCGTGTCTGCGAGGCCGGCCAAGCCCATGTCCCACGTGTGATTGGACGCGAAATCGCAGCCCTCGTAGCCCGTGCTCTTGACGGCATCCGCGAGTTCGTGGGGGGTGTTGAAGACGAGGATGCCCGGCCGGCTCAGGTTGGTGTTCGTGGACGTGAGCGGAGTTTCCATGTGGCACAACGAGATATCGGCCGAGGAGATCAACTTCTTGACCTTGGCAAACATGGGCGAGAAGTCGTACTTCCCGGCGCGGCCGGCGTACGCCTCGGCGCTGCGGCGGACGGCGACATGGGTGAGCAGATCGCCGCTCGCGCCGATCGTGATGGTCTTCGGCGGGTCCGGAGTGGGGGTGGTCGTCGACGAGCTGCTGGCCGAGGTCGCGGAGCCGGTCGAGCTGGATGAGGCGCCGGGTTTCGTGACCGCAGAGGGGTCGCCGGAGCCGCCCGAACACGCCGCGAGCCCGGCAAGCCCGGTGAGCAGGGCGAGCGTCACCGCATGGCGTCGGCGGGCGGGCATACCCGTCAATTTACGGCGCCGACCTGGACGATCAGGGCAGCGACCCGGCCACCGCCTGAGCCGCCACCACGGCGCGGCGGATCAGGCGGCGAACTGCCAGGAGCGCTTCGACAGGCCGAACCAGAAGCCGTCGACGGCGCTCTCGTTGGCGATGCCGCCGCTCTCGTATGCCGCCCCGAGAGCGACATAGAGCGGCGCCCAGTGCTCGGTGCGCGGGTGCGCCTCGCGAGCGGCGGGCGCCCGGTCGGAGAACTGCAGCAGCGCGTCGAGGTCCTCATTGGCCATGGCCTCGGCCGCCCAGTGGTCGAACTCGACGGACGGCGCCGGCGCGGGGCCGTCGGCCGGCATACTCGGGTTGAACCAGCGCAGATTGTGGGTCGTGAAGCCGGAGCCGATGATCATCGCGCCCTCGTCGCGCAGCCGTGACAGGGCGCGGCCGAGCTCAAAAAGCGGGACCGGGTTGAGGGTCGGCAGCGAAAGTTGCAGGACGGGGATGTCCGCCTCGGGGTACATCTCCACGAGCGGGACATAGGCGCCATGGTCGAGGCCGCGGCTCTCGTCGCGGGCCACCTGGCCGCCGAGCAGCCGCGTGACATCGGCGGCGAGCTCCGGAGCGGTGGGGCTGTCGTAGGTGACCTCGTAGTACTTCTGCGGGAAGCCCCAAAAGTCATAGAGCAGCGGGGCCTTGGTCGCGGAGGCGCTGATCGTGACCGGCGCCGCCTCCCAGTGCGCCGAGACCATCAGGATGCTCTTCGGGCGCTCGAATCGGCTCGACCAGTCCCCCAGCTGGGCCGTCCACGTGGGGTCATCGGCAAGCGGCGGGGCGCCGTGGCTGAGATAGAGAATCGGGGCGCGATCGGTCATACGGCGAGCATATCGCAGGTTAGTTAAACTTTCAACCAACGATGGCGGTTCGACGGGACCCCCGGTGCCCGGTATACGGTGCATCCCGTTACCACCCGGCCGATCAGCGCTTAGGGCGGTCCGGGAAAGGTGAGTGAGGGTGTGGCCGGGCGCAAGCTCGTGATCGTGGAGTCGCCGAACAAGATCAAGAACATCTCGGCGTATCTCGGCCCCGACTTCGATGTCGAGGCCTCCGTGGGGCACATTCGTGACATCCCCACGCCCTCCGAGATGCCCGCGGAGATGAAGAAGGGGCCGTTCGGCAAGTTCGGCGTCGACATCGAGAACGACTTCGCGCCGTATTACATCGTTGATGCGGACAAGAAGAAGAAGGTCGCCGAGCTCAAGCGGCTGCTGAAGAATGCCGACGAGCTCTACCTCGCCACCGATGAAGACCGCGAGGGCGAGGCCATCGCCTGGCACTTGTATGAGGCGCTGCAGCCCAAGGTGCCCGTCAAGCGGATGGTCTTCAACGAGATCACTCGCGAGGCCATCCAGCGCGCCGTCACCAACACCCGCGAGATCGACAAGGATCTCGTCGACGCCCAGGAGACCCGGCGCATCCTCGACCGGCTTTATGGGTATGAAGTCTCGCCCGTCCTGTGGCGCAAGGTCCGGGCCGGCCTGTCCGCCGGCCGGGTGCAGAGCGTCGCGACCCGGATGGTCGTCGAGCGCGAGCGCGAGCGGATGGCCTTCCGGTCGGCGTCCTATTGGGATGTCGAGGCAGACTTCGCGACCGCCGCGCCGGAGGTCTTCGGGGCGCGACTCACAGCCGTTGACGACCGGCGCGTGGCCACCGGCCGCGACTTCGGCGATGACGGAAATCTCAACTCCCAGAAGGTGATCCATCTCGACGAGGCCGCGGCGCGCGCCATCGCCGACGGCGTGCGCACGGCTCCGGTGACCGTGACCTCGGTCCAGGACAAGCCGTATACCCGTCGCCCGTCGGCGCCCTTCATCACCTCGACGCTGCAGCAGGAGGCCTCGCGCAAACTGCGGCTCTCCGCCGCCGAAACCATGCGGGTCGCGCAGCGGCTGTATGAAAACGGCTTCATCACCTATATGCGGACCGACTCGACCGTCTTGTCGGAGTCGGCGCTCAGCGCCGCCCGCGCCCAGGCCCGGGAGATGTATGGCGCGGACCACGTCCCGAGCGAGCCGCGCCGCTATCGCTCGAGCAATCCCGGAGCCCAGGAGGCGCACGAGGCGATCCGGCCGGCGGGCGAGCGCTTCCGCAGCCCGGCGCAGGTGACGGGGCAGTTGCGCGGCGCGGAATTGGCGCTCTATGACCTGATTTGGAAGCGCACCGTCGCCTCGCAGATGGCCGATGCGGTCGGGTCGACGGCCACCGTGAAGGTGGGGGCTCGTCTCGCCGACGGGCGCGTCGCCGAGTTCAGCGCCTCCGGCACGGTCATCACCTTCCGCGGTTTCCTCGCGGCCTACGAGGAGGGCCGCGATGAGGAGGACACCCGCCGCAAGAAGGAGGCGAAGCTCGCCGCCCAGGAGGAGCGCCGCCTGCCGATCCTGGTCGAGGGCGAGTCGCTGACGACGCAGCGCGTCGAGGCGGACGGTCACGAGACCACGCCGCCGCCGCGCTACACCGAGGCCACCTTGGTGAAAGCCTTGGAGGAGAAGCGGATTGGCCGGCCCTCGACATACGCCTCCATCCTCGGGACCATCCAGGACCGGGGGTATGTCAGCAGCCAGGGCTCCGCGCTGGTGCCCTCCTGGCTCGCGTTTGCCGTGACCCGGCTGATGGAAGAGCACTTCTCGCGGCTCGTCGATTACGACTTCACCGCCTCGATGGAGTCCGACCTCGACGACATCGCCCGCGGGGACGCGCATCGCGTGGAATGGTTGCGCCGCTTCTATTTTGGCGACGAGGCGACCTCGGCCGAGGGCTTGCGTGATCTGGTCGCCGACCTCGGGGATATCGACGCCCGCGCCATCTCCACGATCGACATCGGCGACGGCATGGTCGTGCGCGTCGGTCGTTATGGGCCCTATGTCGAGGAGGTCGCGCCGGGTGGTGTCGACCCGACGACGGGTGAGATGGCCGAGGGCGCTGCGACCGCGCCGCGTCGCGCAACGATCGGTGATGAGGTCCCGCCGGCCGATCTGACGCCGGAGATGGCGCGCCAATTGCTTGAGGCGTCGGCGGACGACGGGCGCGAGCTGGGTGTCGATCCGGCCAGCGGTCATCCGATCGTCGCCCGGGCCGGGCGCTATGGCCCCTATGTCACCGAGGTGCTCCCAGACCCGCCGGCCGATGCGCCGCGGACCCGCAAGACGGCGGCCGTCAAGCCCCGCACGGCCTCGCTCTTTAAGGACATGGACCTCTCGACGATCGACCTCGAGACGGCGCTGAAGCTGATGAGCCTGCCGCGCATCGTCGGTGCGCACCCGGAGACCGGTGCCGAGATCACCGCTCAGAACGGCCGCTACGGGCCCTATCTGAAGATGGGCACCGACTCCCGCTCGCTGGAGACCGAGTCTCAGCTCTTCGACATCACGCTCGATGAGGCGCTGGCGATCTATGCCCAGCCCAAGACGCGGGGCCGGGCCGCCGCCAAGCCGCCGCTGAAGGAACTCGGCAACGACCCCGTCAGCGGCAAGCCGGTCACGGTCAAGGACGGCCGCTTCGGCGCGTATGTCACCGACGGCGAGACGAATGCGACGCTGCGCCGTGACGACGACCCGGAGACGATCACGCCCGAGCGGGGCTTCGAGTTGCTCGAAGAGAAGCGCGCCAAGGGCCCGACGACGCGCCGGGGCGCGAAGAAGACGACCCGGAAGTCACCGGCGAAGAAGGCACCGGCCAAGAAGACGACGCGCAAGGCGCCGGCGAAGAAGTAGCCGTCATGAATGTGGGCGTGCCACCTCATGTCGTCGTCCGGACCTTCGTGCAGCGCGGCCTGGTGCAGGTGCAGCCACCGCATCGCACGGTGGCGCAGCTGTGGGCGCTGAAGCGTTGGGGCTATGGCCTGGTGGGCAGCATCCGTTCTGCGGCAACGGTTTCCGGATCGCAGATCGCGCTGGTCGACGAGTCGCGCTCGCTGACCTATGCCGATGTGGTCACCCTCGGTGAGCGGCTGGCGGGCGTGCTGGTCGAGCGCGGGATCGGCCCGGGCACGGTCGTCGGGCTGCTCGCGCCCAATGGTGTCGACTTCGTCCTCGCCTGCTTCGCCGCCGAATCGCTCGGCTGCGATGTCGTGCTCGTCAATGCCGGCTTCACGCCCGAGCAGGTCACCCGCACGATCCAGCGGTATGCCGTGACCGCCCTCCTCGTGGACCCCGACCTCGCGAGCCTGGCCACCGGCGCGCCGGTGACCCACGACCTCGGCGAGCTGATCGGGGCGGCCGAGGGTCAGGCATACCCGCCGGCGCGGCCGCCTGCCCGGACGGGGCGCGCGATCGTGCTGACCAGCGGCACGACCGGCACCCCCAAGGGCGCTCCGCGGCGCCCGCCCGTCGGCGCCTCCACTTTGGTGACGATGATCGAGCGCATCCCGATGCGAAGGGGCGAGCGCGTCTTCCTCGGCGCCCCGCTCTTCCACACCTGGGGGCTGGCGGCGCTGCAACTGGCGATCGGCCTGCGGGCGACGATCGTGCTGCGGCGCCGGGCCGAGCCGTCGGCAACCCTTGCGCTCCTGGCGCAGGAGCGGATCCGCACGTGGATCTCGGTGCCGGTCATCGTCGATCGCGTGCTGCTCGCGCGGCGCGCCACGCCGACCGCGCTGCCCGACCTCGAGCTGATCGTCGTCAGCGGATCGGCGCTGCGGCCGGGTCTGAGCACCGAGGTGCTCGATGCCTTCGGGCCGGTGCTCTACAGCGTCTATGGCTCCACGGAGGCCTCCTGGGCCACCATCGCCACCCCGGCCGACTTCCGCGCCGATCCGGCCACCGCCGGCCGCCCGCCGGTCGGCACCCGGGTGGTCGTCGCCGATTCCGCGGGCCGGCCGGTGCCGGAGGGTGTCGAGGGCCGGGTCCTGGTCGGCAACGAGATGCTCTTCGAGGGCTATCTCGGCGTCGGCAGGCCCGAGATGCAGGACGGGCTGCTCGACACCGGTGACCTCGGCTTCTGGCGCGACGGCCGTCTGCGCGTCACCGGGCGGGCGGACCAGATGATCGTCTCCGGAGGCGAGAACGTCTATCCCCAGGAACTCGAGTTCGCCCTCCACGCCCTGCCCGGCGTGCGCGAGGCCGCCGCCGTCGGCGTCCCGGACGACACCTTTGGTGCTCGGCTGGTGGCGTATGTCGTCCCCGCCCCCGGCGCGTCGCTCACGCCGGCGGGCATCCAGCGCGCACTGCGCTCCGCCGTCGCCCGCCACGTCCGCCCGCGCGAGGTGTATGTCGTTCCCGACCTCCCGCGCAATGCCACCGGCAAGATCGACCTCACCGCCCTCCGCGCCCGCTGATCGCCTCCGTCAAAGTGACGATCTCGGCGCGAAGTCGTCACTTTGGGCTGACGTCGTCACATCAACCTGACGATCTGGGCCAAACCTGACGACCTCGGTGACCACGCTGATCCCGAAGGACGAGTTCCGGCGTGTCGCGGGATGCTCGGATGCGCTGCCCGGGCCACCCGCGCGCCCTGTGGACAAGGACGAAGGAGGTGCAGGATTCGGCGCCGGTGCGGAATCCTGCACCACGTGCAGCGCGAGCTTCCCGGGATGAGGGCCTGTCGGGGGTCGCGGATAGGGTGGCGGGCGTGGAAGCGGGCCTCTTCATCGCCTTCGAGGGCGGGGACGGCGCGGGCAAGTCGACCCAGGTGCGGCGGCTCGCGGCGGCCTTCGAGGCGGCCGGGCGCGAGGTCGTTGTCACGAGGCAGCCGGGCGGCACCCCACTCGGGCAGGCGTTGCGCGATTTGGTGCTGCACGGCGACCATATGTCGGCGCGCGCGGAGGCCCTGATCTTCGCCGCCGACAAGGCACAGCATGTCGAGGCGGTCATCCGGCCGGCCCTGGAGCGCGGCGCCGTCGTCATCACCGATCGGTATGTCGATTCCTCCATCGCCTATCAGGGCGCCGGCCGCGATCTGGGCGTCGAGGAGGTCCGGGCCCTGCAGATGTGGGCGGTGGACTCCCTTAGGCCAGGCCTGACGGTGATCGTCGACATCAGCGCCGAGGAGGGGCGGCGCCGGCGAGGTGCTGTCCACGATCGGCTGGAGTCCGAGGGCGATGCCTACCACGAGGCCGTCCGTCGCAACTTTCTCGACCTCGCCGCCGCCGAAGAGTGGCGCTATCTCGTCGTCGACGGCACGCACGATCCCGACGACGTGCACGAGCAGATTTGGGCGCGCTTGCGTCTGGGGCAGGAGGGGGTTCCCGGTGAGCGTCTGGCGTGAAGTCGTCGGCCAGGAACCGGCGCTCGCGATCCTCACCAAGGCGGTGGCTGACCCTGCAGCGCTGACGCACGCCTGGCTCTTCACCGGCCCGCCCGGGTCGGGACGCTCGGTCGCGGCCCGCGCCTTCGCCGGTGCGCTGCTCTGTCCTCAAGGAGGCTGCGGCGAGTGCCGCGAATGCCGCACGGCGGTCGACGGCACGCATGCCGATGTCGACATCGTCGCGACCGAGGGGCTCTCGATCAAGGTCGACCAGGCCCGCGACCTGGTCCAACTCGCCGCCCGACGGCCGTCCGTGGGGCGCTGGCGCATCATCATCGTCGAAGACGCCGACCGCCTGACTGAGCACTCCGGCAATGGCCTGCTCAAAGCCATCGAAGAGCCGACCGCCCGCACGATCTGGGTCCTGTGCGCCCCAAGCGTCGAGGACGTCTTGATCACCCTCCGCTCGCGCTCGCGCCAGGTCCGGCTGCGTACCCCGCCCGTCGAGGCCGTTGCTGCCCTGCTCGTCGAACGCGATGGAATCGACCCGGCGATGGCCCGGTATGCCGCCCGCGCCGCCCAGTCCCATGTCGGCGTCGCCCGCCGGCTGGCCCGCGACGAGGGCGCGCGCATCCGGCGTCGTCAGGTCATCACGATGCCGATGCGGATCTCCGGCGTCGGCGATGCGATCGGCGCCGCCTCGGATCTGATGGCGATCGCCGAGGAGGAAAAGGAGGGCGCGCTGACCGAACGCAATACGGCGGAGAAGGAGCGCCTGCTCGCGACTCTCGGTGCCGACCCGGCCGCCCGCACCCAGCCACCCCACATACGCAGCCAGCTCGCGGCGCTGGAGAAGGAACAGAAAACGCGCGCCACCCGCTTCACCCGCGATGTCGTGGACCGCACCCTGGTGGACCTGCTCTCCGCATACCGCGACGCCCTGGTGCTGCGCACCCAGGCCCCGGTCGCGCTGGTCAATGAGGACACGATGGACACGGTCAGCGGCTTGGCCCGCGCCTTCGGTGCCGACGGCCTGCTGCGCGCCATGACGGCCATCGGCACCGCGCGGGAGCGGATCGCCGCCAACGTCCCGCCGCTGCTCGCCCTCGAGGCGATGGCGATCTCGCTGCGCGTGCCTCGCTGAGCGGTATACCCCGGCCCAGCCCCCGAGCCGAGCGGCTCTTCTGAGTGGGAGCGGGGCTATATCCCCGTTCGCACGCACAAAGCCCGCTCCGCTCGGCAGGACCCCGCTCGCGTGCGCGAACCCCGCTCGCGTGCGCGAACCCCGCTCCGCTCGGGCGGGGCGTCATACCGAATCGTCACCGAACCCGGGCACATCGTTATCCCGGTGCGACCTGACGCGCGGGGTCGCCCAAGATTCGTCCGTTAACTTCGGGGTATGCCGCCGCGCCCCGCCCGTGCCCGCCGCGCCCTCGTCGGCGCGGCCGTCGTGGCGCTCGCCGCAACCGGATGCTCGGTGCCCAATCCGTTCGACCGGGGCAGCAGCGTCACGAGCACCCCGCTCGCGACGAGCGAGAAGGTGCCGCAGGGCCAGCAGGCGCTGGAGCGCTTCTACACGCAAGAGATCACCTGGACCGAGTGCGGCGGCCCCAAGTGCGGCAAGCTCACGGTCCCGATCGACTACAGCAAGCCCGATGGCGCAACCATCCAGCTCAGCGTCCTGAAGGTCGAAAAGCGCGGTTCCGGTGCCAAGGCCGGCTCGCTCGTCGTCAATCCTGGCGGGCCGGGCGGCAGCGGCGTCGACTACGCAAAATATGCCGACTTCATCGTCGGCACACCGGTGCGCAAGGCGTATGACGTGGTCGGCTTCGACCCGCGCGGCGTGCAATCCTCAGCCCCCATCGAGTGCGTCCAGCCCGCCCAGATGGACACCTTCCTCGGCCAGGACCCGACCCCTGACGATGCGGCCGAGCGCGACCAGGCCGTCAAACTCGCCAAAGACTTCGGCGCCTCCTGCGAGAAGAACGCCGGCGCGCTCCTGGGGCACGTCTCGACCGTCGAGGCGGCCAAGGACATGGACATCCTGCGAGCAGTGCTCGGCGATGCGAAGCTGAACTATCTCGGCAAGTCCTATGGCACCTATCTCGGGGCTACCTATGCCGGCCTCTTCCCTGCCCGCGTCGGCCGTTTCGTCCTCGATGGTGCGCTCGCGCCCGATCTGAGCGCCGAGGAGGTCGCGATCGGGCAGGCGCGCGGCTTCGACACGGCCACCAAGGCGTGGGCGGCCGATTGCGTCGACCAAGGCAAGTGCCCGCTCGGGTCGAGCACCGAGCAGGTCATGACCAAGTTGGCCGCGCTGCTCGCCACCCTCGACAAGACCCCCGCGACGGTGTCGGGTGACGCGCGCATCACGAAGCTCACCGAGGGCTGGGCGTCCTATGGCGTGGCCGCCGCGATGTACGACCAGGGCATGTGGTCCCAGCTCACCGACGCCCTGCGCGCCGTCGTCGACAGCAATGACGGCAGCGGCCTGATGGAGCTCGCCGATGCGTATGCCGAGCGCAACAGTTCCGGCTCCTATACCGGCAACATGATGCAGGTCATCTATGCCGTCAACTGCCTCGATTCGCCAGACAGCAAGGATGTCGCGGTCTATGAGGCCCGCGAGAAGAAGGCTGCCGAGCAGGCGCCGCTCTTTGGCCGACTGCTCGCCTGGTCCGGTCTGACCTGCGGATATTGGCCGATCCAGACGCAAAACACGCCAGCGAAGATCACCGCCTCCGGCTCGGGCCCGATCGTCGTTGTCGGCACGACCCGCGACCCGGCGACGCCCTACGAATGGGCCGTCCGCCTCGCCGACCAACTCGCCTCCGGCGTCCTGGTGACGATGGACGGGGACGGCCATACGGCATACATGCGGGCCAATAGCTGTATCGACAATGCCATCAACGACTACTACGTCAAGGACAAGGTCCCCGCCGACGGCCTGTCCTGCTGACGCCGGTCACCAACAGCGAAAGCCCCCGCGCTCCAAGGAGTTCGGGGGCTTTGCGTCTGAGCCGCTTGTCGGAATCGAACCGACGACCTATTCATTACGAGTGAATCGCTCTGGCCGACTGAGCTAAAGCGGCGATGCGCCGATGGCGCCCATGCAGTATAACGTAAGAGCGAGCAGCGCGCCCAATCGCGATTGCCGTCCCAGACCGAGGGGGGAGTGGGTATGCCGAAGCGCCCGTCGCCGGTCCCCGGCGACCCGCGGGGGACGCCGATTGAGGTGGCGTATGGCAGCCTTCCCAGCCAGTCGGGCGCCTCGGGAATGAGCCGCCTCACCCCGGTGCCACCACCGCCCGGTCGTCGGGGACCGATCCGCCGGGTCAAGGATTGGTGGTCAGCCAAGAGCCCTCGCACGCGCTTCGTCGCTCCGCTCGCCGCGCTGACGGTTGTGGCGGGCGCGGCGGCATATCCCGGCACCACCTTGCTCATGCCCGCTCGCAACTCGGGGCCCTTGGAGTTCGGCGGCGGTGGGGCCGGCATTTGCATGAGCACCGTGCCGGTCGGTCGGGTGATCACGGTTGGCGAGGCGGTTATGCGCAACCGGTCGCCGAAGGGCCTGGAAATCCTGCACGCGGAATTCGCGGAGGCATCGGGGATGGAGATCACCGGCGTCTTCGTCGTGCCCATGACGAAGGTCGGCGACGGCGGGAGGCTCGTCGGCACGGCGCCGACCTTCCCGCCCCCCGAGGACCAGGGCCATCCCATGATCCAATGGGACCGCGCGCACGGACTCCCGGTCACCTTGCCGCCGGGCGAGGACATCGAGCAGGTCGCCTTCGCCGTCCGGATCACGCAGCCTCATGCCTGGGCGAAGAGCGTCGTGATCACCTACCGCTCTGGCTGGTACAAGCACCGGGTGAGTAACCAGATGGAGTACGGCACCTCGGATGGCGACGACTGCATGACGCCGAGCGACATGCGCAATGGCGATTAGTGCTGACAAAAGAGGCTGGCGGGGGCGCGGGCCTCAGGCCGGCGCCCCCGCCTCATCGTCCGGCAACCTCGAGGACAATCCCGAAGGATTGGCTCCCACCTCGCGTCGACACACAGACGATGTGTAGAGGGAAACTACCCTGTCCGGGAGCCTCAAGGGCTCTTTTCGACGCAAATCGGTCGAGTAATCTCGACCACTCAGCGCGTTCGAACTGAGTAATTACTGTTTTCCCGCATAGCAAATCACACGCTGCAACCCCCCGTCCAGTCGCACGAACTGACGTCATACGGGTGCTTTCTGTGGGCAAATGGTCCAGGTCGCTCCGCGCCATAAGATCTTGGGCATGGTCACCGCCCAGCGTCCGAGTGCCCTCATCACCGGCGGCGGCACCGGCATCGGAGCCGCGTGCGCCGAGCGTCTGGCAGGCATGGGGTTTGATGTCATTCTTGCTGGCCGACGCTTCGAGCCCCTGGCCCAGGTCGCCGCCCGGATTGGCGCGGCCGCCTCGACCCTGATCCTCGATGTCGCCGACGCCGACGCGGTGTCTGCAGCGCTGGCACACCTCCCGCAGCTCGATGTGGTCATCAATAACGCCGGCGGCGCGCTGGGGCTCGCGCCGATCAGCGAGGCCGATGACGAGCAGTGGCGCGCCATGTTCGAGGTCAACGTCCTCGGGACCGTGCACATCGTGCGGGCTGCGCTCCCGCTCCTGCGGCGCTCGCCGCGCGCCACGATCATCGACATCAGCTCGACCGCGGGAGAGATTGTCTACGAAGGCGGCGCCGGGTATGCCGTGGCCAAGCACGGGACCTCCGTCATCTCCGAAACCCTGCGGTTGGAGTTGTCCGGCACCCACATCCGGGTCACCGATATCCGCCCGGGCATGGTGGCGACCGATGGGTTCGCGCTGACCCGATTCGGCGGCGACGCCGAGCGCGCCGCCAGCGTGTATGCCGGAGTCGACCGGCCGCTCGTCGCCGACGATGTCGCAGCCTGCGTGGAGTTCGTCGTCGGCCTGCCGCAGCACGTCAATATCGATGTGCTGACGGTCCGCCCGGTCGCCCAGGCGGCCCAGCACAAGACCCATCGCGGCCCGATCGACTGGCAAACCGGCTGATCAGCGGGCCTTTCCGGCCGCCGAAGGCGCCGCACGACCTGCCCGCGCAACGCGGCCGCGCGCATTCGTTATTGCTTCGTTATCCCGTCGGTCACCTGGCCGCTGGGCTGCGAAAAAACATCCGTGTCATTCCGGATCAGCGCCCGTAGTGAGGGCACAGCAGGATGTTTGCTGTGACGGATGTGACGTGTGGTATCAGGCGTCAGTACCCTGACTGGCGCGTAATGCCCCACCCCCAGGAGCGAGAACCATGCCCGTCCGGCCGACGACGCGCCCGCGCGCCCGCCTTCGGGCCTCCCAGGTGCTGGGTGGGGGAGCCGTCATCGGCGCGCTGGTCCTGGGGTCCGCATACTCCGCCCACGCCGAGCCCCAGGGCCCGAGCCAGGAGCAGGTCGACAACGCGAAGGCCGATGTCGCTATGGCCGGCCAGGAGGCCGCCGCGGTAGATCAGCAGTATGCCGCCGCCGCCGCCGCGCTCGTCGGCCTGCGCCAGCGGGCTGCCGCCTTTGCCGAGGCGGCCAATGGCGCGAAGTGGGAGCTTGAGCAGGCGACCATCGCCGCAGCCGAGGCCCGCCGCGCCGCCAATGCGGCCCACGCTGGGGCGACGAGCGCGCGTGCCGACCTGCGCGCCTATGCGGCGGCCATCTATCAGCAAGGCGGCACCCTCGCCACCTTCGCGCCGATCCTCGATGCCGGCGACCCCCAGGAACTCATCGACCGCGCCAGCGCCCTCGAACTGGTCGGCGCCCGTCAGGACGACCGTCTGACCGACGCTTTGCAGGTCAGCGGCACCGCGGAGAGCCTGGAACGCGCAGCGGCTTCAGCCGAGACCGCTCGTGCGGCCGCATCGGACAAGGCCGCCCGTGCCGATCGGATCGCCCGTGACGAACTCGCGATGGCCGACGCGCAAGCCTCACGCCTTTCCTCCCAGCGCACCAGCCTCGCGCAGCGTCTTGCGACCTTGCGCGACACCAGCGCGCGATTGGAGAAGCAGCGCCTGGACGCGATTGCCAAGGCGGCCGAGGCCCAGGCGGAGCAGAACGCCCCGGCGGACACCGATCCCGCGCCGACGACACATACCTCCAGCTCCACGACGACGCAGACGCCCACGGGCACCTCCACGTCCCATCCGACGTCGTCGAGCACGACCACCCGGCCCACGTCGACCTCCACCTCGACCAGGCCCACGTCGACAAGCACGACGACCCGCCCGACCAGCACGTCGACGACGACCCGCCCGACGAGCACCTCGACCACCCCGACCTCAACGACCACCACGCCGAAATCGACCAGCACTTCGACCCCCGCGCCGCCCCCTCCGGCCACGGGCGCGGCGGCGGCCATCGCCTACGCGCAGGCCCAAATCGGCAAGCCCTACGAATGGGGCGCCGAGGGCCCGGACACCTTCGACTGTTCAGGGTTGACGATGATGGCGTGGCGGCAGGCCGGGGTCTATCTCTCGCACTACACCGGCGCGCAGTGGGCCGAGACCTCGCGCGTCTCCATCGACCAACTCGCCCCTGGGGACCTGGTCTTCTTCGGCTCCTCCGGCCCGACCAGCCACCATATGGGCTTGTATGTCGGCGGCGGCCAAATGATCGAAGCGCCCTACACCGGGGCCTACGTCCGCTATGCCTCGATCTACCGCTCGGATCTGCTGCCGTATGGCGGCCGGGTCGGCTGACCCGACCGCCATCACGCCTGGCTCAGTCGTCGGTTAGCGGGTTTTCCTTGGTCGCGAGATTGCGCCCAACGCGCGCTGATTCCTCGCGGGCCTGATCAGAGGAGCTGACCGGGTCAGCCTGCGAGCGCGACTCGTGGGTCGGCATACGCCAGCGGGCGGTCGTCATTCCGGCGTCCTTGGCGCGCTGAATCGCCTCCAAGACGGTCTGCTCCGCCTCCTCGCGGCCGGTCCAGTGCGCCCCTTCGACGGACTTGCCGGGCTCGAGATCCTTATAGGTCTCGAAAAAGTGCTGGATCTCCAGGACGTCGAACTTGCTGACGTGCTCCAACTCGGTGATGTGGTTCTGCCGGGGGTCACCGGCCGGGACACAGAGCAGCTTGTCGTCGCCGCCGGCCTCATCCTTCATCCGGAACATCCCGATCGGCCGGGCTCGCACCAGGCAGCCGGGCCACGTCGGCTCGGCGAGCAGGATGAGCGCATCGAGCGGGTCGCCGTCCTCGCCGAGCGAGTCCTCGACATAGCCATAATCGGCCGGATAGGCCATCGACGTGAACAGCAGCCGGTCGAGCCGGATCCGCCCGGTCTCATGGTCGACTTCGTACTTGTTGCGGGCACCCTTCGGGATCTCCACGGTCACGTCGAACTCCACGGCTCCTCCTTCGTCAATGAACTAGTCTCCGGGGGACAGTGTTCCGTATGGCGCGCCCCCGGCGCACGGGAGGGGGCGGCGAGGTGCGCAAACCGATCATCGGCCTTGTCGCGGCCGTGCTCGCCCTGGGTGGTTACGCCACCGCGGATGTGTATGACCGTGTGCCTGGCATCCTCACCCTCGACCGGCCGACGCCGCTGCCGGCCCCGACGACGCCCGGGCCGAGCCCGACGCCGGTGCCTCTTCCAAGCCCCGCCTCGGCCCTGCCGTTGTTGGCGCCCATGGCTGCGGATGCTCCCGAGCCGAGCCAGAGCAAGCTCAAGGCCGCGCTCGACGCGGCCTTCGCTGACCCCGCCCTCGGGAATTCGCTCGGGGTGAGCGTGCGCGATGTCGCGACCGGGAAGGCGTTGTATGCCCGCGACGGCGCCACCCCCCGCGTAGTCGCCTCGGCGCAGAAAATCTTGGCCGCCGCGGCGATCACCAGCGAACTCGACCCCCACGAGACGATGTCGACGAGTGTTCGTCTCGAAGCGCCGGGCGAACTCGTCCTCGTCGCGGGCGGCGACACCCTGCTCGCCGAGGGCAAGGGTGACCCGGAGGCGGTCGCGGGCCACGCCGGTTTGGCCGATCTGGCCGAGCAGGTCGCAACCGGGTTGCCAGCCGGCACGCCCTCGAAGGTCACGCTTCGCCTGGACATGACCTATGCAGCGGGGCCCGGCTATCCGGACACCCCGGCATACCCTCCGGGCTGGGCTCCGGGCGATGTGGCGCTGGGGTTCACGCAGAGCGTCGCGATGATCGGCTTGGCGAAGGATCGCCCCAAGCCCTATGTGCCCTCGCCAATTGACCCAGCGGCTGCCGTGCTCAAGGCCTTCGCCGGCGAGCTGACGACGGCCTTCGGGGCCAGCGGGCCCGCGGTGACGGTCACGGACGACCCGGCGACCCGCGCCGAGCCGGTTCCAGCGGAGGCGACGCTGCTTGGGGAGGTGCGTTCGGCGGCATACCAGGACGTCCTGGCCCTGGCCTTGGATGAGAGCGACAACGCCCTGACAGAAAATCTCGCCCGGCAGGCAGCCTCCAGGCGGGCGGCGATGGCTCGTTCTCCGGCAATGCTCGCTTCGTGACGGACCGGCTCGCCACGCTCGGCTTCGACACCTCGGCGACCACCTTGAAAGACACCTCCGGCCTGAGCGCGGGCCAGAGCACCACGGTTGACCTGCTGGGGGAGGTGACCGCCGCCGGCTTGAGCGGCAAACTGCCCGGGCTGGGCGAGGCGCTGGCGCGGCTGCCGGTGGCCGGCCTAGACGGCACTTTGCACGATCGTTTCCTGACTGGCCCGGCCCATGACGCTGCCGGGATCGTTCGCGCAAAGACCGGCACTTTGACGGGGGTCTCCTCGCTGGTCGGGACGACCGTGGACGCCGACGACCGCCAGCTGATGTTCGTCGTCGTCGCGGACCGGGTGCCCGCCTCCAGTGGAACACTGGCCGCCCGAGGCGCGTTGGACAGGGCCATTGCGGTGCTCACAGCGTGTGGGTGCCGATGAGCGCCAGGCACGAGAGGGCAGCCGACATGACCGACCACCCGCAGGATGCCGTCTCGCCGAGCGAGTCCAGGGGCCAGGAGCCCATTCCCACGGAAGCGGGCGAGGGCAAAAGTTTCGTCGACTGGGAGTTCGCCAAGGCCACCGGGCGCCGTCTGGTGTCCGCCGGTCCGGCCGTCAGCGCCGCCGAAGCTGCGGACATCGTCGCAGCCATCCGGCAGGCCGCGGCGGACGCCCAGGCACCGGTCGCCGAGACCTCCCGGATGGATGCCCCGGGTATGGCGCCCCCCGCCCTCGTCGTGGATCGACCGCGGTGGATCGAGCTCAATATTGACTCGATGGCAGCGCTCATGACGCCGGTCTTTGCCAAGGTCGCTGCCGACCGCAAGATGAGTGCCACGGCTCCTGGCATGGGGGTTGGGGCGAAGATCACCGGCGCCGAGTCCGGTGCGCTGATGGCGTTCATGGCGAGCAAAGTTCTCGGGCAGTACGACCTCGCGCCCCAGGGCACGCCGCGCCTGCTGCTCGTCGCCCCGAACCTGGTGCACGTCGAGCGCGAGTTGGAGGTCGACGCCGCCGACTTCCGGGCCTGGGTGTGTATGCACGAGGAGACGCACCGGATCCAGTTCACCGCTGTTCCGTGGTTGCGCGAGCACATGATCCACCGCGCCACCACCCTCGCCGGCGAGCTCACCCCGACCCCGAGCGAACTCGCCGAGCGGATGCAACAGGTCCTCAAGCGGTTGCCCGAGGCCCTCGGCAGCGGCGGCGGCGGACTCGCCGAGCTTTTCGCGACCCCCGAGCAGCGGGCCAAGATCGCCGAGGTCACGGCGATCATGAGCCTGCTCGAGGGCCACGCCGATGTCGTCATGGACGATGTCGGTCCGAAGGTCATTCCGAGCGTCACGGAGATTCGCGCCAAGTTCACCGAGCGCCGCAAGGGCGCCGGAGCCGCGGACAAATTGCTGCGCCGGCTGCTCGGCCTGGAGGCCAAGATGGCGCAATATCGCGACGGGGCCAGCTTTGTTCGTGGCGTCATGGACCAGATCGGCGTCGACGGCTTCAATGCCGTGTGGACCTCCCCGGAGACGCTGCCCTTGCCGGCCGAGATCCTCGACCCCGCCGCCTGGGTCCGCCGCGTCCACGGCTGACAGCGCCCACTTCCAGGTTTTCTCCCACAGCCGGCGTCGCGGCCGCCGCACCAGGCCGAGTCCGCCGCCGACGTGGACGACGACGCTGACTCTGCCTTTAGTCTCGGGCCATGAAAGAGCCGGCGAGTATGGCGGTGCGCGGCGCCGTCCGGGCCGCGCTCGATGATCTTCCGGATGGCTCGTCTGTGCTGGCCGGGGTGTCCGGCGGCGCTGACTCCCTCGCGCTCGCCGCCGCGCTCGCCTGGGTCGCGCAGCGCCAGAACCTGCGCGCTGGGGCGGTGTGCGTCGATCACGGCCTGCAGGCGGGCTCGGCTCAGGTCGCCGCTGCCGCGGCCGAGGTATGCCGTGGCCTCGGCCTCGATCCCGTCGAGGTCGTGCCCGTCGAGGTGGCCGGCGACAGCCGGGAGGGGCCCGAAGCGGCGGCCCGCCGGGTGCGCTATCAGGCGCTAGCGGCGTCGGCCGACCGGCACGGGGCGGCGGCGGTGCTGCTCGGGCATACCCGTGATGACCAGGCCGAACAGGTCTTGCTCGGGCTCGTGCGCGGCTCCGGCGTGCGCTCGCTCGCCGGCATTCCGCCGCGCCGCGGCCAGGTGCGGCGCCCGCTGCTGCAGATCACCCGGGAGCAGACTGAGGCGTCCTGCGCTGAACTGGATCTGACCCCGTGGCGCGACCCGCACAATGACGATGACGCCTTCACGCGCGTCCGGGTCCGGCGCGCACTGCGGGACTTGGAGTCGGACCTCGGGCCGGGCATCCGGGATGCCTTGGCCCGCACCGCCGAGCAGGTTCGCGCCGACGCCGACCTGCTCGATAAGCAGGCCGATGACGCGGCCCGCCATCTGGGGGCGCCGCCGTGGTCGGTGGGGAAGCTCACGGCATACCCCGACCCCATCCGGACCCGGCTGTGGCGACGGCTGCTGATCGCGGCGGGGGCGCCAGCGGGGCAGGTGAGCTCACGGCATACCGACGAATGCGACCGGCTGGTGACCGCCTGGCACGGCCAAGGACCGATCCACGTCCCCGGCGGCTTGCTCGTCCGATCGACCGGCGAGGTCGTGCGCGTCGAGCGCTATGGGGTTAACTAAAGCCCGTGGATGCGGAGCACATGGGCAAAGATCTGGAGCGCGTGCTGGTCACCGAGGAGGAGATCCACGCGCGGCTGGCCGAGCTGGCGCAGGAGATCTGGGACCACTATGCCGGCGAGGAGTTTCTCCTGGTGGGGGTGCTCAAGGGTGCGGTGCTGGTGATGGCCGACCTGATGCGCGCCCTGCCAGGCAGCGCGCCGATGGACTGGATGGCGGTCAGTTCCTATGGCTCGGGCACCAAATCCTCCGGTGTCGTGCGCATCTTGAAGGACCTCGACACCGATATCACCGGCCGGCATGTCGTCATCGTCGAGGACATCATCGACTCGGGCCTGACGCTGTCCTGGATTCGGGCCAACCTCGAATCGCGCGGGCCAAAGTCGGTTGAGATCTGCACCCTGCTGCGCAAGCCCGAGGCGGCCAAGGTCCAGATCGACTGCCGCTGGGTCGGCTTCGACATCCCCAATGAGTTCGTCGTGGGCTATGGCCTGGACTTCGACGAGCAATACCGCAACCTGCGGGTCGTCGGCACGCTCGCCCCGCACGTCTACTCCTGATCACCTGATGGATTGACGGCAGGCGCGGAACAATGGCGCGCCGTTCGTGCGTTGGCATGAACGGACTCGACCACCCGTCGGCGCGCTCTCGTGTGCCGGTGTAGTTTCGTCCAACACGATCCGTCCGTTACCGGTCGGCGCCCGACAGCGCCACCGAGCACCGCAAGGAGCCCGGCCTCTTGGCCAACACGAAGTCCTCCAACGCCAAACGGCTGGCCCGCAACCCGTTGTTGTGGGTCATGGCCCTGCTCACCTTGATGGTCGTCATGTTCTCCATGAACGGCGATGGTGGGTATTCCCGGATCGACACCTCCGCCGCGACCACCTTGATCAATGAGGGCAAGGTCGCCGAGGCGCGCTTCTCCAGCGAGAACGTCCTCGACCTGACGCTCAAGGACGGTCAGACCTACTCCACGGCCGGCGTCCGCGACGCGACCAAGGTGCGCACCGAGTTCATCGACGCCCGGGCCGAGGGA
Source organism: Nostocoides veronense (assembly GCF_039531185.1). Classification (NCBI taxonomy): domain Bacteria; kingdom Bacillati; phylum Actinomycetota; class Actinomycetes; order Micrococcales; family Intrasporangiaceae; genus Nostocoides; species Nostocoides veronense. The sequence goes on from NZ_BAAAPO010000006.1 coordinate 44,008, forward strand.
CTGGTGAAGCTGGTCGATGAGAAGGTGCCCACGGCATACAACGACACCATCGAGCACCCTAGCGTGCTCGGATCGCTGCTCTTCTCGCTGCTGCCGCTGATCATTCTCATCGGCCTGTTCTGGTTCATGATGAGCCAGATGCAGGGCGGCGGGTCCCGCGTTATGCAGTTCGGCAAGTCAAAGGCCAAGCTCGCCACCAAGGACACCCCGAAGGTCACCTTCGCCGATGTCGCCGGCGCCGATGAGGCCGTCGAGGAATTGCACGAGATCAAGGAGTTCCTCGCGGAGCCGGCGAAGTTCCTCGCCGTCGGGGCCAAGATCCCCAAGGGCGTGCTGCTGTATGGCCCGCCCGGCACCGGCAAGACGCTGCTCGCCCGCGCGGTGGCCGGCGAGGCCGGAGTGCCCTTCTATTCGATTTCGGGTTCCGACTTCGTCGAGATGTTCGTCGGTGTCGGTGCCTCGCGGGTCCGCGACCTCTTCGAGCAGGCTAAGGCCAACGCCCCGGCGATCGTCTTCGTCGACGAGATCGACGCCGTCGGTCGCCACCGGGGCGCCGGCCTCGGCGGTGGCCACGACGAGCGCGAGCAGACCCTGAACCAGTTGCTGGTCGAGATGGACGGCTTCGACGTCAAGACCAATGTCATCCTCATCGCGGCGACCAACCGGCCCGACATCCTTGACCCGGCGCTGCTGCGCCCGGGCCGCTTCGACCGGCAGATCGCGGTCGAGGCGCCGGACATGATCGGCCGCCACCGCATTCTCGAGGTGCACGCCCAGGGCAAGCCCATGGCTCCCGGCGTCGACCTGCTCGCCGTGGCCCGCCGCACGCCCGGTTTCACCGGCGCTGACCTGGCCAATGTCCTGAACGAGGCGGCGCTGCTCACGGCGCGCTCCTCCGGTCACCTGATCACCGACGCCACGCTCGATGAGGCGATCGACCGGGTGATGGCCGGCCCGCAGAAGCGCACCCGGATCATGAGCGCCAAGGAGCGCAAGATCACGGCTTACCACGAGGGCGGGCACGCTCTGGTGGCCGCGGCGATGAACCACACCGATCCGGTCAGCAAGGTGACGATCCTGCCGCGCGGGCGCGCCCTCGGCTACACCATGGTGCTGCCGAGCGACGACAAATACAGCACCACCCGCAACGAGATCCTCGACCAGCTGGCCTACGCCCTCGGTGGCCGCGTGGCCGAAGAGATCATCTTCCACGACCCGACGACGGGCGCCGCGAATGACATCGAGAAGGCCACGGCGATGGCCCGCAAGATGGTCACCGAATACGGCATGTCGGAGCGAGTCGGCGCCATCAAGCTCGGCCAGAGCCAGGGCGAGGTCTTCCTCGGCCGCGACTACGGCCACCAGCGCGACTACTCCGAGCATGTCGCCGGCATCGTCGACGAAGAGGTGCGCCGGCTGATCGAGGCCGCGCATGACGAGGCGTGGCACGCGCTGAATGACAACCGGGACGTCCTGGACCGGCTGGTCTTGGAGTTGCTGGAGCGTGAGACGCTGAACGCCAAGGAGATCGCCGAAGTCTTCCGCGATGTCCGCAAGCGACCGATGCGCCCGACCTGGCTCTCCTCTGAACACCGCTTGCTCTCCGACAAGCCGCCCGTGCTCACCCCCGCCGAACAGGCTGCCCTCAACGGCTCTGGGGCGCCGGCGGGCGCCGTGCCGGTTGCCGGCGATCGCGCGACGGAGGCCGCCATCGACCGGGCAGCCCAGGTCGGCGCCTCGCCCTACGCCCAGGACGGCCCCACGACGCAGGTCATCGAGACGCCCGAGGACGCTCCGGTCAACCCTGACGGCCACCTCTGATGCGGGGCTGTCCATGACTGACTTGTCCCCGGCGCCGGTCGACGGTCCCCGCATCGAAGCGGCGGTTCGCGAGATCCTGCTCGCCATCGGCGAGGACCCTGATCGCGACGGTCTGCAGGACACGCCAGCGCGCGTTGCCCGGGCGTATGCCGAGAGCTTTGCGGGTCTGCACGCGGACCCGGCCGAGGTCTTGGCCAAGAAGTTCGCCGTCGATCACCAGGAATTGGTGATCGTGCGCGATATCGAGATGTACAGCACCTGCGAGCACCACTTGCTTCCCTTCCATGGCGTCGCGCACATCGGCTACCTGCCGCAAGGTGGCGTGGTGACCGGCTTGTCCAAGCTGGCCCGGCTGGTGGATATCTATGCCCGGCGGCCCCAGGTCCAGGAGCGGATGACCGGCCAGATCGCCGACGCGCTCGTGGAGCACCTCGATGTTTTGGGGTGCATCGTCGTCGTCGAGGCCGAGCATCTGTGTATGTCGATGCGCGGCATCCGCAAGCCCGGCGCCAGCACGATCACCTCGGCGGTCCGTGGCATCCTGGCGCGCAGCGCCACCACCCGCGCCGAGGCGATGTCACTGTTGGTGAGCGGGAATCGGTGACCCGCCCGCTCGTCATGGGCGTGGTCAATGTGACGCCCGATTCCTTCTCCGACGGCGGTGCCTGGTTTGACGCGGGGGCGGCGGTCGCGCACGGCCGTAAGCTGGCCGCCGAGGGTGCGGACCTGATCGATGTGGGCGGCGAGTCGACGCGTCCGGGTGCCCAGCGGCCCGATGCGGCGGAGGAACTGCGCCGGGTGGTGCCAGTCGTCTCCGCGCTCGCCGCGGAAGGGCTCGCGGTGTCCGTGGACACGATGCGCGCCGAGGTGGCGGCGCAGGCGCTCGCGGTCGGCGCTCGGGTCGTCAATGATGTCTCCGGCGGCCTCGCTGATCCCGAGATGGCGGGCGTTGTGGCGGGCAGCGGCGCCGATTTTGTGGCGATGCATTGGCGAGGTCACAGCGCCGATATGCAGTCGCGAGCGGTCTATGACGATGTCGTCGCGCAAGTGCGGGATGAATTGCTCGAGCGGGTTGCGGCGCTGACCTCGGCCGGTGTGGACCAGGCGCGCATCGTGCTCGACCCGGGACTCGGCTTCGCTAAATCACCCGAGCACAATTGGGCCGTGCTGCGCGGCTTGGACGGCATCATCGGCCTGGGTCATCGCGTGCTCCTCGGGACCTCCCGGAAGCATTTCCTTGGACTGGTCGGTCGGGGTGCGCAGCCGGCACGGGTGCCGCTGGCCCGCGACACGGCGACTGCCGTGACCAGTGCGTATGCTGCCGACGCCGGGGTTTGGGCCGTCCGCGTGCACGATGTGCCCGGCACGATCGACGCGCTCGATGTGTGGGCGGCCTGGCACGGCCCTTCTGAGGAGTCGATGTGAGGAGTTTGTCGCGGCCCGCGGATCGCATCACCTTGACCGGCCTGCGCGCCACCGGATATCACGGGGTCTTCGAGCACGAGAAGCGCGAAGGTCAAGAGTTCATCGTCGACATCGTGCTGTCGGTGGATCACCGGCTGGCCGGGCGCACCGACGACCTGGACGACACGCTTAATTACGCGCAGGTCGCGGAGGTGGCGATCGCGCGGATTACCGGACCGTCATACGACCTGATCGAGGCACTCGCCGAGGCCATCGCGGGGGACTGCCTGACCCTCGACGGGGTCGCCCACGCGGAGGTGACGGTGCACAAGCCCGGGGCGCCCATTGCGCATACCTTCTCCGATGTCAGCGTTACCGTTACCCGGGCCCGCAGCGCCGAGGTCGTGATCGCGCTGGGGAGCAATCTCGGGGACCGCGAGGCGACGCTGCGCGCCGCGGTCAGCGAATTGCGGGGGGTGCCGGGTCTGCGGGTGCTCGCCGTCTCCCGCCCGGTCGAGACCGATCCGGTGGGCGGGCCCGAGCAGGGCGACTACCTCAATGCCGTTATCCGTGCGCGCACCGACCTGGCGCCATATGACGTGCTGTCGACCCTGCACCGGATCGAGGCCCGACACGGCCGCACGCGCGCCGTGCGCTGGGGTGAGCGCACGCTGGACCTCGACCTGATCCAGTACGGCAGCCCCGGTGAGCGTGACGAGGTCCGCAGCGACGACCCCGCCCTGCTGCTGCCGCACCCGCGGGCCGTCGAACGGGCCTTCGTGCTGCTCCCGTGGCTGGACGCCGATCCGCGCGCGCGGGTGCGCGTCGGGGCGGACATCGTGCCCCTCGCCGCGCTCGTGACGAGCGTCGACTCCTCCGGTGTCCGGCCGTATGCCGGGGTGCTCGGGTGACCGGTCGGGATCGGGTGCCGGGGGTCGTTGGGTTGCCCGGGGGCTCGGGTGAGCGGCGGGCGCTATCTGCGGGGGTGCCCAGATGACCGGCGGGCGCGGTCTGCGCTGGCATATTCCGGCCGGGTTTGCGCTCTTCGTGGCGGGGCTGGTTGCGCTGCTCACGCGCCGGCTGATGCAAAGCGGTACCTTCCCGCCGCGCGTGCCCATGGCGGCCGTGATCCTGATCGCGATCCTCGGCATCGTCGTGTTGTGGTTCGGCTGGGCGGTGCGCGGCTACCTGCGCGGCCGCAAGGCCGACCTGAACGCCATCCGCGCCGCGCGCACCCTGGCCCTCGCCCAAGCGGCCGCCCTAACCGGTGCCGCCCTGATCGGGTTGTATGCCGGCCAGGCTCTCGGCCTCGCCCCGGACTGGGACCTCAAGGCCGCCCAGCGCCTGTTGCGCGGCTACGCCCTTGGCCTCGGCGCCTCCGCCTGGCTCCTCCTCGCCGGCCTGCTCGCCCAATCCTGGTGCCGCATCCCCCCGCGCGAACGCGACGACGCGTCGTGAGGCCGGCGGGCTTCCTAACCTCTGCCAGGCCCTGTTGCGAAACTCCCGGACGGGGTCCCCGCGAAGTATCGGAGCTGGGTCCCACGCTCTGCGTGGGCGGTACGAGCGTGGGTCCCACGCACTGCGTGGGCGAACTTCGTGGGGTGTCCTAGCAGCAGTTAGTCGAATCCGCACACCGTGCAAGCTGTGCGCATTCAACTACCGTGCGCTGACTTCTGCGCCCTGCCGGGCCGCGAGGAGTTGCTCGCGCAGGATGTCGGCGTGGCCGCAGTGCTGGGCCAGTTCGCGCAGGACATGCAGCAGCACGAAGCGCAGGGGCAGCGGGCCGCGCCGGTTGCCGGTGACGATGTCATCGAGGCCCAAGCCGGCGACGCGGGCCCGGGAGGAGATGAGCGCAGCGGCATACGCCTCCTGCACCGAGGCGATGGTGTCGCCTGGTGCCAGGTCGAAGGATGCGTCCACGTCCTCGGGTATGCCGATCTCGGGCCGCGGCCGACCGGTGATCGCCTCGTCGAACCACACCTGCTCGACGAAGGTCGCGTGCTTGACCAACCCAAGCAGGGTGGTCTTGGACGGCACCAAGCGGGCCCGAGCCTCGGCCTCACTCAGCCTGTCGAGGCAACCGGCGAGCAGGGCGCGGTGGTCGTCGATGAAAGCCCACAATTGCTCGGGCGCCGGTGCGTGCCAGATCTGCGGATCGAAAGCCCCCATCGGGCCACTCACTTGTCGACGTCGCCGACGACGAAGAACATCGAGCCGAGGATCGCGACCATATCCGCGATCAGACAGCCGGGCAGAATCTGCGAGAGCACCTGGACGTTGTTGAAGGACGCCGAGCGCAACTTCAGCCGATGCGGCGTCTTCTCGCCGGTGGAGACGAGGTAGTAGCCATTGAAGCCAAGCGGGTTCTCGGTCGCGGTATATAGCTCGCCCTCGGGCACCTTGAGCACCTTGGGCAGTTTCACATTGACGGGCCCGCGCGGCAGCGTTCCGAGCCGCTCGACGCAGGCCTGGGCGAGGTCGAGACTCACGTGCGTCTGCTCCAACAGCACCTCCAGCCGGGCCTGGCAGTCTCCCGCGGAGCGGAGGACGACCCGCCCGGGACCGCCGTCGGCAAAGAGCTCGTCGTATGCCAGATAGGGGGCGTCCCGCCGCAGGTCCACATCGACCCCGCTGGCCCGGGCGATGGGCCCGGACACGCCATAAGCATGCGCGAGCGCAGGGGGGAGGACTCCGACGCCGCGGGTGCGCGCGGCGAGGATCTCGTTGCCGACGATGAGCGACTCAAGGTCCGGCATACGCCCCCGCACCGCCGCGATCGCGTCCTCGACGCGGCCCAGCCAGCCTTGGGGCAGATCGTCTTTCAGGCCGCCGACGCGATTGAACATGTAGTGCATCCGGCCGCCGGAGATCTCCTCCATGACCTGCTGGAGTTCCTCGCGCTCGCGGAAGGCGTAGAAGACCGGAGTGATCGCGCCGAGTTCGAGCGGGTAGGACCCAAGGAACATCAGGTGGTTGAGCACCCGGTTCAACTCGGCAAGCAGAGTGCGGGCCCACACGGCGCGCACGGGCACTTCCATGCCGAGCATCGACTCGACCCCAAGCACCACGCCGAGTTCGTTGCTGAACGCCGAGAGCCAGTCGTGCCGGTTCGCCAGCACGATGATTTGGCGGTAGTCGCGGACCTCGAAAAGCTTCTCGGCCCCTCGGTGCATGTAGCCGATGATCGGGTCGGCCGAGATGATCCGCTCGCCGTCAACGACGATCTTCAGCCGCAAGACGCCATGCGTCGCAGGATGCTGTGGGCCGATATTGAGGACCATGTCGGCCGTGGCCAGGCCGCCCGCGCCCACCCCGACCGTCAGTTCCGTCGGGGCCGGTGTCGTGCTCACCCGGCCACTCTATGGCGCGACCTGCCGATCGTCGCGGAGCCAGCCTCGGTCGTGGACGCGGGCGGGCTCGGGGCGGGAAGTCTGCGCTTACCCCCTGCTCTAAAGCAGGCTCTGGCGCATGCTTTCGGCATCCGGAGAGAAATGGGGGATAGGTGATGCGCCAAGCTTGGGGCGTGCACGCCGATCTCCTCGACTTCAGCGACCCGCAATTCGTTGCCGATCCGTATGCCGCCTTCGCGGCTCAGCGGGCGGCCGCGCCGCTTGCCTGGCATGAGGGCCTGCAGGCCTTCGTCGCGACCTCGCACGCGACCGCCTCGGCAGTGCTGCGCGAGCGGCGGCTAGGGCGCATCTTCGCCGCACGCGAACCCGAAGCGGACTGGGAGACCTTCAACTGGCTGCACGCAGACTCCATTCTCGACTCCGAGCCGCCCAAACACACTCGGCTTCGCCGGCTCGTCGCGGGTGCCTTCGGCCGCGGCCACGTCCAACGGCTGGCGCCGCGCATCGAGGAGCTTGCTTCCGGGCTGCTCGACGAGGCCACCGACGGCGAGGCGCCTTTCGATGTCATTGAGACGTATGCCGAGCCACTGCCGGTCCTCGTCATCGCCGAGTTGCTCGGCTTCCCGGACATCGACCGGCACCTGCTGCGTCCGTGGAGCCAGGCGATCGTGAAGATGTATGAGGTCGATCGGACTCCCTTGCAGGAGAAGGAGGCTCGCGAAGCGTGTCGGGACTTCGCGGCCTATGTTTCGCAGCTCGCGGCGGCGCGGGCTAAGACCCCCGGCGAGGACTTGCTCACCGATCTCGTCCAAATCCGCGATGGCAGCGACAAGCTGTCCGAGCGCGAATTGATCGCCACCGCAGTCCTGCTGCTCAACGCTGGGCACGAGGCCTCGGTCAATGGTTTTGGCAATGGCTTGCATAGTTGGCTCGCTGCAGGGAAGCCCGGCACCGTAGAGCCGGAGAATACGGCAGCCGTGGAGGCGATTGTCGAGGAGTTCCTGCGCCACGACTCGCCGCTGCAGCTTTTCGAGCGCACGGCGACCGACGATCTGGAGATCGACGGTGTGCGAATCGCCAAGGGGCAGAAGGCTCTTGCGCTTCTTGGAGCGGCCAACCGGGACCCGGCACTCTTCCCGGACCCGGATCGCTTCGACCCCGCGCGCACCCCCAACAACCATCTCGCCTTTGGTCTCGGGATCCACTTCTGCATCGGCGCGCCCCTCGCCCGGCTGGAGATGCAGATCTCCACGCGCCTGCTGCTGGAGCGCTATCCCGACGTGCGGCTCGTCGAGGCCATTCGCCGGCCGACCTTCGTCTTGCGCGGCTTCGAAAAGGTCGTCATCGCACCTGCGTGATCGCCCACCAGAAGTCGCCGAGCGGCGCATTCAGCAGCTCTGCGGCCGCCGAGTTGCGCTGCAGCGCAGCAAGATAGGCCGCTGGCTCCCGCCGGGCCAGGTCGTATGACGCCCGCTCACCCCCCACTCCCAACTCCCGGAGCGCTTCGCGCTGGGTGACCAGCCGATGGTGCGGCAGCGCGTCAACGGCGACATGCGAGGTCAGATCGCACGACCCGTCCGCGAGCGGGGGAACCTGCCGCCCGTCGCGATAACCCGTGAGTGTCCCATCGAACGGGCGCCACCCCACGAGATGGCCATAGTCGACGGCCACGACCACTCCACTCCCGACCCGGCCGATGAGATCAGCCAGGGCACGATCACGCGCCAGCCCAACCTCGACGCGCGCCCCCGGCCGCTCGAGCAGATCGGCATACCAACGCCGTGCCCACGCCACCTCAGAAGGCCCGAAGGTCGCGCTGGCCCCGGCCCGTTCGCCCAGCCGCTCCTCGCCGAACGAGTTCACTTCCACCTCGCGCAGGACGCCACGATCGTCCACCTGTCCGATCGGCACCGGGATGACATCGAGCCATTCGTTCGCGAAGACGAGGGTCTTCGTCAGCGCACCGAGATCCGGCAGGGCGGCGCCGCCGGGTGACTGCACCCACTCCACCTGCTCAGCCAGCCCGGCCGGCCGGGAGACGATGTCCACCCCAATCAGCTGCACCGCGCAGCCCGCTTGCGTGACGGCCGCCGCCAGGTGCCCAAGCAACTCCCCGCGCCCCGCCCCGAGGTCGACGATGCCGGCATACCCATCCCGCAACGCCCACCCCACCAGGGCCTCGGCAAGCACCGCGCCGGCCGGCCCGTGGCACGAGGTCGCGAAGTGCCCGGCGGGCCCGGTTGGTCGACGGTAGAAGCCCTGCGCGCCATAGAGCGCCTCGCGCCACGCGCTGACCCACGGCTGCACTCGCCCGAGGCTACCCGCACGCCGCGCGACCCCTGGATGATTGACTTTGCCGGTGACGATGCCGCCGCTGCCGCCCGGACGCCTGCGCGTCGGCGTGGTCGGCGCGGGCAAGGTGGGGGCGGTCCTTGGGGCGGCGCTCGCGGCCGCTGGGCACCTGATCGTCGCGGTGAGCGCGGTCAGCGAGGCGTCCCTCGCGCGAGCCGCCGACCTGCTGCCTGATGCCCCCGTCAAGCCCGTCGACGAGGTGGTCGCCGAGAGCGATCTGGTCCTGCTCGCGGTCCCGGACGACGCCCTCGCGGACCTCGTCGCCGGCCTCGCGGCCACGGGAGTATGGCGGCCGGGCCAGTTGCTGGCCCACACCTCCGGTCGCAGTGGGCTCGGTCCGCTGGCCCCGGCCATCGCACTCGGGGTCGGCGGGATGGCGATCCACCCGGCGATGAGTTTCACGGGCACAGGCATGGACCTGATGCGCCTGCGGGACTGTTGTTTTGGCGTCACCGCTCCGCCAGAACTGCTCGCCCCGGCCAGCGCGCTCGTCGTCGAGATGGGCGGCGAACCCTTGGTCATCGATGAATTCGACCGCGTCAGGTATCACCTGGGCCTCGCGCATGGCTCCAATTACCTTGTCACGCTTGTCGCGCAGGCCGCCCAGATCCTGCGGGGCGCTGGCGTCGACAACACCGACCGGCTCTTGCGTCCCCTGCTGTCGGCCGCCTTGGACAATGCCCTGCGCTCGGGTGACGCAGCCCTCACCGGGCCCGTCGCGCGCGGGGATGCCGGTACCGTGGCCGAGCACTTGCAGGTTCTCGAGCGGGAAAGCTCGGACGTTGACGAGGTCTACCGCGCCCTCGCCGCGGCCACCACGACCCGCGCAGAGAACGGCCGCCGGCTTTCGGCGGCCGCGGCGCGCAGCATACGAGAGGTTCTGGACCCATCGAAGGAGACACCGTGACCAGCTCGCCGGAGACATCCGGACCCGTCGTCGCCCGCACCCGCGACGAATTACGCGCGGCGCGGAAAGCGCTGACCGGCAACGAGATTGCCGTCGTCATGACGATGGGCGCGCTGCATGACGGACACGCAACGCTGATTCGGCAGGCGCGGGCGAGCGCCGATCGCGTCATCGTGACGATCTTCCTCAACCCCCTGCAGTTCGGGCCGCGTGAAGACCTCTCGCGTTATCCGCGCACCTTCGATGCCGACCTGGAGATTTGCACCGAGTTCGGGGCGGATGTCGTCTTCGCGCCCACTCCCGATGTCATCTATCAGGACGGCGATCCGGGCGTCCGCCTGTCCGCCGGGCCGCTCGGGGACGTGCTCGAAGGTCAGTCCCGGCCAGGGCATTTCGATGGGATGCTGACCGTCGTCGCGAAGCTGATGCACCTAACCGGAGGATCGGCGTTCTATTTCGGACAGAAGGACGCTCAGCAGTTGCTGCTCATCCGACGGATGGTCCGAGACCTCGATTTCCCCGGCCGCGTCATCTCGGTGCCGACCGTGCGCGAAAGCGACGGGCTAGCGATGTCGAGCCGCAATATGTACCTCACCGACAGCGATCGCGAGGTGGCGCTCAGCCTGTCCCGCGCTCTGAAAGCCGGTGCCGCAGCCGCCACCGAAGGACCGTCCGCGGTGCGTCGGGCGGCCCGAGCCGTCCTCGTCGCCGAACCGCTCGTGCTGGTCGACTACCTCGTCCTTGTCCACCCGACGACGCTCAAGGACGTGCCGGAGTGGTATCGCGGCGAAGCGCTCCTCGCGGTCGCCGGCAAGGTCGGAACGACCCGCCTCATCGACAATCTGCCCGTCCTCGTCGGCCCCGGCGGCGGCGCGCTCCAGGTCTTCAGCAATCCCGACCAACTCGGCCCGGCCGAGCTGAGGTAAGGCAGCCCATGCTCCGAAATATGTTGCACTGCAAGATCCATCGCGCCACCGTCACGCAGGCGGAGTTGCACTATGTCGGGTCGCTGACCATCGATCGCGACCTGATGGATGCCGCGGGATTGCTGCCCGGTCAGCAGGTTGATGTCGTCGATGTCGACAACGGTCACCGGCTGACGACCTACGCGATCGAGGGTGAGCGCGGGAGTGGAACGGTGTGCATCAATGGCGCGGCGGCTCGCCTCATCTCACCCGGTGACCTCGTCATCATCATTGCCTACGCCTTGATGACCGATGAGGAGGCAACGACCTTCGAGCCGCAGGTCGTCTTCGTCGATCGGCGCAATCGGATCGTCGAGGTCGGCCACGACGCCGGCGATGTTCCGGACGGATTCGGACTGCAGACCTCCGCCGTCACCAAGCGTCGCCACCAGTGAATCCTGTTGCCATGAAAGACTTTCCGCGTATGCCGGATGCTCGCCTCCCGCGGTATCTGCGCGCTGGCGCCCCCGGCTGGACGACGAGCGCCGAGGTCGTCGTGGTCGGTTCCGGCATCGCGGGGCTGACCTGCGCCTTGCGATTGCGCGAGCAGGTTGACCGGGTCCTGCTCGTCACCAAGACCGTCTTATCGGCCGGCTCGACGCAATGGGCGCAGGGTGGGATCGCTGCTGCGCTGGACCCTGAGGACTCCCCGCAGGAGCACCTCGATGACACGCTTGTGGCGGGTGTTGGGCTCTGCGACGAGGAAGCCGTGCGCGTGCTCGTCACCGAGGGTCCGGTGCGGGTGCGCGAACTCGTCTCTCTCGGAGCGGAATTCGATCGCGCTGCGAGTGGCGAGATCCTGCTCACGCGCGAGGGCGGTCACCACCGGGACCGGATCGCGCACGCCGGGGGAGACGCCACCGGGGCTGAGATTTCGCGGGCGCTCATCGAAGCGCTGAACCGGGTCAAGAATGACCCCGGCATCGAGGTCATCGAGCACGCGCTCGTCGTCGACCTGCTCACCGGCGACGCCGGACAGGTATGCGGGGTCACCCTCCACGTCATCGGCGAGGGCCAGCACGACGGTATCGGATCGGCATACGCCCGGGCTGTGGTCCTGGCGACCGGCGGGCTCGGCCAGGTCTATTCCTCGACGACCAATCCCTCCGTGGCGACCGGCGACGGCATGGCGGCGGCGCTGCGCGCCGGGGCGCGGCTCGCTGACCTGGAGTTCGTGCAATTCCACCCGACGGTGATGTTCCTCGGCGAGGGGTCGACGGGGCAGCAGCCACTGATCAGCGAGGCCGTCCGCGGTGAGGGCGCCTTCCTCGTCGACGACGCGGGCGTCCGCTTCATGCAGGGATTGCACCCGCAGGCCGATCTCGCGCCGCGCGATGTCGTCGCGCGAGCGATCGTCGCGCGGATGCGGGAAACGGGCGCCGATCACGTCTGGCTCGATGGCCGACATCTCGGAAAAGACTTCTTGGAGAAGCGCTTTCCTTCGATCGTCGCCCGGTGCCGCGAGCTCGGCTACGACCCTGCCACGCAACTGCTCCCTGTCGCGCCCGCGCAGCACTATGCCTCCGGTGGCATCTGGACCGACCTCGCCGGCCGGTCAACGCTGGATGGGCTGTATGCCTGCGGTGAGACCGCCTGCACCGGTGTCCATGGCGCAAACCGGCTCGCCTCCAACTCCCTGCTCGAGGGTCTGGTCTTCGCCAACCGAATCGCCGATGACATCGCCGAGCGCATCGGCCGTGGCGAACTGACGCCCGCGACGCCGGTGCCGCCACGTGATGACGCCGTGCTCCTCGATGCCTCGCGCCGCCTCGATGTTCAACGCACGATGACGCGGGGTAGCGGTGTGGTGCGCACCGCGGAGGGGACGCGGGCGGCATATGACGCGCTCGTCGCCCTGCTGGCGGAGCAGAGCACGGCGATTCCCACGACCGAGGCCTGGGAGACGACCAATCTCGCGCAACTCGGCCTGGCGCTCACCGCGGCCGCGCACGCCCGGGAGGAAACACGTGGCGGGCACGAGCGACTCGACTTCCCCGAGCGCGATGATGCCCACTGGCTCGGGCACCTACACCACCTTCGCACGCCCGATAGCGTGGCGATGTCCTATGTCGCACAGGAGGATTCGGCCAGATGACTGGTTTTGACCTGCCCATCGAGGATGCCGTGCGCGTGGTGCGCGCCGCCCTCATCGAAGACCTCGGTGGCCTCGACGGCGTCGACGTCACGACCGAAGCGACCATCGATCCGGCGACGCAAGCCGTGGGCCAGATCGTCGCTCGGGAACGCGGGGTCGTTGCCGGTCTGCCGCTCGCGGCGATGGTGCTCGCGGAAACTGCGGCGATCACGAGTGGCGGGGAGGTGGAGTGCGATGTCGTTGCGGCAGAAGGAGATCTGGTCGAACGCGGCACGGTCCTCGCCGAATTGCGGGGCCCGGCCGCGACCATCCTCACGGCCGAGCGAACCATCCTCAACATCATCTCCAGGATCTCCGGGGTGGCCACGGCAACGCGCGCGTGGGCCGATGTCCTGGCCGGCACCGACACCACCGTGCTCGACACGCGCAAGACGACGCCAGGGCTGCGTGCGCTGGAGAAGTACGCCGTCCGTGCCGGTGGGGGCACCAACAAACGCATGGGTCTTTATGACGTCGCGATGATCAAGGACAACCACAAGCTCGCGGCCGGCTCCATCTCCGCGGCCTACGAGCGCATCCGCGAACGCTTCCCGGATGTGCCGATCCAAGTCGAGGTCACAACGGTCGCCGAAGCCCTCGAAGCGGTCGGTGTCGGAGCCCGATTCATCATGTGCGACAACATGTCTCCGGCGCTGCTGTCCGAAACCATCGAGGCCATCAGCGCCACTGGTGAGACCGTGGAAGTCGAGGCCACCGGCGGCCTGACCCTAGAGAAGGCGCCCGCCTATGCCGCCACCGGCGTCGACTACCTCTCCGTCGGCGCCCTCACCCACTCGGCCCCCATCCTCGACATCGCCCTCGACTTCGTCGACTAGGCGCACCCCTCCAGCCAACCGCAATGTTACCGGCGGGGACTTGACAGTTATGGGACGGTGAAGGTCCATCACGCTCTAGGGGGGCCTCAATGATTCACCGTGCATTTCGTCTCACCGTCAGCGCTCTATCCGGCCTTGCCATGGTCGGCGCTTCGGCCCTTGTCGCGACGGCGGCACCGCCGGCTGACAGGACGCCCGTGGCGGTCGCGACCGGCCTGAACAACCCTCGGCAGCTCTCGATTGGTCCCGACGGTGCCATCTATGTCGCTGAGTCGGGAGTGGGTGGTTCCGGGCCGTGCATCGCCGGTGCCGAGGGGACGGCCTGCTTTGGCCGCACCGGGTCGATCACGAAGATCTCGGGCGGCACGCAGTCGCGGGTTGTCACCGGCCTGCCATCGGTCGCGGGCGAGAGTGGCTTTGGAGCTTCAGGGCCCTCGGACGTCCAGGTCCGCGGCGGCCGCTACACGCTGTCTTTCGGACTCGGAGCCGATCCCGCGCAACGCGCCAGCCTCCCCGCAGCGGGGCCCCGCCTCGGCACGCTCGCAACCGGCAACCTCGGGTCGTCGGCGGCGCGCACGATCGCCGACCTCGCGGCCTTTGAAGGGGCCAAAGACTTTGACGGTCTTGGCAAGGACAGCAACCCGTCCTCGCTGACCCCTCTCGGGACATCACACCTGGCCGTGGATGCCGGAGCCAACGCCCTGTTGCGGGTGACGGCTCGGGGCAAGATGGCGATCGTCGCGACCTTCCCGAACCGGATGGTCCCCAAACCGCCCTTCCTCGGCACCGGGGAGATGCCGATGCAATCGGTGCCCACCTCGGTCGCACTCGGCCCGGATGGCGCCTACTACGTCAGCGAACTGACCGGCTTCCCCTTCCCCGCCGGCGAGGCTCGGATCTATCGCGTCAAGCCAGGGCAGGCGCCGACCGTGTGGGCGAGCGGGCTGACCAATGTCACCGATCTGACCTGGGCCGGTGGCCGACTGTATGCCGTGCAGCTCGCCGACGCTGGGCTGCTGGCGGTGCCGCCCGGCGAGCTGCCGATGGGCTCGCTCGTTGAGGTGCGCCGCTCCGGCCCGGTCACCGTGGCGAGTGGTCTGCTCGCGCCCTATGGCGTCGCGGTCTCGGGCACGAACGCCTATGTCACCACGTGCGGAATGTGCGCCGGGATGGGTGGGGTGGTCCGCATACCCCTTGGCGGGAGCTGACTCTCGCCGCTCCGGGGAGGCTGTCGGTCGGCGCCCGTAGATTGCGGGTATGCCGCGCGCACACCCCGACTGGACCGATCCGCTGATCGTCCGGCGCGTCCGGATCGCGGGGGACGCTGATCCCGATTTCGGGGCCTGGCCGGGCCGGATCCCGGCGGTTCGACAAGTGCTGACCGACGGCTTGGATCTCGCCAAGCTGACGATTCTCGTTGGCGAGAATGGCAGCGGGAAGTCCACCTTGATCGAAGCGATCGCCATGGCCTTCGGGCTGCCCGGTGAGGGCGGATCGACCGGCGCCATGCACAAGACGTATTCGAGTGAGTCCCCGCTCTCCGAGTGGCTCACCTTGGAGCGCGGCGCCGGGGCGAGCAAGTGGGGCTACTTCCTGCGCGCTGAGACAACGCACGGACTGTTCACGTACTTGCACAACAATCCCGGACCCTACGATCCGGACTTCCACGCCCTGAGCCATGGTGAGTCCTTCTTGACCATGATCGGGACGCGCCGCTTTCGAGGTCCGGGATTCTTTGTCATGGACGAGCCCGAGGCAGGGCTGAGCTTCTCGGCGCAACTGGCCCTGGTCGGAACCCTGCATGCGCTCGCCGCGGATCGCGGAAACCAGATGTTGCTGGCCACTCACTCGCCGGTCCTCGCAAGCATTCCCGGTGCCCACATCCTGCAGCTGGACGAGCACGGCCTGCGCGAGTCCCGCTGGGAGCAACTGGAATCGGTCATCAACTACACCAACTTCCTCGCCGAGCCCCGCCGCTACCTTCGGCATGTTGTCGACCTGTGAGCGGTCATTCAGCAGACGCGTTCGGCAGCTTGAGGCACCCGCCGTAGACTCGTGCGTCGTGACCGAAGCGCCCAGCACGCCTGTCGTGCCCGACCAAGACCTCAACGAACAGATGCGGTTCCGGCACGCCAAGCGGGAGCGGCTGCTGGAGCAGGGGCGGCGGGCGCCCTATGCCGTGCACGTGGCGCGCACACACTCCCTCGCCCAGGTGCGCGAGGGCTGGGCCCACCTGGCGACCGCCGAGGAAACCCAGGACGTCGTCGGCGTGGCCGGTCGTGTCATCTTCATCCGCAATACCGGCAAGTTGGCTTTCGCCACCCTGCAAGAAGGCATCGGCACGCGCCTGCAGGTCATGCTGAGCCAGGCCGAGGTCGGCGAGGACGCGCTCGCGGACTGGAAGAGCGATGTCGACCTCGGCGATTACGTCTTCGTCGAGGGCCGAGTGATCTCCTCCAAGCGCGGCGAGCTGTCGGTCATGGCCAGCCGCTGGGAGATGGCCAGCAAAGCGCTGCGCCCTCTGCCCGTGCTGCACAAGGACCTCTCGGAGGAGACCCGCGTTCGTCAGCGGTATGCCGATCTGATCGTGCGCCAGGAAGCCCGAAACATGGTGCGCACCAAGGCCACCGTGCTCAAGACCATCCGCTCGGTGCTCGATGAGCAAGGCTTCGTCGAGGTCGAAACCCCGATCATCCAGCTCATCCACGGCGGGGCCGCGGCACGTCCATTCACGACCCACATGAATGCCTTCGACCACGAGATGGTTCTGCGCATTGCGCTGGAGCTGAACCTCAAGAAGGCCGTCGTCGGCGGGGTTGACCGCGTCTATGAAATGGGGCGCATCTTCCGCAATGAGGGTGTCGATGCCACCCACTCGCCCGAGTTCACCATGCTCGAGGTCTACCAGGCGTGGGGCGACCAGACCACGATCGCCCAGGTCATGCAGGATATGTACCTCGCCGTCGCCGACGCCCTCGGCTCGCGCACCATCGAAACGCCGTCGGGCACAATCGATCTCGGCGGCGAATGGCGCTGGCTCCCGGTCTATGACGCTGTCTCGGAGGCCGTCGGCGAGACCGTCACCATCGACACGCCGGTTGAAAAGCTGCGCGAGTATGCCGTCACCCATCGCGTCGATCACGACCCCGCTTTGGAGAAGGACAAGCTCTTCCTCGAACTGCTCTCCGAACTCGTCGAGCCGCACCTGCTCCAGCCGACCTTCCTGTGCGACTACCCCGCGCTCGCCCAGCCGCTGGCGCGCCCCCACCGCAGCGAGCCCGGCCTGATCGAAGCCTGGGACCTGATCATTGGTGGCGTCGAGCGCGGCACCGGATTCTCCGAATTGATCGACCCCGTTATCCAGCGAGCGGTCCTGACCGACCAGTCCTTGCGCGCGGCGGGTGGCGACCCCGAAGCCATGCAATTGGACGAAGACTTCCTGCGGGCCCTGGAATATGCCGCCCCGCCGATGGGTGGTCTCGGGATGGGCTTGGACCGGATGATCATGCTTTTCACGGGATCGAACATTCGCGAGACAATCCTGTTCCCCCATCTGAAGCCGGAGGCCTGAGCCATGGACCGGATCTGGATGTATGCCGCGGCCCTGCTGCCCTCGATCGGCGTGCTGTATCTCTTCTACATCATCATCAAGAGCCTGCTCGAAGGCGATCGCAACGAGCGCATCGCCATGGCCAGGCTGGACAAGGCGGATCAAGAGCGCGCGGCCTCCTCGGGACATCAGGAAGCGCAGCCCCCCGGGCCGTCGGCCTAGAACGGGTACGTTCAGGCCGGCTGAATTGCCTGGGGATGTTGTCTGCAGAATGTGAAAAGTCCGCGTCGGCGGAGTAGGGTGCTTCTGCGACAGGTGCACAGAAACCTGTCCTGCCTTGCACATAATCCACTTTTAGACACTTCAGGAGTTTTCATGGCGCAGCGCGTGCACGTCATGCTCATCGACGATATCGACGATTCGGTCGCGGCCGAGACGGTCAGCTTCGCGTTGGACGGCGTCTCGTACGAAATCGATCTGAGTTCCGAGAATGCCGGAAACTTGCGTGGTGATCTGGCCCGCTGGATCGGTCACGCACGTCGCACCGGCGGCCGCAAGGCCACGGCGGTCAAGTCTGCGTCTCGGGCAGATCTGGCCAAGGTTCGCGAGTGGGCGCGAGCCAATGGCCATGTTGTCTCCGACCGGGGCCGCATCTCGGCCACGGTTCAGGAGGCCTACGACCGGGCCAACAGCTGAGCTCAGCCGCACCACAGCACAACGCGCCTCCCTCGCCGGGGGCGCGTTGTGCGTTGGCGGCGGGGCTATGCCGACACTCACCCGGCGCTGAGCAGCGGCGCTAGCAGGTCGCCATACTCCGCCACCCGGTCTAGGACCTCGTCAAAGAGCACTTGCTCGATGCGTGCGGCCCCGGAGGCCGCCTGCTCCACTTCATCCCACGTGCGCGGCGTGGCCGCGAAGGGCGCCTCGGTTCCCCGCAGCGAATACGGAGTAATCGTCGTTTTGGCGGCGACATTTTGGCTCCAGTCAAGGAACACCTTGCCCGGACGCAGTGACTTCGTCATCTTCCAGACCACCAGATCTGGATGTTTCCTGGTCAATTCCTGGGCAAGTTGTGAGACGAGGTCACGGACCTGATCCGAGGTCAGATCACCTCCGAGACGGGCATACAACTGCATACCCTTGCTCCCCGAGGACACGGGAAAAAGCTCCATTCCCAATTCGCCCAGTCTCTCCTGCACCAGGAGTGCTACTACGCAACACTCGGTCAGGCCAGCGGGCTTGCCGGGGTCGAGGTCGATCACCAAACGATCCGGATTGCGCCGTTCTCCCGCAACGACCCGCCATTGGGGTGTGTGGAACTCCAAAGAATTGAGATTCACAAGGTAGGTCAGATCGCCAATATTCTTGACGAGGGGATAGACCACGGAGTCGACGCGCACGCGATCGAGCCATTCCGGCACACCCGAGGGCAGGTTCTTTTCGAAGAAGCTTTGCTGGGCTACGCCATGTGGCCACCGTACCCTGGTGACTGGCCGGTCGGCCATATGCGGCAGCAAGATGGGGCTGATCTGGGCGTAATAGTTGAGGATCTCGCCCTTGGTCGTATCCGTCGCGGGGTACATGATCTTGTCCAGGCTGGACAATTTCATCGTCCGCCCGCCGACCTCGACGCGGGTGATCTGGGGATCAGGCGGGGTCACTGTCGGCCTCCTCGATCAGATCCTCGGGCTGCAGGTCCGAACGCACCCCGACAAAGGTCGGGTGGCGCAGCCGCCCCCCGCCAGTCGCCCCGAGCGCCTTGAGATCGACGACAACCACCGGCTCGACCCAGGTCACCTCTCGGGCGTCCAGGGCGGGCACCTCGTCGGCAAAGGGGGAGTCCGCGCGGACCAGCGGCGCGAGCAGGTCCTCCATCGCCCGGGCTGCACGGGCCCGCCAACCCGCTGCCCATCCGGCCCGCATACACCAAACCGCCAGGCCCCGGCCGGCCGATGAGGACCGCTCCCAGTCGGTTGGCGTTGCCAGTCTCCGGTCGCCAGCCGCCGACCACCGCCGAGAGCGTCGCCCGGTGGCTCGTCTTGAGCCAATCCGCCGAGCGCCGGCCGGGGAAGTATGCCGCCGCGCGCCGCTTGCTCACCACGCCCTCCAAGCCCTGCTCGGCCGTGGCGGCCAGCAACTGCTCCCCGTCGTCATAGGCGGGCGGCACCTGGACGTGCGACCCGCCGAGGTCGAGTTGATCGAGCAGCGGTCGCCGCGCGCTCCACGGCTGGCTTGTCAGGTCCTGTCCGAAGAGGCGAAGGACATCGAAGACGACATAGGTCACGGGCCGGGTCCCGGCCAGCCGTTCGGCCTTTCGCCGCTCCTTAACGTGCATGCGCTCGGCGAGTGCCGCGAAGCTCGGCCGGCCCTGGTCGAAGGCGACCACCTCACCGTCGAGGAGCAGATCGTCATACGTCCCGGCAAGGCCAGCCAGCTCGGGGAAGCTCGCGGTGACGTCATTGCCATTGCGTGAGGTCAGCGTGACCGCGGGGCCGCGCACCTCGGCGAGCACCCGCATACCGTCCCACTTGATCTCGTGCGCCCACTGCGCCCCGCGCGGGGGCGCCGTCGTCGCGGTGGCAAGCATGGGCAGCATGGGCAGCATTCAACCCTGTCCGGGCGGGAGCCGAGCGTGGGGTTGTCTGTCAGACTCTGACGATGCGAGCGATCTGGAAGGGCGCGGTCTCCTTCGGGCTGGTCAACGTCCCCGTGCGGTTGTATGCCGCCACCGAGAATCACGACGTCCAGTTCCGGCAGGTACACCGCACCGATGGCGGGCGGATCAAGTACCAACGGGTCTGCTCCATCGATGGCGAGCAGGTGTCCTATGACGACATCGCCAAGGGCTACGAAACCGAGGACGGCGACATGGTCATCCTCACCGACGAGGATTTCGCCGACTTGCCGACCAAGAGCAGCAAGGAGATCGCGGTCGAGAAGTTTGTGCCCGCCGACCAGATCGACCCGATGCTGCTCGACAAGTCCTACTACCTCGAGCCGGACAAGGCCGCGGCGAAACCCTATGTGCTGCTTCGCGATGCGCTGGAGACCGAGAAGCGGATGGCGCTGGTCACGGTCTCGATCCGCACCCGGATGACGATGGCCGTCCTGCGTGTGCGCGATGGCGTCATCGTCATGCAGACGATGCTGTGGCCCGACGAAGTTCGCAGCCCGGACTTCGCGGCGCTCGGAGACCAGATGGAGGCCACCGAGAAGGAACTCGCGATGGCGCACCTGCTTGTCGAGCAACTTGCCGGGGACTATGAACCAGACGACTACGAAGACGATTACGCGATCGCGCTTGACGCGCTCGTCAAGGCCAAGGTTGAGGGCGGGGAGATCAAGGACGTGCCCAAGCCGGCCGAGGAGTCCGGCGAGGTGGTCGACCTGCTTGCCGCGCTGGCGAAGTCCGTCGAGAAGGCCAAGGCGGCCCGCGGCGAGGCCCCGGCTGTCGAGGACAAGCCCGCGAAGAAGGCTGCCGCGAAGAAGAAGGCCGCGAGTTAGTGCCTGAGGGGCATACCCTGCACCGGCTGGCGGGGGCGTTGCACCACGCTTTCGTCGGTCGCCAGGCGCTGGTCACCAGCCCGCAGGGGCGGTTCGTCGAGGGGGCCGCTCTGCTCAACGGCCGCGTCGTCGAGGGTGCGGACGCCTTCGGCAAGCACCTGTTCGTGCACTTCGCTGGCGAGCAGGTGCTCAATGTCCATCTCGGCCTGATCGGCTCCTTCGATGTGCTCCCGCACATTGGTGCCCTACCCGCCCCCGTCGGCGCGGTGCGCGTTCGGATGGTCAATGAGCAGATGTATGCGGACCTGCGCGGCGCGACGCTGGTTCAGGTGATCTCGCCCGAGCAGGTCGAGGCGACGATCGCGCGCCTCGGTCCGGACCCGCTGCGCGTGGGCACGCCGGGCAACGATCCGGAGCGCTCGCTGGCTCGCCTGGCGCGCACATCTCGCACCGTCGCCGAATGCCTGATGGACCAGTCGATCATCGCCGGCGTCGGCAATGTCTATCGCGCCGAGGTGCTCTTCCGGCACCGCATCGACCCCTTCGTGCCCGGTAACAAAGTCAAGAAGAAGTCGTGGCTGGCCATGTGGGACGACCTGGTCGCCCTGCTGCCCTATGGCGTGGCGTTCGGCCAGATCCTCACCCTCGACTCCCAATTGGAAGTCGCCCGGGAGGCGCTCGACGGGCGCGACCCGGCGGCATACGACCCGAGCTGGGGCGGGATCATGCCTGGTGAGAGCGGCGGCTTCGTGCGCGGCGATGCGGCGCGCGGCGTGCGCTTCGAGCGCGACTATTACGTCTACAAGCGCGACGGGCAGCCGTGTCTGGTGTGCGGCAGCCGGATACGCACGCAGTTGCTCGCGGGCCGCAACCTGTTCTGGTGCGGGCGCTGCCAGCGCCGCCACTGACCGCCAGCACGCGCGATCAAGCGGGCTGTCGGAGCGCCCGGCTACGGTCGAGGCATGCGCTACGCCTTTGTCGTCCCGTATGCGGAGGAGACCGAGTTCGTCGACCTCGCCGTGCTCGGGGAGCAGTCCGGCTGGGACCTCGTCTTCACCTGGGAGGCGGTCTACCGCTGCGACGCCTGGGCGACGCTCGCCGCAGCGGCGATGCGCACCGAACGCATCCGGCTCGGCACCCTGATCACGCCGGCCTCGCGCTATAAGCCGTGGGATATCGCCCAGCGCGTCGCGAGCGTCGACCGGCTGTCCGGTGGCCGGGTCACGCTGGGCGTGGGCCTGGGCGCGCTCAACCAGAACTGGCTCGCCTTCGAGCCGGACGAGGGTCGCAAGGCGCGGGCGGAGAAGCTCGACGAATGCCTGGCCATCTATGCGGGTCTCCTGGCGGGACAGCCCTTTTCGTATGCCGGCAAGCACTGGTCGGTCGAGCCCGTCACCGAGCTCGTGCCGCCGCCCCCGATCCAGCGCCCGCATCCGCCCGTATGGTGCGTGGGCGCCCTCGTGCCCGGGCGTTCGACGCAACTCTCCCTCGCCCGCGCCTCTCGGTGGCAGGGCGTCTTTCCGGCCGTCGCCGGCGGCGAGGGCAATAGCGGCCTTACGCCGGCAGCGTTGGGGATGATCGTCGATCGCCTACGGGATATGCGCTATCTGACCAACCGTCCGTGGGAGGGCTATGACGTTGTCGTAGAAGGCGATTCGTATGGCGAGTTCGGCACCGTCCACGGCTCACCGCGGCTGTGGGAGTCCCTCGGCGCGACGTGGTGGGTTGAGTCTTGGTGGGATGTGCCCGAGGGGTCAGATGGTTTGACGGAGGTGCGCCGACGGGTTGCGCTTGGCCCGCCGCGCTAAGCAGCCGCTGGCGGGCGGCGCGGGGTGCGGGCGGCGCGGTCCCGGGTCGGCTCAGGCGCCGAGCAAGGTGGGCAGCAGGCCCAGGGCGCGGCTGCGCAGCCAGTCCAGGGTCTCCGGGTCGCCGGAGAGGTGGTGCAGCAGCGCCCGTTCGAAGACCCCGTCGACCATCGCGTAGGCCGTGGGGGAGTCGGTGAGCAGCGGGCGGTCGGCCAGTTCGGCATACCGGCTCAGGACCCGCCAGATCATGTCCTCCAAGGTGGCGTCGATCATCAGCACGTCCGGGCGCAGCACCGCCTCGAACATCGCTTGGGTGCGCAGGTCGTACCACAGCCGGTGCATCGGGGCGTCCTCGACGAGCGTTTCGCACAGCTTGTCGACGAAGCGGTGGAGCACTTCGTCCGCGCTCTGGGAGGAGTCGAGGATGTCGTCATACCGGGTGACGCAGCGGGCCTTGTAATGGCGCACGCAATAGGTGATCAGCTCGGTCTTGTCGGTGAAGTAGTAGTGCACGACGCCGTGGCTGAACTCGGAGTTCGCGGCGATATCGCGCAGGCTGGTGCGGGCATAGCCGTGCTCGCCGAGGGTTTGCAAAGCAGACTCGGCGAGTTGAATACGGCGCTGGGACGACTTGCGATCACGCGGCCGCTCGGCCGGGGTGGCGGCGGTCATGGCCGACAGCGTACGGCCTCACCTGCCTTTAGAACATCTCTTGACAGTCGTCAAAGGGGGCTGGGAGGGTGGCGGTGGGCACAACGGCGTGCCCGACCGGTGCGCCGGCAGTGGCCTCGACGTCCTCGTCAACAATGCCGGCATCGAGATCACCGATCTGATCGCCGGGTCAAGCCCGAGGACATCCGCCGCATGCTCGAGGTCAACATCCTCGGCACCACCCTCGGGGTCAAGCACGGCTTCCGGGCGATGCGCCCCGGCGGCGCCGCCGGCCAGGGCGGCGCGATCATCAATATCGCCTCCGTCTCTCGACTGCGCCGTCGTCTGACTCCCGGATGAGAAGTGGGGCGAGCGGGTGGTCGCCGTGATCCAGTTGGCTCCGGGCAAAGAGATCGACGCCGACGCGCTGATCGGCTTCGTCAAGGAGCGCATCGGCTCGGTCAAGGCGCCCAAGCAGATCGAGGTCTGGCCAGACCTGCCGCGCTCCAAGGTCGGCAAGATCCTCAAGACCGAGATCAAGGCCAGCCTCCGCAGCCCGGCCTGACGGCTGCGGCTCGACCACGGTCCAACCGCGAGGTCTAAACACGGACCTACCGCTTGGTATTGGTCGTGATCACGACCAGTACCAAGCGGTAGCCCAGGCGCTAGCGTGGCGGGGGGTATGCCCGACCGCTCGAGCGTGCGCTGAGAGCGAACGGGGCGGGCGGCATACGAGGGCGCGGAACATCCACCGGGCGTGAGCGGTTGAGTTGGGCAGTGCCGCACTCCGGAAGTCGCTGACGGCTGTCAGAGTGCGCAGATACCATCAATGCTGACTCGATCAGCGAGGAGCGCATACATGTTCGAACGGTTCACCGACCGGGCCCGACGCGTCGTGGTGCTCGCGCAAGAAGAAGCGCGGATGCTCAACCACAACTACATCGGGACCGAGCACATCCTGCTCGGCCTGATCCACGAGGGCGACGGCGTGGCCAGCAAGGCCCTAGAGAGCCTCGGGATCGAGCTCGAGAATGTTCGCGAGCAGGTGCAGGAGATCATCGGGCAGGGCCAGCAGGCCCCGACCGGGCATATCCCCTTCACCCCGCGGGCCAAGAAGGTCCTCGAGCTGTCCCTGCGGGAAGCCCTGCAGTTGGGCCACAACTACATCGGGACCGAGCACATCCTGCTCGGGCTCATCCGCGAGGGCGAGGGCGTCGCCGCGCAGGTGCTGGTCAAGCTCGGCGCCGACCTTAACAAGGTCCGCCAGCAGGTCATCCAGCTCATTTCCGGCTACTCCGGCAAGGAGGCGCAGGCCGCTGGTGTCGGTCCGGCCAGCGCGCAGCAGGAGGGCACGCCCGCCGGCTCGCTGGTGCTCGACCAGTTCGGCCGCAACCTCACGCAGGCCGCCCGCGAATCCAAGCTCGACCCCGTCATCGGTCGCACCAAGGAGATCGAGCGGGTCATGCAGGTGCTCTCGCGCCGCACCAAGAACAACCCGGTGCTGATCGGCGAGCCCGGCGTCGGCAAGACCGCCGTCGTCGAGGGCCTGGCCCAGGACATCGTGCGTGGCGACGTGCCCGAGACCTTGAAGGACAAGCAGCTTTACACCCTCGACCTCGGCTCGCTCGTGGCCGGTTCGCGCTACCGCGGTGACTTCGAGGAGCGGCTCAAGAAGGTCCTCAAGGAAATTCGCACCCGCGGCGACATCATCTTGTTCATCGACGAGATTCACACTCTCGTCGGGGCGGGTGCGGCCGAGGGCGCCATCGACGCTGCGTCGATCCTCAAGCCCATGCTGGCTCGTGGCGAGTTGCAGACCATCGGCGCGACCACGCTGGATGAATACCGCAAGTACATCGAGAAGGACTCCGCGCTGGAGCGCCGCTTCCAGCCGATTCAGGTCGCGGAGCCGACGCTGTCGCACACGATCGAGATCCTCAAGGGGCTGCGCGATCGCTATGAAGCGCACCACCGCGTGACGATCACCGACGCGGCCCTGGTCTCGGCGGCCAACCTCGCGGACCGCTACATCAATGACCGCTTCCTGCCGGACAAGGCCATCGACCTGATCGACGAGGCCGGCGCACGCCTTCGCATCCGCCGGATGACCGCACCGCCGGACCTGCGCGAATTCGACGACAAGATCGCTCAGGTGCGTCTGGAGAAGGAATCGGCGATCGACGGTCAGGACTTCGAGAAGGCCGCGCGCCTGCGCGACGACGAGAAGAAGCTGCTCGGCGAGAAGGCCCGCCGTGAGTCGGAGTGGAAGGCCGGCGACCTCGATGTCGTCGCCGAAGTCGACGAAGAGCTGATCGCCGAGGTGCTGGCGGCCAGCACCGGCATCCCCGTCTTCAAGCTGACCGAGGAAGAGTCCAGCCGCCTGCTCAACATGGAGGCCGAGCTGCACAAGCGCATCGTCGGCATGGACGACGCCATCAAGGCGCTTTCCCAGGCCATCCGCCGCACCCGCGCCGGACTGAAGGACCCGCGCCGCCCGGGCGGCTCGTTCATCTTCGCCGGGCCTACGGGCGTCGGCAAGACCGAGCTCGCCAAGGCGCTCGCCGAGTTCTTGTTCGGCGACGAAGACGCCCTGATCCAGCTGGACATGTCCGAATACAGCGAGAAGCACACCGTCTCGCGCCTCTTCGGCTCCCCACCCGGATATGTCGGCTACGAAGAGGGCGGCCAGCTCACCGAGAAGGTCCGCCGCCGCCCGTTCTCCGTGGTCCTCTTCGACGAGGTCGAAAAGGCCCACCCGGAGATCTTCAACTCGCTGCTGCAGGTGCTCGAGGACGGCCGCCTGACCGACAGCCAGGGCCGGATGGTCGACTTCAAGAACACCGTCATCATCATGACGACCAACCTCGGCACCCGCGATATCGCCAAGGGCGTCAGTCTCGGCTTCTCGGCCGGTCCGGATTCCCGCAGCGACTACGAGCGGATGAAGAACAAGGTCCAGGACGAGCTGAAGCAGCACTTCCGGCCCGAGTTCCTCAACCGCGTCGACGACACGATCGTCTTCCCGCAGCTGACGCAGGACGAGATTGTCCAGATCGTCGACCTCGAGATCGCCAAGCTCGACAAGCGCCTCAAGGACAAGGACATGGGCATCGAGTTGACGCCCGCGGCCAAGAACCTGCTGGCCAAGAAGGGCTACGATCCCGTGCTCGGTGCCCGCCCGCTGCGGCGCACCATCCAGCGTGAGATCGAGGACGTGCTGTCCGAGAAGATCCTGTATGGCGAGTTGAAGGCCGGCGAGATCGTCGCGGTCGGCACCGAGGGCGAGGGCAAGACCGAGATCTTCACCTTCCGCGGCACCCCGCACGCCCACGCCATCGACCTGCCGCTGGTAGTCGCCGACGCCGAGTAGACGCGGGCCGACCCACCGGCATACCTCTGAAGCGCCCGACCCCACGCGGGGCCGGGCGCTTCGGCCTTCACGAGGCGATCGGGCGGGCCCGGCGGCGCCGGCGCAGGAGCAGCCATGCCGATCCGGCAAGGCCGGCGAGTAGCAGGGCGGCGGCGCCGAGGACGGCATACAGGCCGGTCCGCTCCTGATCCTGGTGGGTCGTCTGCGCCGTGGCGATTGCGGCCCGGGCATCGCTGAGTTGACCCTTGTCCAGGGCTGCGGCTGCCGCCGAGAGCGAGGTGTCCCCCGGACGCAGACGCGCACCCACCTGGCCCAGGACGTCGAGGTGATCGACGACGCGCGCGGCGGCGGCATACTCCCCGACGGCCGCCTGGGTGTCGGCGAGGGTCGTCGGCAGCGGATTGAGAGCAGCCTGGGAGGTGGCGTGTTCGTAGGCCGAACGAGCCCCGGAAACCGACACGCCAGCCTGCTTGGCCGCCGCCTGCAGGGCAGTGGCTGGCGCGGCGAGTGGCTTGATCTTGCGAACCGCGCGAGTGGCGTCGGCGAACTCCCAGGCCGCCATCGGCTGGCGCAGCCGCAGGGGCTGCACCCAGTCGCCATCGGCTGCGTCGACGCCGCGATATGCCGTGCGCGCCTTCTTCCGATAGCCCACCTCATCGAGTTGACCAGCGCGGGATGACCCACAATCGCATCAGTTGCTCGGTCTTGGCATTGGGGCCCGTGATCTCGAAGAGGTCATAGGCCTGGCGCCAGCCGAAGTGCAACGAATAGGCGCGGGCCGGGTGCTCGCCGGTTCCGTCGTATGCGGACCTCCCCGTCGTCAGCCACCCTGTCAAGTCAGCCAGGGACGCCCCCTTGGCGCCGGCAAAGAGGTCACCGAGCGCCGCCGCCGATCCGGCATAACCGTAGGCGTCACGGCCACCCTGGGTTGGTGACCTGGCGAATGGTCACTTTGACCGGCTTGCCGTCTGCGCGCACGACATAGCGTGCGACGGAGGTCAGTGTTGAGCCGGTGTCCTGATCAGCGGCATGCGCGCTGGTCGGGGCACCCGTCCCGAGCAGCGCGAGGGCGCAGATCAGCGCGGCGGGACGACTCGGCATACGGCGGCTCACCACGGGGGCAGTATGCCGCCCGCCCCGTTGGCGCCCGCGCGGACGCGCCGGGTCAGCAGGAGGCGGCGATCTCGGACAGCCCGTCCTGCGGCTCACCGGGAGTGGTCGTCGTGGAGGAGGACGGGGTGGTCGAGCTGCTAGTCGGCGTGTCGGTCGAGGAGGTCGTCGACGAAGTGGTCGAGGTCGTCGGGTTATCGGAGATGGCGTTCTGAACCAGGGCGCGAATCGCCGTGAAGTCCGGGTGCACCACGTCGATGACCTTGTTGGTCAGCGGCAGGCTGCGCAAGGTGCCCTTTTGGATCGTCTCGACCAGCGGCACCCACGCCTTCAGGTGCTGCTGCGGTATGTCGATGCTCACGTGATCCTTGAGCACTTCAGCCAGTGCCGGGTAGTGCACCAGCATGGAGCCGGGGTTGACCTGGTGGATCAGGGCGCCCATCACGCAGCGCTGGCGACGCATCCGGGAGAAGTCGTCGGTGGTCGCGCGGGATCGGGCATACCAGAGGGCGTGATAGCCGTCGAGATGCTGCACCCCGGGCTCGATCCACCCGGTCGTGCCGACGATCGAGCCGTCCGAGAGCGCCTTGCAGCCGATACAGACGCGTTCCTTGACATTGATCTCGACCCCGCCCATTGCATTGACGAGATCGGCGAAGCCCGACAGGTCGATGACGACGGTGTTGTCGATGCGCAGCCCGAGCACCTCGCCGATGACATCGCGGATGGAACGCAAGCCGGGGTTGGGGTCGCCGGGGAAGAGGTCGGGATTGTCGGTGGCGAGCGTCCAAATGCCATTGATCAGGCACTCGTCGCCGCAGTCGTAACCATTGGGGTAGAGCGTCGAGAGCGGATTCGACGCCGGGATCGGCGCGCGCTCGAGATTGCGCGGGATGCCAAAGAGCACGGTGTCACCAGTCTTGGTGTTGATGCTCGCAACCATCATCGAATCGGTCCGCACGCCCACCCGGTCGGTGCCCGCATCCGAGCCGAGGAGCAGCACATTGACGCGAGGGACCGCTGCCCACGGGTTGTCGTTCCTGACATTCGGAACGCCCTCGGTCGAGGTGGCCCCGGGCACGCTGTCACCATCGGCGAAGACCTCCCCGACAACGGAGCGCTGGATGCCGAGGGTGTGCACGGCATACGCACTGGGCGCGGCGACGGCGAGGCAGCACAAGAAGGCCACCATCGTGCTCGCGAGCCGCTCGTCGCGGGTCATCCCGGGGGTCCGGGTCAGGGTCGCCGAGAGCACGATCGAGAGCATCCACAAGGCCGCGCCGATGAGCACCAGCCAGATGAGCACGAGCAAGGTGGTGCGCGAAACGCCTACGGACAGAGCCGATTCGATCACGCCATGGCGGGCGATCTGATAGCCCGCCACGATCAGCGCCAGGCCCGTCAGCATCAACAGCAGGCGCCCGAAACGACGAGCCCTGGTGCGCAGCAGGCCCGCTCCGGGAAGCAGAGTGCTCAGCAGCGTCATGGCATAGCTGTGCCGCAGCGGATGGGCGCGGGGCGAGGTCGGGCGGCTCGTCATACCCGGTCAGTGTCCCCTCATCGATTCGGTGTCGGCCCGGCGCTCGCCGAAGCCTCATAGGTCAAGACGCCGCAGCGCTGTCCTTGGTTGCCTTCTGACCTGACGTTTAGGCAGGTCACCGCGGCAGATCGTAACCGGCACGGCTGTGCACCAGCAGCCCCTCGGCGCACAACTGCTCGGCGAGTCGCGCCACGCGTTCCGGCTCCCCGAGGCCTTCGAGCACCTCCGGCGCCAGGGGCGCGGTTGCGGCCCGGGCCAGCGCGAGGATCCGGCCGCGCAGCTGCCGATCGGTGCCCTCATACCCCTGCCCCTTGCGCACGGGCCCGTCGTATGCCGGTCGGCCCGCCGCCACCCATCGGCACCGGTCTCGGACCGGGCAGTCCTCGCAGCGCGGGGCGCGGGCCGTGCAGATCAGCGCGCCGAGTTCCATGGCGGCGACATTCCAGGCGTTGGCGCGGTCTGGTTCCGCGGGCAGCCACTCCTGCGCGAGGGCTCGCTCGGCCGCCGTCAGGCTCGGGGCGGCTTGCTCTCGTCCGAGCGCGATACGCGTCAGGACGCGGCGGACATTGGTGTCGATGACGACGAGCGGGTTGCCGAAGGCGAAGGACGAGACGGCTGCCGTCGTGTATTCGCCGACGCCGGGGAGGGCGCGCAAGTCAGCCGGATCGCTGGGGACCTGGCCGTCGTGGCCCTCGACCATGGCCTTCGCGGCTCGGTGCAGTCCGAGCGCGCGGCGTGGGTAGCCCAGCCGATCCCACGCGAGGATGACATCGGCGGGCGAGGCGCTGGCGAGGGCGGCCGGGGTCGGCCAGCGCGCCAGCCACGCCTGCCACGGGCCGATGATCCGCGCGATCGGGGTCTGCTGGGCCATCACCTCGCTGACCAAGACGCCCCACGGGGTGGCGTCGCGGTGGCGCCACGGCAGGTCGCGCCCGGCCACGGCATACCACCGGAGCACGGCATCGTGCACGGCCTCGCGGAAGGCAGCCTCGCTCACACGTAGCGTTCGAGGATGCTCGACTCGGCCAGGCGGGTCAGGCTCTCGCGGATCGTTCGGGCCCGGCCCTCGCCGACGCCGTCGACGAGCATCAGGTCATCCTGGGTGGCGGTGAGCAGCCGCTGCAGGGTGCCGAAATGCTCGACAAGACGCTCGAAGACCGAGCCGGGCAGGCGCGGGACGCGGTTGAGGAGGCGGTAGCCACGCGGGGAGATGCTGGTGTCGAGGCCGTCCGGCCCGCCGAGGCCGAGTATGCGGGCGCACGAGGCGGCGTCGAGCAGCTCGGTGCGGCTCAAGGCGGCCAGGCCCCCGACCACCTGACTGCGCAGATCCTCACCGCCGGGGTCGGCGACATAGTCGCGGATCAGCCACTCCAGATCGTCGGCGAGGCCGCTGGTCAGCTCCTCCAATTGCAGGGTGAGGAGACGGCCGTCGACACCCAGCTCCACGACATACCCGTTGATCTCCCCGCTGATCCGGCGCACCATCTCCAGCCGCTGCAGGACGGCTGAGACATCGCGAACCGTCACGAGGTCCTCGATTTCGAGGGCGGACAAGGTGGCCGTGACCTCATCGAGGCGGGCGCGGTAGCGCTCCAGCGTCGCGAGGGCTTGGTTGGCCTTGCTCAGCAGTTCGGAGGAGCCTTCGAGGACGTGGCGGGCGCCCGCGACATACATCTGCACGATCCGCATCGACTGGCTGACCGAGACGACCGGCATCCCCGTCTGCTTGGCGACCCGCTCGGCCGTGCGATGCCGGGTGCCGGACTCGCTGGTCTCGATGTCCGGGTCGGGGACGAGTTGGGTGGCGGCGCGCACGATCCGGCTCAGGTCGGAGGCGACGACGATGGCGCCGTCCATCTTCGCGAGCTCGCGCAGGCGGGTGGCGGAGAACTCGACATCGAGCGGGAAGCCGCCGCTGCACAGTGATTCGACGGTGCGGTCGTGCCCGAGGACGATCAGGGCGCCGGTGCGGCCGCGCAGGATGCGCTCCAGGCCATCGCGCAGTTCGGTGCCGGGCGCGAGAGCGGCCAGGGTGGAGCGATAAAGGTCATCGTCCGACTGCGGGGCCACGCGGATCCTTCGGGTGTTGGTGTATGCCGGCGGTGGGCCACCGGGCTGTGGTGAAGTCTAGGCCGGGGTGGCGCGTGGGGCCTGTCAGTGGCCATCTCTACGGTTGCGGTCATGGCGAGGACAACACGATCGACGACCTTCCGGTGTGCGGAATGTGGCTGGAGCACGGTCAAGTGGGTTGGCCGCTGCGGCGAGTGCCAGGCGTGGGGGTCGGTCAGCGAGGTGGGGGCGCCGACCACGAGGACGGCCGCGGTGGTCAACGCTGGGCGCAAGCCCGTGCCCATCGGTGAGGTCGATGTGACGAGGGCGGCGGCTCGCCCAACGGGCGTGGCCGAGTTCGACCGGGTGTTGGGTGGCGGGTTGGTGGCGGGCGGTGTTGTTCTGGTCGCGGGGGAGCCGGGGATCGGCAAGTCGACCCTGTTGCTCGACGTGGCCGCCCGGGCGGCGCGAGGTGGCGCCTCGGTGCTGTATGTCAGCGGCGAGGAGTCCGCGGCCCAAGTCCGGGCGCGCGCTGAGCGCATCGAGGCGATGGCGGCGGAGTTGTATCTCGCGTCCGAAACCGATCTGGGGACGGTTTTGGGGCAAATTGAGGGCCTGCGTCCTGGGCTGGTGGTTATCGACTCGGTGCAGACGCTGGCGAGTGCCGATGTCGATGGGGCGGCGGGGAATGTCTCGCAGGTGCGCGAGGTCGCGTCGGCGGTGATATCGGTGGCCAAACGGCTGGGGATCGCCACGGTTCTGGTCGGGCATGTGACCAAGGATGGGTCGATCGCCGGACCGCGGATCTTGGAGCATCTGGTCGATGTGGTGGTGGCCTTTGAGGGGGATCGGCATTCGCGGCTGCGACTGGTGCGCGCGGTCAAGAACCGCTTCGGCCCGACCGACGAGGTCGGCTGCTTCGATCTCAGCGACGCAGGGATCGTCGGGCTGGCGGATCCGAGCGGGCTGTTCCTCAGTTCCCGCGCGGGGGCCGTGCCGGGCACCTGCATCACGGCGACCCTCGAGGGGCGGCGCCCGCTCATCGCGGAGGTGCAGGCGCTGGTCTCACCCTCCGCTTTGCCGACGCCTCGACGGGCGACGCATGGGGTGGATGCGAGCCGGGTCGCGATGATCACGGCGGTGCTCGACAAACGGGCGGGTGCGCCGCTTCTGCACAATGACGTCTATATCTCGACGGTTGGTGGCGTCACATTGCGCGAGCCGGCCGCCGATCTCGCCGTTGCCATGGCGATGGCGAGCGCCATCCTTGATGTGCCCCTCGACCCGCGCACGGTGGCGATCGGCGAGGTGGGCCTGGCGGGGGAGATCCGCCCGGTGCAGGGGATCGAGCGCCGGTTGGCCGAAGCGGGGCGGCTCTCATTCACGACGGCGCTGGTGCCGGTGGGGGTCCTGGGGACCGTGCATGTGCCGGCCGGTTTACGCGTGGTCGAGGTGGCGGATATCCGGGCTGCGGTCGGGCAGTTGCCGGCCCGACCCGAGCCGGTGCGCCAGCGCACCGAGCGCGTTTCCGTGCCGGCGAGCTACCGCGGTCCTGGGCGGGGGTATGCCGCCCCGCCCGCCCCACCCCCGCGCCTGCGGGCCGTGCCCGACCCGACGTAAGGGTCTGGTCGCTGACCCTCGTGGGCTCAGTGGCTAAAGGCGTGGCGTCCCGTGATGGCGTTGCGATAGAACGCGGGGATGCTCTCGTGGCGCGCGATCCGCAGGCTGTGGTTGCGGCGCACAACCGGAATTGCCGCGGCGATGGCGGTGCCGGCGAAGACCAGCGCGCCGATTCCGAGCATGGCGGCGAGGTAGGTGACGAGGGGCATCAGGTCGAGCGTGAATGACATGGTCGTGGTCCTTTCGGAATGAGTTCTACATCTGTAGTGCATAAAGAACGCTACACCTGTAGTGTCCGTTATGCAACATTTGTAGTTGCTTCGGGGTGTTACCCGCGCCACGCCTAAGTGATCGGATGCCCAGGTCAGGGGTGCGGGTCGGCGCAGAGGGCGTCGATGAGTTGCCGAGTTGCCGTGGTGACCCACTCGGCACGGTGCTGCGGATGTTGCAGTCCCGCGGCCAGGAGCACGCCTTGGAAGGCGGCGGCCGTGGCCTCGGCGCGTTCGGCGGCCCGTGGTGCGCCGACACTGTGCGCGATATCGACGACGAGGCGCACGAACTCGCGTCGAGAGACATCGAAAACAGCGGCCAAGGCGGGCGTGCGCATGGCTTCAATGCCCAGTTCGGCCTGCACCCGGACCAGGCTCGAATCGGCGGTCAGCGCCACCAGATGCCGCGCCACCTCGGCGCCGACGAGATCGTCCCGCTCGGCGCCGGAGTGCTCCCGCGAGATCGCCTCGACCCGGTCCCGCAGGGCGCTGATCATGTCGGCCAGTTGTCGCGCCACCTGCTCGGTGAGGCCGGTCAGCAGGGCCAGCCGCGTGCGGAAGTAGCCGCTGGTCGAGCCCTCGGGCACGCCCGCCTGGGCATCGACTGCTCGGTGCGTCAGAGCGCGTAGGCCGCCGTCGGCGACGACCGCCGTTGCTGCCTCGAGCAGCTCGAGCCGGCGGCCGGTAGCCAAGGGGGGCAGGGACATGAGCCTCATTGTGCCGCGCGCCGAAGCGGCTCAGAACCGGCGCCACCACAGGTTCACGGCATAGTCGACCTCGTTGCCGGCATGGCCCGCGAGGATCCGTTCGGCTGCGGCCGGCTCGAACTCGATCCGCACAATGGCCTCGAAGCGCCCCCGGTCTGGACACTGCCACCGCGCATCGATCGCGATGGCCTCGAATCCCCTTCTGCGCCAAAAGCGTTCGACGGCAAGAGCGTCGTATGCCGGGAGGCCGTCCCGAAACCACCTGCCGAAGGTCGAGCGTGTCGCGTCATTGTCCAAAAAGGCCGCTACCCCGCCTGGTGCGACAACCCGCTCGACCTGCGCCAGTCCTGGCTCGCAGCCAGGCCCGAAGAAGTAGGCCCAGCGCGCCACCACCAGATCGAAGCTCGCCGCGGCGAAGGGCAGCTCCGCGGCGGCGCCGATGACCACCTCAGCGCGCCGTGTCGCCATGGTCGCAATCGTCCGCGCGCCTGCCGGGGCACCCACGCCCGCCGGATCCGGTCGAGTTCGGGAAACACGCCCATGATCGGGCCCTCGCGTCGGCGTGTTTCCCAAACTCGACGGATGAGGGCCCGGCGCAATGCGCGCCAAGGCCCGGGCCGCGAGCGGCGGGTGCGGCTCCAGCCCCACGACGCTAGCGGCGCCTCGGGCCGCGAAGCGGGGCAGGTGGAAGCCAGCACCACAGCCGATGTCCAAAACCCGAGCCCCGGCGATGGGGCGCAACCGGTCAATGGCTGCCTCGACATACTGCTCCTGGTCGAAGGCCTCGTTCTCCCACTCGTAAATGTCCGGGTGATCCCAGATGTTCGGGCTCGGCGCGACACCACCGGCCGCGGCCGCCGCCCGGCTCATCGCGCGTTCATCGCGCGTTCATCGTTTGCGGGTGCGCCGCTCGCGGGCCTCGATGGTCGCCGGGTGGATCAGCAGCGGCAGCAGGGTGCGAGCGCCACGGGATCGCACCAGGCGCACATTGAGTAGGTGAGCCTCGCAGCGGACGACCAGTTCGTCATACCCTTCCGGGCCCATCAACTCCACGAGTTCGGCGCGCAGCGAGCGATAGACCGGCTCGCGTCCCACGTGAGCGGCGGGGTTGCCGGAGCAGTACCAGTCCAGGTCGTGCCCGCCCGGGCCCCAGCCGCGCCGGTCGTACTCACTGATCGACACCTCCAGATAGGACGTCTCGTCCGGCAACTCGACCGTGCGATAGGTGCGCCGGATCGGCAACTGCCAGCACACATCCGGTTTCGCCGTATGCGGAGCGCGCCCGGTCCGGACTGCCTGCTGGTGCAACGCGCAGCCCGCCCCGCCGGCGAAGCCCGCCCGATTGAGAAAGATGCACGCGCCCTCGACGACCCGCGTCTTCGTCGCGGAACCCTCCCGCTCGGTCCACGCCTTGGTCTTGGTGGAGGACGGTTTGAACTGCCATGTCGACTCGTCCAGCTCCGCAGCGATCAGCGCCACCCGGTCGCGATCGTCGTCATCGGTGAAATGCGCGCCCAAGGTGCAGCAGCCGTCATCGGGGCGGTCGGCATAAATGCCCTGGCAGCCGTTGCCAAAGATGCAGGTCCAGCTCGATGTCAGCCACGTCAGGTCACACCGGAAGCGTTGCTCGGTATCCGCTGGGTCGTCGAACTCCACCCACACGCGGGGGATCTCCAGCGGCGTCTCGCTCACGAGGGGAAACTGTATGCACCGTAGGCTGTCCCCGTGCGACTGGGCGTGATCGATATCGGATCGAACACCGTCCACATGCTGGTTGTTGATGCGCACTATGGCGCTCGGCCGCTGCCCGCCGCGACGCACAAGATCGCCCTGAAGCTCTCCGAGCACCTCCACGGCGACCAGATCGGCGAGAGCGCCATCACGACCCTGAACGACTACCTCGACCGCGCGCGCGACCTCATCGAGGACCAGGGGGTTGAAGATGTCGTCGCCTTCGCCACGAGCGCGATTCGCGAGGCCGCAAATGGCGATAGCGTCCTCGACCAGCTCTCGGAACGCGCCGGCACCCGAATCCAGGTGCTCAGCGGCACCGACGAAGCCCGCATGACGTTCCTCGCGGCCCGAAGGTGGACCGGGTGGTCGGCCGGCAACCTACTCGTCCTCGACATCGGCGGCGGCTCCCTCGAATTGGCCATCGGCCTCGATGAGGAGCCCGACTCGGCGGTGTCGGTGCCCTTGGGCGCCGGGCGCGTCACCAACAATCTGCTGCCGGGCGACCCGCCGTCCCCCGATGTCGTTCGCGAAGCCCGCCGCGCGATCCGCACCCAACTCGCCGCCGCCGTGCGCCCGATCCTGCGTATGCCGAACCCCGACACCGTGGTCGCCACCTCCAAGACGTTCCGCTCGCTGGCTCGGCTGGCCGGGGCCGCGCCGAGCGCCGAGGGCCCGCTCGTGCGCCGCACCCTGCGTCGCCAGGACCTCAAAGAGGTTGTCGACCTGCTCACCCCGCTGACGGCGACCCAGCGAACCCGGCTGTCCGGGGTCTCCGCAACCCGATCCCGCCAAGTCCTCGGCGGTGCCCTTGTCGCCGAAGCCGCCATGGACCTGTTGCATGTCGACGACCTGACGATCTGCCCATGGGCGCTGCGCGAAGGCATCATCCTGCGCCGCCTAGACACCCTTTCCGATGTCGTCACGGACACGACGGGCTGGATCGGCGATGTCTGAGACGCCGGTGGCGATCCCTGCGGCGCCGGTGGCCTTGAGCACCGCGTCGGTCTATCCGGAGTCGGTCGCCACCGCCTTCGGTCTCGCCGCCCGCCTCGGCTATGACGGCCTCGAAGTCATGGTGATGCCAGAGCCGGTCAGCCGCGAGGCCGGGGCGCTGGCAGCACTCTCGGACCTGCACGGCATACCTATCGTCTCGATCCATGCCCCGACTCTGCTTCTGACGCAACGGATTTGGGGACCGGATCCGTGGACGAAGGTCGATCGGTCGATCGAATTGGCGCAGGAGGTCGGCGCCTCCACGGTCGTCGTGCACCCGCCGTTCCGGTGGCAGCGCGAGTATGCCGAGGGTTTTGTCGAGGGGGTCAAGGAGCGCGAGGCCGAGACCGGAACGATCATCGCGGTCGAGAATATGTTTCCGTGGCGGGCTCGGCAGCGGGAGATGCTGGCCTACCTGCCGCACTGGGATCCGGTCGGCGTCGACTTCGACCACGTCACCTTGGACCTCTCGCACACCGCGACGGCCGGCTCGGACGCCATGGCCATGGTTCGGGACCTCGGCCCCCGCCTCACCCATCTCCATCTGGCGGACGGGACCGGCCTGATCCGCGACGAACATCTCGTCCCCGGCCGCGGCAACCAACCGTGCGCCGAGGTCCTGGAGGCGCTCGCCGCCGGGGGATTCGGGGGCAGCGTGGTGGTGGAGGTGTCGACGCGGCGGCTGGATCCGCATACCCGCAGCGGCGACCTCGCCGAGGCCCTCGCCTTCGCCCGGCTCCACCTCGCCGGACCCGCCCCGTCATGAGCCCGCGCGGTCGGCGGCCGGCGGGCTCGGACACCCGAGGCGAGATCGTCGAGGCGGCCCGCGCGGAGTTCGCCGAGCGGGGGTATGACGCCGCCTCCCTGCGCGGGATTGCTCGCCGCGCCGGCGTGGATTCCGCTCTCGTGCATCACTATTTCGCCGGCAAGCCCGCGCTTTTCACCGAAGTGATGACGGTGCCCGTGGACCCGGCATACCTCGTGGAAACTGTCATCGGCCAGCCGCGAGAGCGGGTGGGGGAGGCCCTGGTGGCGACCTTCCTGGGTATCTGGGATTCGCCGGAAGGGCAGGAGCGCTTCGCCGCACTCGCCCGGTCGGTGCTGACGCACGAGGAGGCGGCGCGGATGCTGCGCGAGTTCCTTGTGCGTGAGGTTTTTGCCAAGGTTGCGGTGGCGCACAATCCGGGCCTCGACCCCGCGACGGCCGAGCTGCGCGCCACGCTTGCGGCTGGTCAATTGCTTGGCATGGCGATGCTGCGCTACCTCCTGCGCTTCCCCGCCCTGCGCCGCGCCACTGTGCCCGAGTTGATCGCCGAGGTCGGCCCGGTGATCCAGCGCTATCTCGCGCCGGACGCGTGAACAGTGCTGCGCCGCAGCCGGATTGACTAACTTCTGCTAGCAGAGGTTAGTCAACTGTGCACATGTTGCACCCTGTCCACAGTTGACTAACCTGTGCTAGCAGAAGTTGCGCGACACCCCGGACGCACCACATCCTCAGTCGGTGCGGCGGCGCAGGGTGAGCGAGCCGAGAACAAGGGCGGCGAGGATCCAGGCGGCGATGACCAGCATGTCGGTCGCGGCGTCGCCGAGGGCGTCGGCCGAGGTGGCGACGGCCGACATGGCGTCCACGGCGTATGACAGCGGCAGGACATCGGAGATCGCCGACAGCACGTCGGGCAGCCTGTCCCGCGCAACCAAGAGCCCGCACAGCAAGAACTGCGGCAGGATGAAGGCCGGCATGAACTGCACCGCCTGAAACTCGGTGTGCGCGAACGCACTTGCCAGCAGACCGAGCGCCGTGCCGAGCACGGCGTCGAGCACGGCGACGACGACTAGCACCCACACCGGGCCGGCCACATCGAGCCCGCACACGAAGACGGCAAAAGTCGTCGCCACCAGCGCCTGAACCACGGCCATCAGCCCGAACGCCAAGGCATAGCCGAACATCAGGTCCGCCTTGCCCAGCGGCCCGGCCAAGAGCCGCTCCAAGGTTCCGCTCGTCCGCTCGCGAAGGGTCGCCACGCTCGTCACGACGAACATCACCACGAACGGGAAGACGCCCAGGAGGGCTGGCCCGATCCGGTCGAAAACCGGCGTGCCATCAAAGATCCACGCGAGCAACCCGAGCAGCACGCATGGCACCACGAGCAGCAATCCCACGGTCCGGTGATCACCGCGAATTTGGCGCAGCACCCGGCCTGCAGTCAAAAACGTCAGACGAGGATTCATCGCGAGCCTCCGGCGGCATCGATCAGGGCGAGAAAGGCGGCATCGGCATCTGTCGTGCCGGTGCTGCGCAGCAGGTCCTCCGGGGTGGTGTCAGCCAGCAACGTCCCGTCACGCATCAGCAACAGCCGGTGACATCGGGTGGCCTCGTCCATGACGTGACTCGACACGAGCAGAGAGGTCCCGCGCTCGGCGAGCCGGTGGAAGAGTTCCCACAGATCGCGCCGCAGCACGGGGTCCAGGCCGACCGTCGGTTCATCGAGGATCAACACCTCCGGATCGCCGACCAAAGCCGCCGCGAGCGAGACCCGGGAGCGCTGGCCGCCAGAGAGCTTCTCGACGCGGCGATCGGCATAACTCCCCAGGTCCACCGCCGCGATCGCGGACTCAACGGCCTGAGCACCAGCCCCCACGAGACCACCGAAGTACGCGGCATTTTCGTGGACGCTCAGGTCCGCATACACACTCGGCGCCTGGGTGACGTAGCCGACCCGGCGGCGCAGCCCCGCCGAGCCAGCCGGCTCCCCAAGCACCTCGACGCTCCCGCCAGCGACCTTTTGCACTCCGACGATGGCGCGAAGCAGGGTCGACTTGCCGCTCCCGCTCGGACCGAGCAATCCGACCACCCGCCCACGGGGGATCGTGACGCTCAGGCCCGGGAGCACCACCGTCCCGCCCCGCACGACTTTCAGATCCTGGATGACGACCGCCGCAGCGTTATTCATCATGTGGTGAAAATAGCACCGCCATCACGACAGGACAAGCGGACGCGCCCGAGCCATAGTGTGACCCTTATGGGCCCGGCCGATCTGTTGCGCAAGTCCCTGCTCACCCTCGCCGCGGACAACCGCGTCCGCGACCTCATCGAGCGCGCCCCCGTCAGCCGCTCGGTCGTCAAACGCTATGTGCCCGGGGCGTATGACAGCGATGCCGTCGCCGCGGTCGCCACCCTCCGGGCCACGGGCCGCTGGGCCACCATCGACTTCCTCGGCGAGGACACGACCGACCCGCAGCAGGCGGAGGCGGTCACCACGGCATACCTGCGGCTCTTGGATCTCCTTGCCGCCGACCAGCTCACGGCCCGCGGGGAAGCCGAGGTCAGCGTCAAACTCAGTGCCATCGGCCAGCAACTCGAGGGCGGCGACGCGATTGCCCTGGCCAACGCCCGGCGCATTTGCGAGGCCGCCCAGCGCCTGGGCACGACGGTCACCCTCGACATGGAAGACCACACGACCACCGACCGCACGCTGACCACCCTGGCAACCCTGCGCGCGGACTACCCCTGGGTTGGGGTGGCGATCCAGGCCTACCTGCACCGCAGCGAGGCCGACTGCGCCGCGCTCGCGGGCGAGGGCAGCCGGGTGCGGCTGTGCAAGGGCGCCTATTCGGAGCCGGAGGAGGTCGCCTTCCAGTCGATGGACGAGGTGGACAAATCGTATGTCCGCTGCCTGCGAATCCTGCTCTCCGGCAAGGGTTATCCCATGATCGCCACCCACGATCCGCGCCTCGTCGAGATCGGGACGGCGCTCGCGCGGGAGGCCGGTCGCGCCCCGGATTCCTTCGAATTCCAGATGCTGTATGGCGTGCGGCCCGAGGAGCAGCGCCGCCTCGCCGACCGCGGGCATCGGATGCGCGTCTACATCCCCTATGGGGAAGAGTGGTACGGCTATCTGATGCGCCGGATGGCCGAGCGGCCCGCCAATGCGATGCTGTTCGTCCGCTCGTTGATCTCTCGTGGATAGGACCTTTCGGTGACCATTGCCATCTTCGGCGCAGGCGTGATGGGCGAGACGCTGCTCTCCGGCCTGCTGCGCTCCGGGATTTCTGCCGATGACGTGGTCATCACCGAGCGGCGTCCCGAGCGGGTTGCCGAGTTGGAGGCGAGGTATGCCGTGCGCACACTCGACAACCTTCAGGCCGCCTCCGCCGGTGACGTTCTCGTCCTCGTGGTCAAGCCCCAGGACATGGTCGCCCTGCTCGAAGAAATCGCGCCCGCCGTTGCCCCCGGCAATCTCGTCGTCTCCCTCGCCGCGGGCGTGCCGACCGACGCGATCGCGGCCGCCCTGCCCGAGGGCACCCCGGTGGTGCGGGTCATGCCGAACACGCCTGCCCTCGTCGACCAGGGCATGGCCGCCCTCAGCCGCGGCGCCCACGTCAGCGACGAGCAGATGGAGCAGGCTATGGCGCTGCTGCGCTCGTGTGGCAAGGCCGTGGAGGTGCCGGAGGGCTACCAAAATGCCGTGACGGCCATCTCCGGCAGCGGGCCCGCATATGTCTTCTATGTCGTCGAAGCCATGATCGAGGCGGGCGTCGTGCTCGGCCTGCCCCGCGCCACGGCGACCGAACTGACGGTCCAGACGCTCTATGGCGCGGCGACGATGATCCGCGAAACCGGCACCCATCCGACGGTGCTGCGCGAACAGGTCACCTCGCCCGGCGGTACCACCGCGGCCGCCCTGCGCACCCTCGACGATCACAAGGTGCGGGCGGCCTTCGTCAGCGCGATCGAGGCCGCAGCGCACCGTTCGCGCGAGCTCGCGGGCGGCTGAGACCGGGCGTCACGCTGTGCGTGAACGCTGCGTTAACGGATACCGTCCAGGCAGCCGCACCCGCTCTGGCATGCCAGGATGGTCCCTATGACTGAGATCCGAGTGCGTTCCTTGTCCGAGGAGGATTGGGCGACCTACCGCACCAACCGGCTGGCCGCGCTCGCCGAGTCACCGGAAGCTTTCGTCGCCCAATTGGCCGACGAGCAGGCGTATGACGAGCAGCTATGGCGGCTGCGGATGCGCCGGGCCCAGCGGATGCTGGCCGAGGTCGAGGACGAGGCCGTGGGCATCGTCAGCGTGGGCGAGCTCGCGGACGCGGACAACACCGCAGAGATCTTCGGCCTGTGGGTGCGCCCCGACTGGCGCGGCAAGAGCGTCGCGGCCAAACTCGTGCGCGCGGCGTCCGAGCAGGCCAGGGAGGACGGTTTCGACCGGATCGCCTATTGGGCGGGCACCGACAACGGCCGCGCCGTGGCCTTCGCGTCCAGCTTCGGCTTCCGGCCCACGGGTCGGCGCCGTCCGATGCGCGTGACTAACGGCGCCGATGACGAGGAAGAGATCGCGATGGTGCTCTCCCTGGCCGAGGACCGCTCGCGGTAGGAACGGCTGCCCTCGATCATCACGGGCGCGCGGCGAAGCGTTCGATCAGGCTGGACGGACCGGACACAATCAAGGTGTCGTGGGAGGTGACCTTGGTTTCCGGGGTGGCGTGCACGAAGTCCAAACCGGGGGACTTCACGCCGACGATCGTCACGCCATACTTCGAGCGAATCTGGCTCTGGCCCAAGGTGAAACCGATCGCCTCCGACGGCGGCGACATCTTGACGATCGCGAAACCGTCATCGAACTCGATGTAGTCCAGCAGGCTGCCGCCGACCAAGTGCGCCACCCGGCGGCCGGTCTCCGCCTCGGGGAGCACGACATGGTGGACCCCGATCCGATCCAGGATCCGGGCGTGCTCGGGGGAGAGCGCCTTGGCCCAAATGTCGGGGACGCCGGCGTCGACCAGATTCGCGGCCGCGAGCACGGAGGCCTCCACGGATGAGGCGATGGCGACGATGGCGACCGGGAAGTTCTGGCACTTCTGGTCGGCCATGACTCGCGGCAGGCTGGCGTCCCCCTGCACGACCTTGAAGACCTTGCCGAGGAAGGACTCCGCCTTCACCGGGTCCTTCTCCAAGGCGGTCACGCGGTGTCCGAGGCGGTTCAATTCGATGGCCGCGGCGGCGCCAAAACGCCCCAGGCCGACGATCAGGACATCGTGCTGCTTCTTG
This sequence comes from Nostocoides veronense, assembly GCF_039531185.1. NCBI lineage: Bacteria > Bacillati > Actinomycetota > Actinomycetes > Micrococcales > Intrasporangiaceae > Nostocoides > Nostocoides veronense. Next base: position 86,728 of record NZ_BAAAPO010000006.1, read on the forward strand.
CCCACCGTGGGTTTCTTCCCTTCGAGGTCGGATGCCCCATACCTGGCACAGGAGGGACGCGGTAGCGTGCTTGGCATGGTCGCACAGGCGCGCGTGATCTGGGATCCGAGCTTCACGGCATACAACTTCGGCCCCACCCACCCCATGGCCCCCCTGCGCCTGGACCTGACCGAACGCCTCTGTGAAGACCTCGGCATCTGCACCGCCGGCGACCTGATCAACCCGCCCATCGCCAGCGACGAATTGCTCGCCACCGTCCATGACCCGGCCTATATCGCCAAGGTCAAGGAGGCGTCCGCTGACCCGTCCGCCGCCGACCCGGCATACGGCCTGGGCACCGACGACGACCCGGCCTTCCCCGGGATGCACGAGGCCAGCGCCCGCATCGTCGCCGGGACCGTCGAGATCTGCCGGCAGGTCTGGGCCGGCGAGATCGAGCACGGTGTGAACTTCTGCGGCGGCATGCACCACGCGATGCACGATCGGGCGGCGGGTTTCTGCATCTACAACGACATCGCCGCCGGCATCCGCTACCTGCTCGATCAGGGAGTGGAGCGGATCGCGTATGTCGATATCGACGTCCACCACGGCGACGGCGTCGAGGCCCTGTTCGTCGACGATCCGCGGGTCCTGACCGCCTCCATTCACGAAAGCGGCCGCACGCTCTTCCCCGGCACCGGCTGGGCCCGCGATATCGGCACCGGCAAGGGGGAGGGGTATGCCGTCAATGTCGCCCTCCCGCCCGGCACCACCGACTCCGCCTGGCTGCGTGCCATTCGCTCCAGCCTGCTGCCCATCGTGCGCGCCTTCCGCCCGCAAGTCCTCGTCACCCAGCACGGCTGTGACACGCACGCCGACGACCCGCTGGCCAACCTCGTGATGACGGTCGACGCTCAACGCCAGGCCGCGCTCGACCTGCACGAACTGGCCCATGACGTCTGCGACGGCAGATGGGTCGCCCTCGGCGGGGGTGGGTATGCCGTGGTCGACGTCGTCCCCCGCGCCTGGACCCACCTGACGGCGATTGCGAAGCACACGCCTATCCCGGTGGACACGCCCACGCCAGAGGGATGGCGGGAGTATGTCGAGAAGCTCACCGGCCGCCCCGCTCCCACCCGCATGGGTGACCTGCCCGTCGGCGAGTCGCCCATCTGGGTGCAGCCCTGGGCCATGGGCTACAACCCCCACAGCCCCGTCGACCGCGCGGTCATGGCCACCCGCGAAGCCACCTTCAGCCACCACGGCCTAGACGTCTGGTACGACTGAGCCCTCTGCTACGTCTCCTCCTCCCGCTCGTGGTGCCCGCTGGCGCGGTCCCCACTCGCGGTCATCGTCGACTCCGCGAGTCCACGACCGCCCTCGCGGCCCCGTCTCGCCGCATCGTCGCCTCCGCGAGTCCACGACCGCCCTCGCGGCCCCGTCTCGCCGCATCGTCGCCTCCGCGAGTTCACGACCTCCCTCGCGGCCCAGCCGGCTACAGGAATGCCCCAGGCGCACGGCATACACCGGCTCTGAACTGCGTCTTTGCCAGTCCCGCGGGCCACGGGCGCGGCATCCTGTAGCCCGCCGGGCCGGACTGGGCAGGCCACGGCGGCGGATTGTTCGACTCGGCTGCGGCGTGGCGGCTGGACAGGCGGACAAATTTCTCACTCTCGCGGCCATCTTCGGCTTCCCACGAGTCACAACTGCCCCTATGGTTGCTCTCGACGATTTCCGCGCTGGGAGAGAGTCGGGCGCTGCCCGACGCTGCGCGGTCAGAAATGGCGAGGTAACTATGTCTGCCGACCGGCAGCTCTCCGAGGTCCGCTTCCTGACGGTGGCCGAGGTGGCGTCGATCATGCGCGTGTCCAAGATGACGGTCTACCGCATGGTGCATGGCGGTGAGCTCCCCGCCATCCGCGTCGGTCGCTCCTTCCGCGTCCCCGAAGATGCCGTGGACGCCTACCTCAAGTCCTCCTATATCGAAACCGCCTGACGGTTCGATCCGCAGACCGCCGCGCCGCCCGAGCTGGGCGGCGCGGCGGCGTGCTACCTACGGGACACCGCGTCCGCACGACGACCCGTTTTGGGGCCGTCATGCCCGGGCGGTTAAGCTGACCCGTCGGTACCCGAGCGCGCCCACCAGGTGAGCGCCGGGCAGCCGGGCACCACCGAAATTTCGCCTCGAGCACCAAAGGTTCGACATATGGGTTCTGTGATCAAGAAGCGCCGCAAGCGGATGGCGAAGAAGAAGCACCGCAAGCTGCTGCGCAAGACGCGTCACCAGCGTCGCAACAAGAAGTAAGCCGCGACCGGCGCGGAGCCCGCGATGCCTGAAGTCGTCCTGATCACCGGTGTGTCCCGCAACCTCGGCGGGGCCTTCGCCCGTGCGCTCTCCCTGATCGAGGATGGCCCGGCCCGGATCATCGGCGTCGATGTCATCCCGCCCGCGCATTCGATCGGCCGCGCCGAGTTCCTGCGCGCGGACATCCGCAGCCCGATGATCGGCAAGATCATCGACTCTGCGGCGGTTGACACGGTCGTGCACATGGGCGTCATCGCGACGCCGATCGCCTCTGGTGGCCGCGCCACCCAGAAGGAGATCAACGTCATTGGCACCATGCAGTTGCTCGCGGCCTGCCAAAAGGCGCCCTCCGTGCAGCGGCTCGTGGTCAAGTCGACGGCTGGTGTCTATGGCTCCAGCCACCGCGATCCGGCGATGTTCACCGAGGACATGGCGGCCAAGAAGCTGCCGAATGTCGGCTTCGGCAAGGACTCCGTCGAGGTCGAGGCGTATGTCCGTGGCTTCGCCCGCCGTCGCCCCGATGTCGGCATCACCATGCTGCGCCTGGCGAATGTCATCGGGCCGCGAATGAAGACGGCTATGACCGACTACTTCCGGCTGCCGGTCATCCCCATCCCCCTCGGCTGGGATGCGCGCCTGCAATTCCTGCACGAGGACGATGTGTCGGCGGCCATGGTCGTCGCGACGATGGGTGAGCCGGCCGGCACCGTCAATGTCGCCGGCGATGGCATCATCACCGTCTCGCAGGCGGTCGCGCTCGCGGGTCGTCCGTTCGTGACGATCCCCGCCCCGGCCAGCCGCGCCCTGTCTGGGCTGTTCAAGCGCACCGGCCTGATCGATTTCTCGCCCGAGCAACTCGACCTGCTCGTGCACGGCCGAGGCCTCGACACCACGCGGATGCGCGAGGTGCTCGGCTTCGAGCCGCGCTTCACCACCCGCGCGGCCTTCCAAGATTTTGTGTATGCCGCCCCGCGCCCCATCGACTCCGCCCTCCACGCGCTGTCCGGCGCCGCGGAGGATGCCGGGCTGCGCATTAACGCCATAGCCGGTGCCGTGCCCTTCGGAAGGGGGCTGTGATGGCCGATCCCACACCCCGAACCTCGACCTCGGGCAAGACGTCGAAGAAGACCCCAGCGAAGCCGCCCCGCGCGCAGAGTCAGCCCACCGGCAACGCGACAAAGAGCGCTTCAGGCAGCCCTCGCCGGTCTTCGGTCGCCGCCGGCGCGGCGCGCGCTTCCGGTGAGCGCGCCCGTCGCCGCTCGACTCCGCTCCTGCAGGGCGACGGGGCACCCTCCGACCTGCCCGCGACCACTGCAATGCGTCCGGCGAGCAGCCGCCCGTCAGCGGAGCGACCTGCCGTCAGCCGTCCGCCGGCCGGCCGGCCCGCGACCAGTCGTCCGGCGACCAGTCGTCCGGCTACCCGCGCCACGTCGGCCCGCCGTCCGGCCGAGGCGGCCGCGACGACGCCAGCCGCCGCCGCAGCCGAAAAGCCTGCGGCCCAAGCGAATCCGGCCGACAGGCAGCGCCCGATGCTGCGCGTCGTGCGCGAGCACGAGCGCAATGTGCGACCCACCGCACCGGACCTGAGCCTGCTCATGGACATCGCGCAACGGCTGGCCAGCACGCTGGCGGTGACCCTCGGCATACCCAGGGCAGAAGCCGAACTCAAGGTGGCGCAAGCGCTGGCTTTCATCCGCCGCCGGATGACCGGCGACTATGTCGTCGACGCCTATGGCTACGACGCCGACTTCGCCGAGTCGGTGCTGCTGCCGGTGCTGCGGCCGCTGTTTTACACCTGGTTCCGCACCGAGGTGCGCGGCATCGAGCACATCCCGGCCGAGGGCGCGGCCCTGGTCGTCGCCAACCACTCCGGCACCGTCGCCATCGACTCCCTCATGACGACCGTCGCGATCCACGACAAGCACCCCAACCACCGCGCGCTGCGCGAACTCGGCGCCGACCTGGTCTTCGGCACCCCCGGCCTGGGGATGGTCGCCCGCAAGGGCGGTGCGACGCTAGCCACCAATGCCGACGCCGACCGGCTCCTCGCCGATGGCGAACTCGTCGGCGTCTGGCCCGAAGGGTTCAAGGGGGTCGGCAAGCCCTTCGGCGAACGCTACAAATTGCAGCGCTTCGGGCGGGGCGGTTTTGTCTCCGCGGCCATCCGCGCCGGCGCCCCGATCGTGCCGTGTTCGATCGTCGGGGCCGAAGAGATCTATCCGATGCTCGCCAATATCAAACCGTTGGCGCGGATGCTCGGCCTCCCGTACTTCCCGGTCACCCCGCTCTTTCCGCATTTCGGACCGTTGGGCTTGGTGCCGCTGCCGAGCAAGTGGATCATCGAGTTTGGTCCGCCCATCGAGACGGCGCACCTCGGCCCACACGCGGCCGATGACCCGATGCTCGTCTTCGATCTCACGGACCGCGTGCGGGAGACGATTCAGCAGACGATCTACACCATGCTCGCGCGTCGACGCTCGGCCTTCGCCTGACCCGGGCCAGGTGGCGACCGTGAGCGACGCAGGCCCGAAAGACCCAAGCTGGACGCCCAGCGCACCCCTGACCCTGATCGGCAAGCCCGGCTGTCACCTCTGCGATCTCGTCCGCCCGGTGCTCGCCGCGGCCGCCGAGCGCCACGGACTGGCGCTCGAAGAGGTCGACATTCGCGAGCACCCGAACCTGCTGGCGGCCTATGCCGAGATGATCCCCGTCACATTGATCGATGGCTCCGTGCACGACTACTGGCGGATCGACCAGGCCCGCCTGGACGCCGCGTTGAACGCTCGCCGCTAGGCCCATTCCACGCTGCGCTCACGACTTTGTGCGCTCCTTCACAAGCGCGTAATGTGCTGGGCAGAAGCGGTGATCCGGGATTTTCCCGATCCCACGCAGCAGGGCACGGTCGACGAGGAGGCGAGCTGTGGCGGCAACGGAGTTGCGACGCCGCGGCGTCCCCGACGCCACGGTCGCCCGCCTCCCCGCATACCTCCGGGTCCTCGCCGCGATGGCCGACCGCGGGGTGCGCAGCACCTCCTCCGAGGAACTCGCCGCCGCCGTCGGCGTGCACTCGGCCAAGGTTCGCAAAGACCTCTCGCAGCTCGGGACGTATGGCGTGCGGGGGGTGGGGTATGACGTGCAGCACCTCTCGCTGGAGATCTCCCGCGAGCTGGGGATGACCCGGGAGTGGGCCGTCGTCATCGTCGGCATGGGTCACCTGGGGCGTGCCCTGGCGGGCCACCGCGGGTTCTTCGCCCGGGGTTTTCGCGTGGCCGGCTTGTTCGATGTGGACCCGGCCGTGATTGGTGAGCGGGTTGGAGAGCTGACCATTCAAGACCTCGCCGACCTGCCGGGGACGGTGCGCGGTCGGGATGCGATCGGGGTCATCGCCACTCCTGAAAGCGCCGCGCAACAGGTCGCGGATGCGCTTGTCGCGGCGGGGGTCAGCTCGATCCTCAACCTGGCCGGCGGCAATCTCGCGGTCCCCGACGCGGTGGATGTGCGCCCAGTCGAGGTCGCCGCGGAGCTGCAAATTCTCGCCTTCCTGCGCCAACGCCGAGACTTCGATGTCGACCTGGAGCGGGTGGCGCCATGAGCCTGCTCGTCCTCGGCCTCTCCCACCACAATGCCCCGCTCGACCTGCTCGAGCGCATCTCGCTGGACAGTGAGGGGCGCCGCCGCCTCGCCACCGAGTTGGCGGGCAGCGAGCACATCGCCGAGAGCGTCGTTGTTTCGACGTGCAATCGCACCGAGGTCTATGTCGAGGCCGTGACCTTCCATGGCGCGGTCGCTGCGGTCACCGAGGCGTTGGAGTCGGTGGCGGACCTGCCGCGCGCCGATCTGACCGACCGCCTGGCCGTGCACTTTGAGGACCGCGCGATCGCCCACGCCTTCCGCGTCGCGGGTGGCTTGGACTCGATGGCCGTGGGAGAGAGTCAGATTCGCGCGCAGTTGCGAATGGCGCTGCATGAGGCCCAAGAGGAGCGCGTCGTCGGGCCCGCGCTCAACACCCTCTTCCAGCGCGCCTTGCGCGTCGGCAAGCGCGTCCACACCGACACCTCGATCGACACCGTCTCCGGCTCCCTCGTCGACGCCGGCCTGGCCGCCGCCCGGCCGATCCTCGGCGATCTGTCCGAAGCCAGCGTGGTGGTGGTCGGCGCCGGCGCCATGGCCGCGCTGTCGGCGACGACGGCCCGCCGAGCGGGCGTCGGTCGCCTGGTCATCGCCAATCGCACGCTGTCGCGCGGTGCCGCCCTCGCCGCGCGCGTTGACGGCGAGGCGGTGCGCTTCTCCGAACTCGACGAAGCCCTCGTCGGCGCCGATATCGTCATCGCCTGCATCGGCGCGCCGGGCGTCATCCTCACGGCCGACGATGCCGCGCGCGCCCAGGCGCTGCGCGGCGGGCGCCCGCAGGTCTATCTCGACCTCGCGATGCCCCACGACATCGACCACGCCATCGCCGATCTGCCCGGCACCACCCGACTGGGCCTAGAGCATCTCGGTCTCCTCATCGCGGACTCCGCCAGCGGGCCCCAGGTGCAGGCGGCGACGGATATCGTCACCGCCGAGGTGGCGGCATACCTCACGGAACGCTCCGTGCAAGCGGCGGCGCCGACCATCGCCGCCCTGCGCGCTCGCGCCGTCGAGGTCCTCGACAGCGAACTCGCCCGCCTCCAGGGACGCACCCCGGAGCTGAGCGATGCCGAGCGCCGCGAAGTCGAAATCGCCATGGGTCGGCTGGTCGACAAGCTGCTGCACGGACCCACCCTGCGGGTCAAGGAGCTGGCCGCCAGCGGCCGCATCGGGGCGTATGCCGATGCCCTCGCCGAACTCTTCGCTCTCGATCCCGAGACGGTCGCCACCGTTTCGGCGCCGCCACCCTTCGACCGGGCCAGCGACGAGGGGGCGGCGCGATGAGCCCGCAGCCCATGACGGCCGGCCCACGCACGCTGCGCCTCGGCACCCGCCGCAGCCGCCTGGCGACGACGCAATCCGGCCACGTGGCCGACGCCCTGCAGGCCCTCGGCCACGAGATTGAGCTCGTCGAAATCGTCACCGAAGGCGATATCTCGACGGCGCCGCTGGAACAGATCGGCGGCACCGGTGTCTTCGCGTCGGCGCTGCGAATGGCCTTGCACAACAGCGATATCGACTTCGCTGTCCACTCACTGAAGGACCTGCCGACGACTCCGGAACCTGGTCTCATTGTGGCGGCGACTCCTCGTCGTGAGGATGTTCGCGATGTCGTCATCGCCCGGGACGGCCTCACGCTGGGGGAGTTGCCGCCCGGTTCCGTGGTCGGCACGGGCTCGCCCCGCCGGGAGGCGCAGCTGCGGGCGCTTGGCCTCGGTCTGGAGTTCACGGGCATCCGCGGCAATGTGGAGACGCGCATCGCTCGCGTGACGGCCGGCGATGTGGACGCCATCATCCTGGCCCGCGCCGGCCTGGCCCGACTGGGCCTGACTCACCTCGCCACCGAAGTCCTTGACCCGATTCAGATGCTGCCCGCCGCCGGTCAAGGCGCCCTCGCCGTCGAATGCCGCGCGGACGATGCGGAACTGATCGCGCTGCTGGCTGCCGTCGACGATGCGGATACCCGTGCCTGCATCACCGCCGAACGCACCGTCCTGCGCGAACTTGAGGCGGGCTGCACGGCGCCCATTGGCGTCCTCGGCGAGATCGTCGAGGGGTTCGATGGTCCCGAGCTGTCGTTGCGCGCCTTCGTCGGGACGCGCGCCGGCGCCCTGGAGTTGCGCCGCTCCATGGTCGGTGCGGCCGACGATCCGGAGGGGGTCGGCATACGCCTGGCCCGGCTGCTCCTGGAGGACGGCGCGGCCCAGGCCCGAGAGCCTCGACCACCGACCGACGGCCCGCCGTCAACCCCACCCCCCACCAGCGTGACCGCATCGATGGAGAGCGACCAGTGAGCCCCACGACCACCCCGACCGGGCGCAAGCGCCCGGCTGCCCGCGTGGCCTTTGTCGGCACCGGCCCTGGGGATCCCCGCCTGCTCACCCTCGCCGCGGTGGAGGCCCTCGCGGCGGCCGATGCGATCGTCACCGATCAGTTGACGGCGCTCGATGTCGTGCGCAGCCACGCCTGCCCGGACGCCGAGATCGTCGATGCCTCGCATGGCACGCCGGGCCAGGCCCTCACCCACGCCTCGCGCGCCAAGCTCGTCGTGGCGACAGCCAAGGCGCACCCGGGCGGCCTCGTCGTGCGGCTCATGGACGGCGACCCGGCGACCTTCAACGGGCTGGCCGAGGAGGCCATCGCCTGCCAGAAGGCCGGCATCGCCTTCGAGATCGTCCCGGGAGTCACGGCGGCGACGGCGGTCCCGGCATACGCCGGAATCCCGCTCACTGGGGCCGCGGTCACCGGCGTCCACGTGCTCGCCCCGGGGCAGAGCGGGATCGAGTGGGCGGCATATGCGGACCCCGCCACCACCGTGGTCCTGCTCGGCACCGCGCCCGATCTGGAGACGGGCGCGCAGGCGTTGCTAGCCGCCGGCCGCGACCCCAAAACGCTGGTCGCGCTGACCGAGCACGGCACGACCACTCGGCAGCGCACGCAGGTGTGCGAGTTGCGCGTCGCCGCGCGCACCGTCGCCGGTCTGGGGTTCCCGACGCTGGCGATCCTCGGCCCGACGGTGCCGATGCGCGAGCACCTGTCGTGGTTCGAGTCCAAGCCGCTCTTCGGGTGGCGCGTGCTCATCCCGCGCACGATGGACCAGGCGCAACCGGTGCTCGGCCTGCTCGCCGGACATGGAGCGCACGGCGAGATCGTGCCGACAATCAGCGTCGAGCCGCCGCGCACGCGCCATCAGATGGACAAGGCGATCCGGGGGCTGGTGACCGGTTCGTATGAGTGGATCGGGTTCACCTCGGTCAATGCCGTCAAGGCGGTGCGTGAACTCTTCGAGGAGATCGGTCTGGACGCCCGGGCGCTCGCCGGCTTGAAGGTCGCTGCCGTCGGTGGCGTGACGGCAGAAGCCTTGCGCGCCTGGGGTATTCGCCCCGACCTGGTGCCATCGGGGGAGGCTTCGGCGCGCGGGCTGGTCGCAGAATGGCCCGAATACGATGCCGACCTCGACCCCATCAACAAGGTCTTCCTGCCGCGGGCCGATATCGCGACCGACACCCTCGTCGCCGGCCTGGAGGATCTCGGCTGGAGCGTCGAAGCTGTGACCGCCTACCGCACCGTGCGCGCCGCGCCGCCGAAGCCGGAGGTTCGCGAATCGATCAAGGGCGGCGACTTCGATGCGGTCGTCTTCACCTCCTCCTCGACCGTGCGCAATCTCGTCGGCATCGCCGGCAAGCCCCACGCATCAACGATCGTCGCGTGCATCGGCCCGGCGACCGCGAAGACCGCTGAGGATCATGGCCTGCGCGTCGACGTCCTCGCGCCCGAGGCGAGCGTGCCGGTGCTCATCGAGGCGCTCGCGGACTTCGGTCGCGGCCGGGCGGCCGCGGCTCTCGAGGCGGGGGAAGTCTTGCGCCGGCCGAGCGAGAAGCGCCGCAGCACTGCGCGCCGCCGGGCCCGCTCGTGATGCCGGCTGCCGGGGGTATGCCGTCGGGCACCTTCCCGAGCGTTCGGCCCCGCCGGTTGCGCACTTCAGCCGCGATGCGGCGGCTGGTCGCGCAGACCCGGCTGCACCCGGCTGATCTGATCCTGCCGGTCTTTGTGCGGGAAGGGATCGATGAGCCGCAGCCGATCGGCGCGATGCCGGGGGTCGTGCAGCATACGATCGAATCCCTTGTCGCAGAAGCACATCGGTGCGTCGACGCGGGGCTCGGGGGCATCATGCTCTTCGGAGTGCCGCTGGCGAAGGACGCGGAGGGCTCGGGCGCGGACGACCCTGAAGGCATCCTCAATGTCGCCACACGGGCGGTGGTCGACGCGGTCGGGGATCGGCTCGTCGTGATGACCGATCTGTGCCTGGATGAGTTCACGTCGCACGGGCACTGCGGGGTCCTCGACGCGGCCGGGCGGGTCGACAATGACGCGACGCTGCAGCGGTATGCCGCGATGGGACTCGCTCAGGCGCACGCAGGTGCGCACGTGCTCGGTCTCTCGGGGATGATGGACGGCCAGGTTGGGCACGTCCGCGCGGCCCTGGACGCCGAAGGTTTCCAGGACGTCGTGATCCTTGCCTATACGGCGAAATACACCTCCGGTCTCTATGGGCCCTTCCGCGAGGCGGTCGCGAGCTCGCTCGTCGGAGACCGGGCGGCATACCAACAAGACCCGCCGAACGCGACCGAGGCCTTGCGCGAACTCGCGCAAGACCTCGCCGAAGGGGCCGATATCATCATGGTGAAACCGGCCGGCCCACACCTCGATATCGTCGCCGCCGTGGCGGCCGCGAGCCCGGTTCCCGTTGCGGCATACCAGATTTCGGGGGAGTACTCCCAGATCATCGCCGCCGCCGATCGCGGCTGGATCGACCGCGACCGGGTGATGCTCGAGTCCCTGATCGGCATCCGCCGCGCCGGTGCCCAGCTGATCCTGACCTACTTCGCCCTCGACGCCGCCGCCCTCCTGTAAGAGCCAACAGCTCCCGCCGCGGGCGTCAGGCCTGCTTGAGCAGCTGGACGTCGAGGACGATCTTGATCTTGTCGGAGACGAGCACGCCGCCGCCCTCGATGGCGGCATTCCAGGTCAGGCCCCAGTCGGCGCGCTTGATCTCGGCCTCGGCCTCGAAGCCGGCCTTGGTGTTGCCCCACGGGTCGGCCTGGACGCCATTGAAGTCGACCTCGAAGGTGACGGGCTTGGTGGTGTCCTTGATCGTCAGATCGCCGGTCAGTTTCTCGCCGTCGAAGGAGGTGGAGACGAAGCGCATCGTCGGGTAGTTCTCGACGTCGAAGAAGTCCGCGCTCTTCAGGTGCGCGTCGCGGTCGGCGCTGCGGGTGTCGACAGAGGCCATCTGGACCGTGACATCGACGGTGGAGGCGGTGACGTCCTCGGCGACCACGACGGTGCCGGCGACATCGGCGAAGTTGCCGCGCACCTTGCTGACCATCAGGTGGCGGGCGACGAAGCCGACCTCGGTGTGGCTGGGGTCGATCGCCCAGGTGCCGGCGGGGAGGTTCTTGATATTGCTCATAGTGCTCATCCTTGGGGGAGTTCGTCGTTCGCGGTGGGTACGATCATTAATATTTCAACGAAATCGACGATCGTCAAGTCGGCAATGGTTGCGCGTTCTACGACAGGCCCCTTTACCTGGCAGAATGGGCCCCGATGACCTCCTCATCTGCCGCGTCTGACGACACGCGCTGGCTCACCGAATCCGAGCAGCAAGCGTGGCGCTCGTACCTGCGCGCCACCCGGCTCCTGGAGGTCGCCCTCGATCGCGACCTGTCCCACCACGGCACCCAGCTGTCCGAATACGAAGTTATCTCCATGCTCTCCGAGGCACCCGACGGTCGCATGCGAATGTCTGCCCTCGCCGACCTCGTCGTGCAGTCCCGCAGTCGCATCACGCACACGGCCGCTCGCCTCGAGAAGCGCGGCTGGGTCCGCCGCGAGGCCTGCCTCGACGACCGCCGCGGCGTCGAACTCGTCCTCACCGACGCGGGCAAGGCGAATATCGACCAGATGGCCAGGTGCCATGTCACCTCGGTCCGTGAGCACCTCATCGAAGTGCTGGAGCCCCAAGAGTTCCTCGCCCTCGGCACCGCCTTGCAAAAGGTCCGCGACCACCTGGCCCAGCCCGGCCAGGCCGGCGACTCCCTGCGCTGACGCCCGACGAGTTCGGGAAACACGCCGAGCATCCCGGGCTGCCATCGGCGTGTTTCCCGAACTCGACCGAGGCCGGGCCCCGTTCGCCCGTCTGAGAGACTTGGACGTATGCCGTCCGCTCACCCCTCCCCGGCCCCCGCAGCGCCTCTTCACCCCAGTGACGCTCCCGCCTCGGAGGCGCTCTTCGCCCGCGCCCGCCGCGTCGTCCCCGGCGGCGTCAACAGCCCGGTCCGCGCCTTCAGGTCCGTCGGCGGCACGCCGCGATTCGTCACCAGCGCCCGCGGTGCCTACCTGACCGACGCCGACGGCCGCGAGTATGTCGATCTGATCGGCTCGTGGGGCCCGATGATCCTCGGTCACACCCACCCGGACGTGCTGCGCGCCGTGACCGAAGCAGCCGGCCGCGGCTTCTCCTATGGCACACCGAGTGAGAACGAGATCGCCCTCGCCGAGGAGATCGTCGCGCGCATCGAGCCGGTCGAGCAGGTGCGCCTGGTCTCCAGCGGAACGGAGGCCACCATGAGTGCACTTCGCCTGGCCCGCGGCATCACCGGCCGCTCGCGCGTCGTGAAGTTTGCCGGCTGCTATCACGGGCATGTCGATGCCCTGCTCGCCGCCGCCGGCTCGGGCGTCGCGACCTTCGGCCTGCCCGACTCGGCCGGCGTCCCGCAAAGCGCCGCAGCCGAGACGATCGTCTTGCCCTACAACGACATTGAGGCGCTCGAGGCGGCCTTTGCCGCCGATGGCGAGCACATCGCCGCGGTCATCACCGAGGCTGCCCCGGGCAATATGGGCGTCGTTCCGCCGCTGCCCGGCTTCACCGAAGCGCTGCGCCGGATCACCCGCGCGCACGGCGCCCTGCTCATCTCCGATGAGGTGATGACCGGCTTCCGCTGCAGCCGGGCCGGGTGGTACGGCCTGGAGGGTCCGTATGACAGTGGTGCCCCCGATCTGTTCACCTTCGGCAAGGTCATGGGCGGGGGCTTCCCCGCGGCGGCTTTCGGCGGCAGTGCGGCCCACATGGCATACCTCGCCCCCGACGGCCCCGTCTACCAAGCCGGCACCCTCTCCGGAAACCCCGTCGCCACCGCCGCCGGGCTCGCGACCCTGCGCGGCTGCACCGACGACGTCTACTCCCACCTGACCACGACCGCCCACACCATCGCCGACGCCGCGGCCGCAGAACTCACGAAAGCCGGTGTGCCACATACGATCCAGTGGGCCGGCTCGATGTTTAGCATCTTCCTCACCGAGGGCCCGGTGACCAACTACGACCAGGCCAAGACCACCAGCAGCCCGGCCTACGCCGCCTTCTTCCACAGCATGCTCGACCAGGGCGTCCACCTGCCGCCGAGCGCCTATGAAGCATGGTTCGTCTCCGCCGCCCACGACGACGCGGCCCTGGACCGGGTCGTCGAAGCCCTCCCGGAGGCCGCGCGAGCCGCCTCAGAATCCTTTGCGACAATCGCGCCATGAGCGAGCGCACCCTGGTCCACCTCCTGCGCCATGGCGAGGTGCACAATCCGGACAAGGTCCTCTATGGGCGCCTCGACGGCTTCCACCTCTCCGAGCGCGGCCGGGCGATGGCGCAGGTTGTCGCCGATCACCTCCACGGCCGCGATATCACCCACCTGGTCTCCTCCCCGCTGATCCGCGCGCAAGAAACGATGGCCCCGCTCGCGGAGCGCCTCGGCCTCCCGGTCACCTTGGACGAGCGCGTCCTGGAGGCGACGAATCGCTTCGAGGGCCAGCAGGTCAGCCTTGCAAATCTGTTGCGCCCCAAGAACCTTGCCAAGATGCACAACATCACCAAGCCGTCCTGGGGCGAGCCCTATGTCGAGATCGTCGAGCGCATGAGTGCCGCCGTCGACGCCGCCCGAGCGGCCGGCACCGGCCACGAAGCGGTCATCGTTTCCCACCAACTGCCGATCTGGATGATGCGCAGCGCCGCCGAAGGTCGCCGCCTCTGGCACGACCCGCGCAGCCGTGAATGCTCGCTCGCCTCGGTCACGACGATCGCCTTCGACGGCCGCGAGATTGCGTCGGTGTCGTATGCGGAACCGGCCCGGCACCTGATCTCCGATGCCACCGCGAGCGTCGGCGCGTGAGCCCCTCTCGCCGCGCGGCCATTCTCGCTGCCCTCACCGCGGCCGCGGCCCTGAGCCTGGCCGGATGCACAGGCAATGACATCGCCAACCAGGCCAAGGCCGGCGACGGCAAGGGCTATATCGCCGGCGATGGCACCAGCGAACTCATCCCCGAAGCCAAGCGCGGCGAGCCCGTTGTCCTGACGGGCACCACCGTCGACGGGGCGGCATACGACAGCAGCACCGGCCGCGACAAGCTCCTCGTCGTCAACATCTGGGCCTCCTGGTGCGGCCCGTGTGACAAGGAAGCCCCCGACCTGGTCGCGGTCGCTACCGACCCGACGGTGACGGCTCAGGCGGACTTCCTCGGCATCAACTTCCGCGAGGAGGCGACGACCGGCAAGGCGCAGGTCGAGGAGTGGAAGCTGCCATACCCCAGCCTCAGCGACCCCGGCGGCAAGGCGGTGCTGATGCTGCAGGGCAAGGCCAATGCGATGCCATCGACCCTGGTCCTCGACCGGCAGGGCCGGATCGCCGCCCGCATTTCCGGGCCCATCACGGCTTCGACCCTGACCGGCCTGATCGAGGATGTCGCCGGGGGCCCCGCCTCGTGAGTCAGCTCGTGGCGGGCGCCTCGCAGACGGTGGCCTCGGGCGCGTTGCCCGTCGCCATCGCCATCGCGGCCCTCGCCGGCCTGGTCTCCTTCGCCTCCCCGTGCGTGCTCCCGCTAGTCCCCGGATTCCTGGGGTATGTCGCGGGTGCCGGCCCCTCGCCCATCGCACCGACACCCGCACCCACCGCGCCGCGCGGGGTTGTCGCGGCGCCCGCCCGCAGCCGGGTCGTGCTGGGCACGCTGCTCTTCATCGCCGGCTTCAGCGCCGTCTTCATCCTGATGGCCCTATTCGTCACCGGCATCGGACGGGCCTTTTGGGAGCATCAAGAAGCCTTGACCCGGATCGGCGGGGCAATCGTCATCGTCATGGCGCTGGTCTTCCTCGGCGCCGGCACCCAGCGCACCCTCGCCCCGCGCTGGCGGCCGCGCATGGGCCTGCTCGGGGCGCCCGCACTCGGCGCCGTCTTCGGGATCGGCTGGACCCCCTGCTCCGGCCCGACCCTCGGCGCGGTACTCGCGATGGCCACCGCGACCGAGCCGAGCGTGGGGCGCGCGGTAACGCTCGCGACGGCATACTGCCTCGGCCTCGGCCTGCCCTTCCTCGTGATGGCGGCGGCCTGGGAGCGGGCGGGCCGCTTCAACGCCTTCCTGCGCCGGCACAGCCGCCGCATCCACCTAGCCGGCGGCTTGCTCTTGCTCGCCGTCGGGATTCTGCTGGTCAGCGGCCTATGGGCGCGGATCATGAGTTGGCTTCAGGTGCACGCCATCGGCGGTTTCGAGGTTTTCCTGTGACCGCCCAGAGCGCCCGCATCCAGCAACCCAGCCTCGGCCCGCTCGGTTGGGCCCGCTGGGCCTGGCGCAACCTCACGAGTATGCGGACCGCGCTGCTCCTGCTGCTGCTGCTCGCGGTCGCCGCCTTGCCCGGGTCCATCTGGCCGCAGCGCTCGATCAACCCGACCCGCACCTCGGACTACATCGCCCGCCATCCGACGATGGGCCCGATCCTGGATCGGCTCGGGTTCTTCGAGGTCTATGCGACCCCGTGGTTCTCGGCGATCTATCTGCTGCTGCTTATCAGCCTGATCGGCTGCGTCCTGCCCCGCACGCGAATCCACCTTCGCCACCTGCGCGGCCGCCCGCCGCGCGTGCCGGCTCGCCTCGACCGGCTCCCGGCGTATGCCGAGCGCGACCTCGACGCCGACCCCGACGTCGCGCTCGCCAGCGTGAAGGCCGCGCTTGGCCGGCGCTATCGGGTGGACGTGCGCGACGGGCATACCCTCGCAGCGGAGAGCGGCTATGCGAAGGAGACCGGCAACCTGCTCTTCCATACCGCCCTGATCGGTGTCATCGTCGGCGTCGCGGTCGGGCACGTGTGGGGGTGGAAGGGCGATGTCATCGTCCCGGTTGGCGGGAGCTTTTCTGACACGGCGATCAACTACGACACCCTCGATCCCGGGCCGCGCGTCGACACCGCGAAACTGCCGCCCTTCACCTTGACCCTGGATCGCTTCGACGCGAGCTTCGAGGACCGCGTGGGCGGTGGCCAGTTCGGGCAGCCGCGGGACTTCTCGGCATACCTGCGCACCACCGACTCTCCCGGTGCGCCGGAGCAGTCGCACGTGCTGAAGGTCAACCACCCGGTCGAAATGAGCGGGGCCGCGATCTTCCTGCTCGGCAATGGCTATGCCGCCGATGTGACCGTGAAAGATTCGCGCGGCAAAGTGGTTTACACGGGACCGACGGTCTTCCTCGCGCGGGACAACAACTACACCTCCTCCGGCGCGATCAAGGTCCCCGGCGCCCAGCCGAAAGAACTCGGCTTCTTCGGCAATCTGCTGCCCACCGGTGTCATCACCCAGGACCAGGGCCCGATCTCGATCTTCCCTGACGCGCGCGACCCCAAGATGGCGCTAGGGCTGTATGAAGGCGAGCTCAACCCTGGGGGGCTGTCGGGGTCGGTCTATACCTTGAACACCAAGGAGATGACCCAGGTCAAGGACACCAATGGCGAGCCGCTGCGCATCTGGATCGCGCCGGGGGAGACGGTGCAATTGCCCGGCGACCGCGGGTCGATCACCTTCAACAAGGTGGTCCGCTGGGCCGGCCTGTCGATCCGCCACGACCCGGCCAAGGACCTGACGCTGTGGTCTTCGCTCCTGGCACTGGCCGGGCTGATCGCCTCGCTGCTGATCCGCCGCCGCCGAGTCTTCGCCCGCGTCGAGGCCTTGCCGGCGGGTGGCTCCCGCGTGCGCCTGGGCGCGCTCGCCAAGGGCGACGACTCCGGCCTGCAGGACTACCTCGATCGGCTGGCCGCCGGACTGCCGAGTCGGTGACCTGCAAGACTGCGGGCATGCGTCATACCTCTGCCCTGCGCGGTGGACACCTATCAAAGTGGCTGGCGCAAGGTGTATGTCGCGGAGGAAGGCCGGCCGATCATCGGCCGGGTCGGGACCTATGTCGAGAAGCTGGTTGCCGCGTGGCGCGTGGGGGACAAGGCGGCGGCTGGTCGCTATGCCACGCCCGAGGTCGTCGCCTCGCTATGGCGCACTTCCGGTGGGCCGGCCGGGTCGAGTTGGACGCGCTTGTCCTCGCGGGCGTGGACGTACAACGGCGTCACCGTTACCTACACCTCCCCGAAGGGGACGGTCGTCTTCAGCGTCGCCCCCAATCTCGCGGCGGCCGACAAACCCCAGGCCGTCACTGCCGTCCGCTGAGGCCTAAGGGGCCTGTCAGGACCCCGTGAGAGGATGCCCGCGTTATGACACGTGAAGTTCTGGAGCAGTACTCACTGGTGAGCCTCTACTCCGCCATCGTGGTCCTCACGCTGGCGATGCTCGGGTTCATCGTCTATCTGGCGCGCTCGGCGGCGGCCGCGCCGCGTGATGCCGTGGAGCCGGCGCGCGCCGACGTGCTCGTCGGGGCCGGCGGTCCGGCGGTTCACCGGTCGCCGGATGGACCGGGCGATGATGCGGCGAGCGCGAGTGGGCTGGTCAAGGCGCGCAAGGCCGCCGGGCCGGCGCGCATGCTCACCGGGCTCGCCACGCTGCTCGTCGGGGTCTCGATCCTCTTCCGCGGCCTGTCCGTGCACCGTCCGCCGCTGGGCAACCTCCACGAGTTTGTCGCCGCCGCGTCCTTTGTGCTGCTGCTGTCCTTCTGCCTCTGGGGCTTGAAGCGCAATGTCGACTGGCTCGGCGCCTTCGTCACGGCGCCCGTGCTG
Source organism: Nostocoides veronense (assembly GCF_039531185.1). Classification (NCBI taxonomy): domain Bacteria; kingdom Bacillati; phylum Actinomycetota; class Actinomycetes; order Micrococcales; family Intrasporangiaceae; genus Nostocoides; species Nostocoides veronense. The sequence goes on from NZ_BAAAPO010000006.1 coordinate 104,667, forward strand.
CTCATGCTCGGCTCGGCCACCACCTTCTGGTACACCGAGGCCGCCCAGCTCATGCCCTCCTTGAAGTCCGGCTGGCTGGTCATCCACGTGACGGTCGCGACGATTTCGGTGGGTGTTTTCACGCTCGCCGCAATGGTCGGTCTGGCCTATCTGCTGGTCGACCGCGCGGAGGCTCGGGGCGGCGGGGCACCCGGCCGCCTCGCCGGTCTGCGGCGCGTGCTGCCGCCCGCCCCCGAACTGGAGCGGCTGTCATACGGCCTGCACGTCATCGCCTTCCCGCTGTGGACTTTCACCCTGATCGCCGGCGCCATCTGGGCGCGGCAGGCCTGGGCGTCCTACTGGAACTGGGACCCCAAGGAGGTGTGGACCTTCGTGATTTGGGTGGTGTATGCCGCCTACCTGCACGCCCGCGCCACCACCGGGATCAGCCGCCAGAAGGCGACCTATATCGCGCTCGCCGGCTTCGCGTGCATCATCATCAACTACTCCATCGTGAATATGTACTTCGTCGGCCAGCACAGCTATTCAGGGGTATGACGTGGTCCGCTACACCCTGCTGCGTTTCCTGATCTTCTTCGGCTGCCTTGGCCTGCTCTGGCTGCTCGGGCTGCGCGACCGCTCGCAGCAGCCGTGGCTGCTGGTTGGTGCGGCGACCCTCTCGGTGCTGATCTCGTACTTCGCCTTGCGCCCGCTGCGCCAGGACACCGTCGACAAACTCAGCAACCGGGTCGAGGGCCGGCTCGCCGCCAAGCGCGCCGACTCCGATGAGGCCATCGAAGACGCTGCCACGCAAGACGCGGCCACCGACGCCGACTTCCGCTGACCCTGACTTCCGCCGGTCACGGGACGTTTTTCGGGGTTTTCTAACTGGTGCTAGCACCACGCAGTCGACCGGCGCGGACGACCTAGGAACCGACTCACGGCCCGACCCGCGTCAGGCCAGGAACAGGCCGAGGGTGAGCAGGACGGCATACACCAGCTGGGTGCGGCCGGTGCCTTCGAGCACGGGGATCAGGTCACGCCCTCGAGCGCCGCGGGCGACGCGCGCCACCTGCTGCAGGCCCAGCGGTGCAGCGAGGAAGGCAAGCAGCGCCCAGGGGGCGGAGACGGCATACATCAGCACCGTGAAAAGGGCGCTGATCACCAAAAAGGCATAGAACGAGCGGGTTTTCGCATCGCCCCAGCGCACGGCGAGGGTGAGCTTTTCGGCCTCGCGATCGCTCGGCAGGTCGCGCAGATTGTTCGTCACCATCAGCGCGGTGGCGAGAGCGCCGACGCCATACGCCCCCAGCACCCCCACAACGCTCAGCGCGTGCGCCTGCGTCCACATCGTGCCGAGCGTTGCGACGAGCCCGAAGAAGACGAAGACGAACGGCTCGCCCAGCCCGCGATAGCCATAGGGCCGCTTGCCACCGGTGTAATACCAGGCCGCGAGGATGGCCGCCGCGCCGACCCAGAGCAGGTTCATCGTGCCGGCCAGCGCGCACAACGCCAGGCCCGCGAGCCCGGCCAGGCCGAAGAAGCCGAAGGCCATCACCTTCACATGCCGCGGATCCGCCAGGCGCTGCCCGACCAGCCGCACCGGCCCGACCCGTGCCTCGTCAGTGCCGCGGACGCCATCGGAATAGTCATTGGCATAGTTCACGCCGACCTGCAGCGCCAGGGAGACCAGCAGCGCCAGCAGCGCCAGACCGAAGTCCTCGCGGTCGAGTTGCGCGGCGGCACCGGTGCCGACGAGGACGGGTGCAACGGCGGCGGGCAGGGTCCGGGGGCGGGCACCGGCGACCCACTGGGCAGGCGTAGCCATGAGAAGGATTCAGTCCTCGGTCAAACGAAAGGGTCAGAGATTGCGCAGGAAGTCGGGGTCGTCGTCTGGTCCCTTGGGGCGCGGCGGACGGGGCCGACCGGTCTCACGGCCGGGCAGGGCGAGCGCCCGCGGCCGGCCGGCGAACCACCAGCCAGCGGGGCCGGCATACGGGAACAGCAAGATGACGAAAACCCACACGACCTTGGGCAGGCCGCGCACCTGCTCCTCCGGCGTCTGCACGCAGTCGACCAGCGTGTAGATCGCGAGGACCAGGGCGATCAGCCCCGGCAGGAAGCGCAGCATGCCCCTATTGTCCCACCATCGCGGCGATCGCCCGCCGGTCGGGCTTGCCGGGGCCGCGCTCGGGCAGGTGCGGCAGGACGCGCACCACCTTGGGCAGGGCGTATGCCGCCAGCTCACCCCGCAGCCGATCCCGCACCTCATCGCGGGTCGGCGGGTGCTCGCCGGTCACCGCGAGCGCGACGATCTGGCCCCACTCAGGGTCCGGAACCCCCACGGCGACAACGCTTTTGAGCCCGGGGTATGCCGTGAGCACCGCCTCCTCCACCACCCGCGGGTGCACTTTGAGCCCGCCGGTGGTGATCACATCATCGCGTCGCCCGTGGACGGTGAGCCGGCCGTCGGGGTCGAGGGCGCCGAGGTCGTCGGTGGCGAACCAGCGCTTCCCATCCCGGGTGGTGAAGTTCGCCGCAGTCAGGTCGGGGCGCCCGAGATAGCCGTGGGCGATCATCGGGCCGCCGAGGTGGATCCGCTCGTCCTCATCGATGGCAATCTCGACCCCCGGCAGCGGCCGACCGTCATAGACACAGCCGCCAGCGCTCTCGCTCATGCCATAGGTCGCGACCAGCCGCACGCCCGCCGCCAACGCGCGCTCCCGCAGTGTGAGCGGAACCGCGCTACCCCCGACGAGCACGACGGCGAACCGCCGCAGGGCCGCCGCACCGGCCGGGTCGTCGAGCAGCCGGCCCACCTGGGTCGGGACGAGGGAGGTGTATGCCGTCTCGCCCGTCAGCGCCGCCGTCGCCGCGGCGAAAGCCTGCGGCGTGAACCCAGCGTCGCGATCCATGATGACGGGCGTCGTCCCGGAAAGGATTGAGCGGACCAGCACCTGCAGGCCGGCGATGTGCTGGGGCGGGATAGCCAGCAGCCACTGGCCGGGGCCGTGCAGGACGGCATACGTCCCGGCGGCGCTGGCGCGCAAGCTGTCGGCGTCGTGCAGCGCGAGCTTGGGCTCGCCCGTGGAGCCGGAGGTGCCGACCGCGAGGACCAGGCCAGGTGGGAGGTCGTTGGGATCGTGCGGGGGCAGGGGAGGGGGTGCGCCGACATACGGCCGCAGCGCCGGGCCGCCGTTCAGGGCATCGCGCAGCCGGGCCAGCAGGGCGCTCGGGTCGACGAGCTCGAGCGTGCTCAGACGTCCTGCCCCGCGAGGAAGGCCTTGGCGCGATCCTTCGGGCGCCCGATGATCGCGACGCCATCGCGCACGAGGATCGGGCGCTGCAGCAGTCGCGGGTGGGCGAGCAGGGTGGCGACCACCGAATCGGCGTCATCGATGTCGTCGTGCTCGAGGCCCTGCTCGACGAAATAGGCGTCCCGGCGCACCAGATCGCCGACGGGATCGCGAAGAATCGCGATGAGATCGCGCAGCTCGGCCTCGGTGAGCTGCTGCTTGAGGTAGTTGCGGACCGCCACCGCCGCGCCGACGTCCTCGGCGTTCTCCAGCGCCGCGCGGGAGGTCGAGCAGGCCGGATTGTGCAGGATCGTCGTCTCACTCACGCTCGCCACTTTAAGCGCTCGCCGAGGCTGGGCGCGGACTGGCAGGCTGGGCGGGTGGACGTGCGCTGGCTGTGGATCTTCCTCGATGTGCCGACCCCGGCGGATGAGCTATGGCAGTTCTGGGCCGACGCCACGGGCACGCAGGTGGTCGACGTGCGCGGGGCGGGCGGCGAGTTCGCGACGTTGGCGCCGCCGGCCGGAGATCCGTGGGTGAAGCTGCAAGCAGTCGGCGACGACGGGGGAGTGCATCTCGACCTCGATGTCGAGGATCCCTCGGCCGCAGCGCTTTTCGCGATCGGGCTCGGCGCGCGGGAGGTCTTCCGCTATCCCGGGGATGGGTATGTCGTGCTCCGCTCGCCCGGCGGCTTCGTCTTCTGCCTGACGACCTGGCATGGCGCTGCGCGTCAGGAGCGCGGCGGCGCGGTCCTGCTCGACCAGCTCTGTCTCGATATTCCGGCGGATCAGTGGGAAGCCGAGTGCGCTTTCTGGGGTGCGCTCATGGGGATCGAGCCGGTGACGGGGTCGATGAATCAGTTCCGCGTTCTGCCGCGACCACGCCACCTGCCGGTCCGAATCCTATTGCAGCGCAACGACACCGAAGGCGGCGTGGTGACGGGACACCCGGATCTCGCCTGCGCCGACCGGGCGCGAACCCGCGCGGAACACGAGGGGCTGGGCGCACGGCATACGGCTGAGTGGACGCACTGGAGCGTCATGACCGCCCCGGGCGGGCAGGTCTACTGCCTCACCGATCGGCGCCCCGCGACGGGGACCTTGTGAGCGCGTGAGCCTCAGTCGGCGTCTTCGATGAGGTCCACCAACTGCGGGGCGTCGTCGAAGAGCATGACGAGATAGCCCTCGTTCATCGCCAGATCGGGGGTGATCCGCCGCCGGTAGGTCACCTGCCACAGCCGCTCGTGGACGGGCGCTGCATGCCAATCGGTCAATTCGGCGATCGCGTAGTCGTTGCCGCTGCCGAAGACTCCGCCCTCGTGGAAGTCGTCCGTGCGCCGCCAGAAGGCCGCCCGCAACTCGCTGCGCGCCGAGGCGCCGCTCCTCCTCCGCCGCGTCGAGGTCCTGGTCGAGTCCGATCCGGTAGATCGGCTCCATCTGCCGCTGATAGGACTGCACGACGCCGATCGCCTGCTCGGCCGTGAAAGGCGGCACCGGCCGCGCCAACTGGTCGCTGTCGTGCTCGGTGGGTATGCCGTCGACCGCACCGCGCGGGCGTGCTCGCCCAGATCCTCCGGAACCGACGGGTGATCCCAGCCCCACATCCAGGCGGAGTCCGCCGTGTTCAGGGTGCCGACGATCTGCACCGGCGCCACCGCCTGTTGGCCCCTCGTGGGTGAAGGTGATCGTGCCCTCGGTGATATTGACCGCCCAGGCCGCCTCGCGCAGGTTCATGAAGCGGTCTTGCAGGATGGTCTGCAATTGCAGGTGGCGCGTCGCCTTGGCCACCAGGGCGTCCCAGGGCAGGTCGACGTCGCTGGCCGGCTGGGAGAGGTCGGTCAGGATCGGACTCCGTCAATCATGGTTCTCGTGAGGGCCCAGCCTGCCATGCCGGGCCGGGTGCGCGCGCCGCTGACCGGTGGTTGCTTGCCGGCCGGCTTTCGGAGTGCTCCTCGCCAGCGGTGGCGCTCGTGTCCGGCGGTGCTGGCAGGATTCATCGGGTGTCCGCCCTTGAGTTCGCCCAGGCCCTGATCGCCGCGGCGATCCGGGAGGGGGTGTCCGAGATCGTGCTGTGCCCCGGCTCGCGCTCCGCGCCGCTGGCGTATGCCGCGTATGCCGCCGAGCAGGCCGGCTTGGTGCGTCTGCATGTGCGGGTGGACGAGCGGTCGGCGGGCTTCCTGGCTGTTGGTTTGGCCAAGACCTCGCGCGTCCCCGCCGCGGTGATCACCACCTCCGGAACGGCCGTGGCCAATCTGCACCCGGCCGTCTTGGAGGCGCACCACGCGAAGGTTCCGCTGCTTGTCCTCTCCGCGGATCGGCCTGCGGCACTTCGTGGTTCGGGCGCCAACCAGACGACGACCCAGCCGGGCATCTTCCCGGGGGCGGTGCGTTTCGAGGCCGATGTGGCGGGCGAGGTAGCCGCTCCGATCGTTGGGACGGACGGTGCCTCCGCGCTCGATCTCGGTGCCGTCGAGTCGCTCATGTCGACGGCCATCGCCGCCGCGCTCGGGTCACCCGCGGGTGAAATCCCCAGGCACGACCCAGGCCCCGTTCACCTGAACGTCTGCCTCGCCGAGCCCCTGGTGCCGGATTCCTGGCCGCTACTCTCACCCGCCGCCTCGACCGCCCCGGCCAAGTTGACACGTGGAACGGTCGCCACGGTCGAGCGTCACGCTGGGGAAGTTTGCTGCGGCCAGGGCGACAGCAAAGTTCCCCACCGAACCACCCTGGTTGTCCTCGGCGATCTCGTGGACGCCCACGACCGCCCGCAGGTGGTGGCCTGGGCTGCACAGCACGGCTATCCCGTCATCGCCGAACCCTTCGGCGAGCGGGCCGACGACGAGCCCGGTGTCCTCCCGCATGGCCCGCTCCTGCTCACCGATGCCACCTTTGTCGACGCCCATGCGCCCGAGCGCGTCATCGTCGTCGGTCGCACCACTTTGTCCCGTCCGGTCACCGCCCTGCTTCGCCGCCCGGGCCTGCGCGTTGAGGCCCTCACCGACACGCAGCGGTATGCCGATCCTGCTGGGGTCGTCGCCCACGCCACCGACCTGCACGCGACACTCGCGCACGCGGCATCTGCGACCCACCGCACTGCCACCCAAGCCGCTGTCACCCACCCAGATCACGGCCCGTGGGCTCGCGCCTGGCACGAGGCCGGCACAGCCCTCGCGGCGGCCGTCGCCGACGACCCGCCAGCCTGGCCGAGCGGTCTCGCCATCGCGCGAACCGTCATCGACGCCCTCCCCGAGGACGCGATTCTGTTCACCGGCCCATCAAATCCGGTGCGAGACATCGACTTCGGCGTATGCCGCGTGCCCCCCGGCTGCGCCATCCTCGCCTCCCGTGGCCTCGCGGGCATCGACGGCTGCGTCTCCACCGCCATCGGGATCGCGCTCGCTGAGCCGGACCGGCCGACATACGCCCTGATGGGCGACCTGACCTTCCTGCACGACACGAACGGCCTGCTCATCGGCCCCGCCGAACCCCGCCCGAACCTGACCATCGTGGTCGTCAACGACCAAGGCGGCGGCATCTTCGGGCTCCTCGAGCCTGGCCGGGCGGCCCTGACCGAACCCTACGAACGGCTCTTCGGCACCCCGACGACAACCGATCTCGGCGCACTCGCCGGAGCCCACGGCATACTGCATGACCTCGCCACCACCTCGGAAGCGCTCGCCGCCAGCGTGAGCCAGACCCCGAACGGCCTACGCGTCATCGAGGTGCCCATCGATCGCGCCGGTCACGAGGACGCCCACGCCCACCTGCGCGCCACCGCCGCCCGCGCTAACGCCTGACCTACCGACTGGTATCGGCCGTGATCGCGACCAGTACCAGGCGGTAGCCCGGGCGTTAGGTCGCGCACGCCCGCCCGCCGCGCCGCCACGGCCCGAGCAGGCGTCAGGCCTTGACCGCGTGGTGCAGGGCCACGATGCCGCCGGACAGATTGCGCCAGCGCACCGAACTCCACCCGGCGTCGGCGATGATCTGCGCCATCTCGCGCTGCGCGGGCCAGGCCCGGATCGACTCGGCCAGATAGACATACGAGTCCGGGTTCGAGCTGACCCGACGGGCCACGGGCGGCAACGACCGCATGAGGTACTCGTTGTAGATCGTCCGGAAGGCCTTGTTCGTCGGCGCCGAAAACTCGCACAGCACGAAGCGCCCACCCGGCTTCGTCACCCGGGCAAACTCCCGCAGCGCCAGCGAAGAGTCCGACACATTCCGCAACCCAAAAGACATCGTCACCGCGTCAAAAGAGTTGTCCGCGAACGGCAATCGCAGTGCATCGGCCGCCGTGAACCCCAAGTCCGCACGCCGGCGCTTCCCGACCTTGAGCATCCCCAGCGAGAAGTCCGCCGGAATCACGCGCACCCCACGTCGGCATAGGGCTCCGAACTCGTCCCCGTCCCTGCCGCGATGTCCAGCACCGTCTCCCCAGCAACCGCCGCCACCGCCGCGACCACCTGCTTGCGCCACCGCCGGTCCTGTCCAAGGCTGAGCACGTCATTGGTCACGTCATAGCGAGCGGCGACGTCATCGAACATCGCCGCGACCTCGGTCGGGTCCTTCTCCAGGCTGGCGCGACTCATGCGCCCATCATCCCTCACGCCCCGACCGGACCCGTGTCACACCCATCGGCTGCCGTTCTCGGCGCGCGGGAGTCGTAGGCTTGCCGCCGATGTCCACCCTGCCCGCCGCCGGACCCGCGCGCCTGATCGCTCGCACGGTCGAGATCCCCGAAGCCGTCGCCGCGGACCTGCTGACCCTCATCCCCGCCGCGACCCCGGCTTCGCAGGTCTGCTCGTGGGTGCGTCATGGCGAGGGTCTCGTCGGCTGGGGCAGCGCCCTCGACTTCGCCACGCGCGGGTCCGATCGCTTCGCCCAAGCGGCCGACTGGTGGCGGGAGGTATGCAGTGCGGCCGTCGTCCGCGACGACCTCGCCCGCCCCGGCACCGGCCCGATCGCCTTCGGCTCCATGGCGTATGCCGCAGCCTCCCAAGACGATTCGCGCCTGGTCGTGCCCTCCGTTGTCGTCGGTCGTCGCTCCGGCCGGGCCTGGCTGACGACCGCCACGGTCGGCGAAGCCGTCCCCGCCACCCCCGAACTCATCCCCGCGAGCGACCCTTCCAGCCCCGGCGAGATCGCCTTCGCCGACGGCCCCAAGACTGCGGCCGAGTGGGAGATCGCGGTCGCCGAAGCCGTCACCCGCATCACCCGCGGCGACCTCGACAAGGTCGTCCTCGCCCGCGCACTCGTCGCCCAGGGGGAGCAACCCATCGAACCGCAATGGCTGCTGCGGCGGCTCGCGGCGGCATACGCCAACACGTGGGTCTTCGCCGTCGCCGGCCTGGTCGGCGCGACCCCCGAGATGCTCGTTCGCCTTGATCGCGGGCTCGCGACCTCCCGCGTGCTCGCCGGCACCATCCGGCGCACCGGCGACGACGACCACGACCTCGCCCTCGCCGCGTCGCTCGCCCGCTCCTCCAAGGACCTGGAGGAGCATGAGTATGCCGTGCGTTCCGTCGCCGATTCCCTTGCGCGACACTGTGGTTCGATGAATGTTCCGGAGACACCATTCGTCCTGCACCTGCCCAATGTCATGCACCTCGCGACCGACGTCGCGGGCGCCGTCGATGACGGCTCGACCTCCCTGGAACTCGCCGCCTCGCTGCACCCGAGTGCGGCGGTCTGCGGCACCCCTACCCCCGCCGCGGACGCCCTCATCACCGAGTTGGAGGGCATGGATCGCGGGCGCTACGCCGGCCCGGTCGGTTGGATGGATGCCGCGGGCGATGGCGAGTGGGGCATCGGCCTGCGTTCCGGTCGCCTCGACGAGGCCGATCCGCGCACGATCACGCTCTATGCCGGCTGCGGAATCGTCGCCGGTTCGGATCCCGACGACGAGGTCGCCGAATCGGACGCCAAGTTCCTCCCGATGCGCGACGCACTCACGGCGCGTATTTGACGCCGCCGCCTGGCGGCTAAGGCCCCGTGACGCGCCTCCTCCTGCCTAGCCTGAGGAACGGGCCCGGGCCGCCGGGCGCCGGATGCGAGAGGAGCGCCAGATGACGCAACCGAACCAGTTCTCCTCGGGCGAGGCCGTGGACAAGGCCAAGGAGTATGCCCGCGAGCACCCCGAACAGGCCGATGCCGCCTTCGACAAGGTCGAGCAGGTCATTAGCGAGCGCACCGGCGGCCGCTTCGATTCGATGATCGAGCAGGGCCGCGAAGCCTTGGAGGATGCGCTCGGTATGCCGGACGAGACAGTTCCCGCCCCGCCGACGACCCCCGAGCAGCCGGCACCGCCGTCGCAGCCTGCCCCGCCCGCACAGCCCACCGAGCCTGCCGAACCCGCCGAGACGGCGCCTCCGACCCAGCCAGCCCCGCCCACCGAACCCACGCCGCCGGCCGAGCCGACGCCCCCGGCCGAACCCACACCGCCGGCCGAACCCACCCGGCCTGCGGACCCGAGCGCCCCACCGGCGACACCGACGGATCCCGTGCCGCCCCAGCCCAGCGAGCCGACGATCCCCAGCGCCCCGCCCGCGGAACCGGGAAGCACGCCGACCACGCCCGTTCTCCCAGTGGATGGAGCCGCGACTTAGGCAAGCCTTACTTCCCCCGCCGTGCGCAGGCTCGCCTAGACTCGCTCAGTTCGTGAAACCGTTCACAAGCGCGCGAGGGACCATCACATGACACAGCCTGTCGATCAGGCCGATGTCGTCGTCGTCGGCGCCGGCCCGGGCGGGAGCGCCACGGCTGCCTACCTCGCCCAACACGGACTCGATGTCGTCCTGCTGGAGAAGGCCACCTTCCCCCGCGACAAGATCTGCGGTGACGGCCTGACGCCGCGCGCGGTCAAGGAACTCGTCAGCCTCGGCGTCGACACCACCGGCTGGCAGCGCACGCAGGGCCTGCGCATCAAGGGCGGCGGCCACACGCTCACGCTCGACTGGCCCACGACCCGCACTTTCCCGGGCTATGGCATGGTCCGCACCCGCGGCCAGTTCGACGAGGCGTTGGCCCGCCACGCCCAGCAGCGCGGGGCCAAACTCCTCGAAGCCACCTCGGTCACCGAGCCGATGCGCGACGAGCGCACCGGCCGGGTCGTCGGCGTCAGCGCCAAACGCCTCGACGCCAAGGGGCGGGCCACGGGGGAGACGTATGCCGTGCGCGCCCCCGTCGTCGTCGCCTCCGATGGCGTCTCCTCCCGCCTCGCGACCGCCGTTGGCCGGGAGAAGCGCGAGGACCGGGTCATGGGCGTCGCCGTGCGCGCCTATTACAAGACGCCCCGCCAAGACGACTATCTCGAGTCCCACCTCGAACTGTGGACCCGCGATGACGCCGGCAACCGGCAGCTGATGCCCGGTTATGGCTGGCTCTTCCCCCTCGAGGACGGCCGCACCAATGTCGGGCTCGGCATCCTCGACACCTCCAGCGCCTTCGGCAAGACCGACTACAAGGACGTCATGCGCCGCTGGGTCGAAGACATCGACGCCGACTGGCACCTGACCCACGATGAGTCCGCCGGCCCGATCCGCGGCGCCGCCCTCCCCATGGGCTTCAACCGCAGCCCGTTGTATGCGGACGGCCTCCTCCTCGTCGGCGATGCCGGCGGCATGGTCAATCCGTTCAACGGCGAGGGCATCGACTACGCCCTCGAGGCGGCCCGCGTGGGCAGCGAGATCATCGCCCAGGCTCTCACCCGCGGCAGCGACGCGGACCGCGAGCGGGTGCTCGCGGCATACCCCGAGCTCATGAAGTCCGCCCTCGGCGGCTATTTCACCCTGGGCCGGTGGTTTGCCCACGCGATCGGCCACCCCGAGGTCATGCGGCTGGCGACGAAGTACGGCCTGCCGCGCACCACCTTGATGAAGTTCCTGCTCAAGGTCATGGCCAACCTTCCCGAGGAGCGCGGCGGCGCAGCCTCCGACCGGATCATCAATGCGATGGCGAGGATGGCACCGGATGCATAACAGCCAGGCGACGTACGGAGTGTCGGCCTTGCGCCATAGGATTGCCCGTGGCTGGATCGTGACGCGCACCACATCGACGGAAAGGGGAGTTGAGCAGCGATGACCAACCCCTATGTCCCGCTGTTGTTCTTCTTAGCGATCGGTGGTGGCTTCGCGATCTTCTCGGTCGCGATCGCGCCCCTGACCGGGCCGAAGCGATACAACCGCGCCAAGATGGACGCCTATGAATGCGGCATCCAGCCCAGCCCCCAGGCTGAGGGCGGTGGCCGCGTGCCGATCAAGTACTTCCTGACGGCGATGCTGTTCATCATCTTCGACGTCGAGTCGGTCTTCCTCTATCCATTTGCCGTCGCGTTCGGAGGCCTTGGCCTGTTCGCGCTCGTCGAGATGGTGCTGTTCATCCTCACGGTCTTCGTCGCCTACGCCTATGTCTGGCGCCGCGGCGGCCTGGACTGGGACTGAAGGGACCCTAAGGACCAGTTATGGGTATCGAAGAGAAACTGCCTGCCGGATTCCTGCTCACGACCGTTGAGCAGGTCGCGGGCTATATGCGCAAGAGTTCGATCTGGCCGGCCACCTTCGGTCTGGCGTGTTGCGCCATCGAGATGATGGCCGTCGGCACGCCGGATTACGACATCGCCCGCTTCGGCATGGAGCGCTTCAGCGCCACCCCGCGCCAGGCGGACCTGATGATCGTCGCCGGCCGGGTCAGCCAGAAGATGGCCCCGGTCGTGCGCCAGGTCTATGACCAAATGCCCGAGCCCAAGTGGGTCATTTCGATGGGCGTCTGTGCCAGCTCCGGCGGCATGTTCAACAACTACGCCATCGTCCAGGGCGTCGACCACATCATCCCGGTTGATGTCTATCTCCCGGGCTGCCCGCCGCGCCCGCAGATGCTGCTGAACGCGATCCTGACGCTGCACGACCAGATCCAGCACTCCAAGCTGGGCGTGAACCGGGTGGCCGCCGCCCGCGCCGCCGAGGCGGCCGCGCTCGAGGCAACGCCGACCGCGCTGATGGCGCCCACGCACGACCACGGCGAGCGACGGAGCCTGCTGGCATGAGCGAGACCCCTAAGACGGAGACGCCCGCGGTCAACGAGTCCGCGATCGACCAGGCAGCCAAAACGGATGTTCAACCGCCAGTCGCCGAGAACCTGCCGGCCGAGCCCGGCACCATCCCCGAGCCGGTTCAGCGCGGCGAGCGCCGCGGCATGTTCGGCGCGCACGACACCGGCGACACCTCCGGATATGGCGGGCTGCGCAGCCCAATCCTGTTCCCCGCCGCCGCTGTTCGCCCCTATGGCGGCGACTTCGACGCAATCGCCGATGCCCTGGAGGCCGCCACCGGCCGCGGCATCGACCGGGTGGTCATCGACCGCGGCGAGATCACCTTCTTCGTCGCTCGTGAGCACCTCGCCGCGGTCGCGCGCGCCTTGCGTGACGACCCGAGCCTGCGCTTCGAGCTATGCCTGAGCGTCTCCGGCGTGCACTATCCCGCCGAGACCGGCGCCGAACTCCACGTCGTCTACCACCTGATGTCGATCACCAATGGCGGGCGTCGCATCCGCCTCGAAGTGACCGCCCCCGACGCCGACCCGCACATCCCCAGCGTCGTCCCGACCTATCCCGCCGCCGACTGGCACGAGCGTGAGACCTGGGACATGTTCGGCGTGATCTTTGACGGGCACCCGGCGCTGACCCGCATCCTGATGCCCGACGATTGGCCGGGCCACCCCCAGCGCAAGGATTACCCGCTCGGCGGGATTCCTGTGGAATACAAGGGCGGGACCGTTCCGCCGCCCGACCAGCGGAGGTCGTACAGCTGATATGAGCGAGTCAACCGTTTTCAGCGAGGCCGAGGTCGATGAGACCGACGAGCGCGTGGATGTGTATGCCGCCTCCGGCGAGGAGGAGTCCGGCCGCGTCTTCAATGCCGTCGGCGGCGACTGGGACGACATCGTCGGCGAGGTGGGGTCGCGCCCCGAAGAACGCATCGTCGTCAACATGGGCCCGCAGCACCCGTCCACCCACGGCGTGCTGCGCCTGATTCTCGAACTCGAAGGTGAGACGGTCACCGAGGCTCGCGCGGGCATCGGCTACCTCCACACCGGCATCGAGAAAAATATGGAGTTCCGCACCTGGGTTCAGGGCGTGACCTTCTGCACGCGCATGGACTACGTCATGCCGCTGTTCACCGAGACCGCCTACTGCCTGGCCGTCGAGAAGCTGCTCGGCATCACCGACCAGATCCCCGAGCGCGCCAGCGCCATCCGGGTGCTGATGATGGAGCTCAACCGCATCACCAGCCACCTGGTTTGCATGGGCACCGGCGGTATGGAGATGGGCGCGACCACGGTCATGACCGTCGGGTTCCGCGAGCGCGAGCGCATCCTGTCGGTCTTCGAGATGATCTCCGGCCTGCGGATGAACCACGCCTACATCCGCCCGGGCGGCGTCGCGCAAGACCTGCCCGCCGGCGCCATCCAGGCAATCCGCGAGATGATCCCGCTGCTGCGCCAGGGCTTTCACGAGCTCGAACTGTTGATGCTCGAGAACCCGATCCTCAAGGGCCGCATGGTCGGCGTCGGGCACCTCGATCTCACCGGCTGTATGGCGCTCGGCGTCACCGGCCCCATGCTCCGCAGCGCCGGGTACCCGCTCGACCTGCGCAAGGACCAGCCCTACTGCGGTTACGAGAAGTACGACTTTGAGGTCCTCACCCGCACCGGCGCCGACGCCTACGACCGGCTCTGGCTGCGCGTGAAGGAGATGTTCGAGTCCTTGAAGATCGTTGAGCAGGTCATCGACGAACTGCAGAACAACCCCGGCCCGGTCATGGTCGAGGACAAGAAGATCGCCTGGCCGGCGCAGCTGGCCGTCGGCCCCGACGGCATGGGCAACAGCCTGGCCCACATCAAGGAGATCATGGGCACCTCCATGGAGTCCTTGATCCACCACTTCAAGCTGGTCACCGAGGGCTTCCGCGTGCCGGCCGGACAGGCCTATGTCGCGGTCGAGTCCCCCAAGGGCGAGCTGGGCTGCCATGCCGTCTCCGACGGTGGCACCCGCCCGCATCGCGTGCACTTCCGCGAGCCGAGCTTCAACAACCTGCAGGCCGTGGCCGCGATGTGCGAGGGCGCCCAGGTCGCCGATGTCATCGTCGCCGTCGCCTCTATCGATCCTGTGATGGGAGGAGTCGACCGCTGATGGAGCATTACGGCGAACAAACGGCCTCCGGCTTCTTGCATGTCTCGGCGGAGAGCAAGGAGCCCTATGCCGATGACATCCGAGATTCGCTGCACCGCGACGCCCAGGCGATCATCGCGCGTTATCCCGTCAAGCGCTCCGCGCTGCTGCCGATGCTGCACCTCGTGCAGTCGGTCGACGGCTATATCGCCGGCCGCGGCGTGAGCTTCTGCGCCGAAGAGCTCGACCTCACCGAGGCCGAGGTCAGCGGGGTGGCGACCTTCTACACCCAGTACAAACGCCACCCCAATGGCGAGTACACCGTCGGCGTCTGCACCAACACGCTCTGCGCGATCATGGGCGGCGACCGCATCTGGGAGGCGGTCAGCGAGCACCTCGACCTTGAGCACGACGAGACCAGCCGCGATGGCAAAATCACGCTCGAGCGCGTCGAGTGCAATGCGGCCTGCGATTTCGCACCGGTCGTGATGGTCAACTGGGAGTTCTACGACAACCAGACCCCCGAGTCCACAATCGCCCTCGTCGACGACCTACGCTCCGGCGTCGCCGTCAAGCCGAGCCGCGGCCCGGACCGTCAGGTCAGCTTCAAGGAGATGTCGCGCGTGCTCGCCGGCTTCCCCGACGGCCTCGCCGACCAGGGCGTCGGCGCTGGTCCCGCGAGCATCGAGGGCCTCAAGGTCGCCCACCAGCACGGGTGGACAGCACCAGGCGACTCCGCATCGGGGGCGCCCGCTGACGCGGCCGAGCAGGCCGGTCAGGTCAAGGATGAGCGGGCCGTGGTCCGCGATGCCGCCGGCGAGTCGCTCCAGGGCGCTCGCGAGAGCACCGCCAACGACAAGGCAGGGGAGTGAGATGACGACGCTGACCCCGATTCTCTCCAAGTTCTGGGACCACCCGCAGAGCTGGACGCTGGGCACCTACGAGGACAATGACGGCTACCAAGCCCTCAAAAAGGCCCTCGGTATGGAGCAGTCCGCTCTCGTGGCGATGACCAAGGACTCCGGCCTGCGCGGCCGCGGCGGCGCCGGCTTCCCGACCGGCATGAAGTGGTCCTTCCTCCCCCCGCCGGACGGCGGTCCCCGCTACCTCGTCGTCAACGCCGATGAGTCCGAGCCGGGCACCTGCAAGGACATTCCGCTGATGATGGCGGCACCGCACTTCCTCATCGAGGGCGTCGCGATCACCTCCTACGCCATCGGCTGCAACCACGCCTTCATCTACCTGCGCGGCGAGGTCGTCCACGTCTACCGCCGCCTGCTGCGCGCGGTGGAGGAGGCGTATGCCGCGGGTCACCTCGGCAAGAACATTCACGGCTCCGGCTTCGACCTCGATGTCACCGTGCACGCGGGGGCCGGCGCCTATATCTGTGGTGAAGAGACCGCGCTCCTCGACAGCCTCGAGGGCCGTCGCGGCCAGCCGCGCTCCAAGCCGCCATTCCCGGCCGTCGCCGGCCTGTATGCCCGTCCGACCGTCGTCAACAATGTCGAGTCGATCGCCTCGGTGCCGCCGATCCTGCTGCACGGCGCCGACTGGTTCGCCGCCATGGGCACCGAAAATTCCAAGGGCTTCGGCTTCTTCTCCCTCTCCGGGCATGTCACCCGGCCGGGGCAGTATGAAGCCCCGCTCGGCATCACCTTGCGTGAACTGCTCGACATGGCCGGCGGCATGCGCGGCGGCAAGAAGCTGAAGTTTTGGACTCCGGGTGGGTCTTCCACGCCGCTGTTCACCGACGCGCACCTGGACATTCCGCTCGACTTCGACTCGGTCGCCAAGGCTGGCTCGATGCTCGGCACCCGAGCTCTGCAGATCTTCGACGAGACCACCTGTGTCGTGCGCGCCGTCGACCGGTGGATCGACTTCTACAAGCACGAGTCCTGCGGCAAGTGCACGCCCTGCCGGGAGGGCACCTGGTGGCTCAAGCAGATCTTGGGCCGTCTCGAGCATGGCGTCGGTGACGAAGAAGACCTCGACAAACTGCTCGATATCAGCGACAACATCCTCGGGCGGTCCTTCTGTGCGCTCGGTGATGGCGCGACCTCGCCCGTCACCAGCAGCATCGAGTACTTCCGCGATGAGTACATCGCACATCTGACACACGGCGGCTGTCCCTTCGACCGGGACGCATCCGCCCTCTTCGCCACAGAGAAGGCGTCCGTATGAGCGCGCAGGACCTGGTCAATCTGACCATCGACGGCATCCCGGTCTCGGTGCCCAAGGGCACCTTGATCATCCGGGCCGCCGAGCAGATCGGCATCCAGATCCCCCGCTTCTGCGACCACCCGTCGCTGGAGCCGCAGGGTTCCTGCCGCCAGTGCCTGGTCGAGGTGGCCCTGCCCGGCCCGCCCGGACCCGATGGCACCCCCGGCGCACTGCGGCAGATGCAGGGCCCGCCCGGGCGGATGAAGCCGCAGCCGTCCTGTGTCATGACGGTCTCGGAGGGCATGGACGTCAAGACCCAGTTCACCAGCCCCGGCGCCGAGAAGGC
The DNA here is from genome assembly GCF_039531185.1 of Nostocoides veronense. Lineage (NCBI taxonomy): Bacteria > Bacillati > Actinomycetota > Actinomycetes > Micrococcales > Intrasporangiaceae > Nostocoides > Nostocoides veronense. The sequence goes on from NZ_BAAAPO010000006.1 coordinate 121,614, forward strand.
GCAGCACGGGGTCATGGAACTGCTGCTGATCAACCACCCGCTCGATTGCCCCGTCTGTGACAAGGGCGGGGAATGCCCGCTGCAAAACCAGGCGATGTCCAGCGGCCGGCCGGTCTCACGCTTCGAAGACTTCAAGCGCACCTATCCCAAGCCGATCAATATCTCCTCGCAGGTGCTGCTCGACCGCGAGCGCTGCGTCCTGTGCGCGCGGTGCACCCGCTTCTCCGACCAGATCGCCGGTGACCCGTTCATCGCGCTCGTCGAGCGCGGCGCGCTGCAGCAGGTCGGCATCTACGAAGACCAGCCCTTCGAGAGCTATTTCTCCGGCAATACCGTCCAGATCTGTCCGGTCGGAGCCCTGACCGGTGCGGCATACCGCTTCCGCTCGCGCCCCTTCGACCTGGTCTCGACGCCCGGCGCCTGCGAGCACTGCGCCAGCGGCTGCGCCATCCGCACCGACCACCGCCGGGGCACCGTGCTGCGCCGGATGGCCATCAACGACCCCGAGGTCAACGACGAGTGGAACTGCGACAAGGGCCGCTGGGCCTTCGCCTCACCCACCGTTGGTGACCGCATCTCGCTGCCCCTCGTGCGCGGCGCGAGCGGTCAGCTCGAGGTCGCCTCATGGCCTGAGGCCCTGGCCGCCGCAGCGGCTGGCCTGCAGGGTCGCAAGGCCGGTGTCCTGACCGGCGGCCGGATCAGCAGCGAGGACGCGTATGCCTATGGCAAGTTCGCGCGAACAGTCCTCGGCACCAATGCCATTGACTTCCGGGCCCGCCCGCATACCAAGGACGAGGCCCGCTTCCTCGCCGCCGCGGTGGCCGCGACTGGCCCCGAGGGTGGCAGCGTCACCTACGCGCATATCGAGAAGGCGCCGAAGGTGCTGCTCGTCGGCTTCGAGCCGGAAGAGGAAAGCCCCATCGTGTTCTTGCGCCTGCGCAAGGCGATGCGCCGCAACAAGACCCAGATCAGTTCGATCGCGCCTTATGCCACCCGCGGCCTAACCAAGCTCGCGGGCGCCCTGATCCCCGCGGCGCCGGGCACCGAGACCGAAATCCTCACCTCGGAGGTGGCTCGTGAGGCCGTCTCGGGCGAGGGCAGCCTGATCCTCGCCGGCGAACGTCTCGCGATGGTGCCGGGTGCGCTTGCCGCCGCTTTGACCCTCGCCGAGGAAACCGGCGCCGCCTTGGCGTGGATTCCCCGCCGCGCCGGTGAGCGCGGCGCCCTGGAGGCCGGCGCCCTGTCCGGCCTGCTGCCCGGTGGCCGCCCGGCCGGCAATATCGCCGCCCGCGACGAGGTCGCCAAGGCGTGGGGTGTTGCGTCGCTGCCGACCGACGTCGGCCTCGACACCGCCGGCATGATCGCGGCTGCCGCGTCCGGTGCGCTCGGCGCCCTGGTCGTCGGCGGCGTGGACGCCGCCGACCTCGGTGACGACACGGCCTATGACGCTCTGGAGAAGGCCTTCGTCGTCTCCCTCGAATACCGCCCGAGCAGCGTGACCGCGTACGCCGATGTCGTCCTGCCCGTCGCCCCGCACGCCGAGAAATCGGGCACCTTCGTGGACTGGGAGGGCCGGGTCCGGCCCTTCGAGGCCGCGCTGGAGACCAATGCACTCTCCGACTATCGCGTCCTCGACCTGCTCGCCGGCGAGCTCGGAGAGTTCCTCGGCACCCGCAGCCTGGCGCAGGTCCAGGCCGAGATGGCCGCTCTCGGCCCGTGGACCGGCCCGCGCGCGCCGCGCCCGGAAGCCGTCGCCGCCACCCTGCCCGCCCTGAACGCCGGGCAGTATGTCCTGGCCACCTGGCATCACCTGCTCGACAAGGGCAGCCTGCAGGACGGCGAGCCCTTCCTCGCGGGCACAGCGCCCAAGGCCGTGGCGCGCCTCTCGCCCGCCGGGGCTGCCGCCCTCGGTGCCGTCGACGGCGACCACGTCACCGTCACCGGGCCGGATGGCGCGATCACGCTCCCGCTAGCCATCACCGAGATGGTCGAGGGCGTGGTGTGGGTGCCGACCAACTCGGCCGGCTCCCGGGTCGCCACCCTCGGGGCCGGCGCCGGTTCCCTCGTCACCCTCACCACCGGAGGTGCCGTATGACCGTCCTGACCGCCCTCGCGGCGGCGGAGCCCTATGTGCCCCGCGACAATCCGATCGCCGACTTCAGCGACACCCCCTGGTGGCTCTCGCTGGTCAAGGCGCTGCTGATCTTCGTCTACCTCTTGCTCAGCACTCTGCTGGTCATCTGGTTCGAGCGGCGCGTCATCGGCCGTATGCAGCAGCGTCCCGGCCCCAACCGCACCGGCCCCTTCGGCCTGCTGCAGACCCTCGCCGATGGCGTCAAGCTGGCCCTCAAAGAAGACCTGACGCCCAAGAACGCCGACAAGGTCGTCTTCATCCTCGCGCCCGCCTTCTTCGGCGCGATGGCTTTTGTCTCCTTCGGGATCATCCCGCTTGGCCCCGAGGTCAGCCTGTTCGGGCATAGGACGCCCCTGCAGTTGACCGATGTCCCCGTCTCGGTGCTGCTCATGCTGGCGGTCGCCGGGGTCGGGGCGTATGGCGTGGTGCTCGCCGGCTGGTCCTCCGGCTCGACATACCCCCTGCTCGGCGGTCTGCGCTCCAGCGCCCAAATCGTCAGCTACGAGATCGCGATGGGTCTATCGCTGGTCGCGGTCTTCCTCTACAGCGGCTCGATGTCGACCTCGCAGATCGTCGCCAACCAGCGCGATATCTGGCACATCATCCCGTTGGTGGTCTCCTTCGTCATCTACGTCATCACGATGGTCGGCGAGACCAACCGACTGCCCTTCGACCTCGCCGAGGGTGAGGGTGAGTTGACCGGTGGCTTCCACACCGAATACAGCTCGCTGAAGTTCGCGATGTTCTTCCTCGCCGAGTACGTCAACATGTTCACCGTCGCGGCCCTGGCCACCACCGTCTTCCTCGGCGGCTGGCAGGCCCCGCCCGGCATCGCGGCGATCAATGACGGCATGTTCAACGAGGGCTGGTGGGGCCTGCTGTGGTTCACCATCAAGCTCTGGATGTTCATGTTCTTCTTCGTGTGGCTGCGTGGCGCCCTGCCCCGCACCCGCTACGACCAGTTCATGCACTTCGGGTGGAAATTCCTCATCCCGGTCACGATCGTGTGGGTCGTCGCCATCGCCTTCCTGCAGGCCGCCAACAACGGCTTCCTCGGCGATCGCGCCGTGAATATCTTCGGCGCCGAGCGGCGACTCGCATCGCTGATCGTCATCGGCGTGCTGGCCCTGCTGGTGCTGGCCGCGACCTGGATTTGGGAAGGCCGGCAGGTCAAGCGGGCTGAAGCTCGCGCGGTTGTCGTGCCCCCGGAGATCGACCCCTTCGCCGGTGGCTATCCCGTGCCGCCGCTCCCCGGTCAGCGCCTGCGCGAGAGCGCCGGGGAATCCCAGGCCGATTCGAGCAAGGCAGTGATCCATGGCTGAGAAGGACAAGCCCGGCTTCTTCTCCGAGATGTTCGCGCCCGTTGGCGGCTTCGGAGTCACCTTCGCGACGATGTTCAAGAAGGTTAAGACTGAGGAATACCCCGAGGTCAAGCGCCCCACCCAGCCGCGATTCCACGGCCGTCACCAGCTCAACCGGCATCCCGACGGGCTGGAGAAATGCGTCGGCTGCGAGTTGTGCGCCTGGGCATGCCCCGCGGACGCGATCTTCGTCGAGGGCGCTGACAATGACGACACGCCCGGTGGCACCGGCCGGTTCTCGCCGGGAGAGCGCTTCGGGCGTATCTACCAGATCAACTACCTGCGCTGCATCTTCTGCGGGTTGTGCATCGAGGCCTGCCCGACGCGGGCGCTGACGATGACCAACTTCTACGAGCTCGCCGATGACAGCCGCGCCGACCTGATCTTCACCAAGGAGCAACTGCTCGCTCCGCTGCAGGCCGGTATGGACGCCCCGCCGCACGCGATGGCCGACGGGATGCAGGAGCGCGACTACTACCTCGGCAAGGTCGAAGGAGGCTCGCGATGACCGGAACCGCTGAAGCTGTCACCTTCTGGATCCTCGGATCGCTGTCGGTGCTCTCCGCACTCGGGCTGCTGTTCGCGCGCAAGGCCGTGCACGCTGCCCTCGGCGTCGCCTTCACGATGGCGATCCTCGGCATCTTCTACATCGGCCAGGGCGCACCCTTCCTCGGTGTGGTGCAGATGTCTGTCTACTCCGGCGCCGTGATGATGCTCTTCCTCTTCGTCGTCATGCTCATCGGCGTCGACTCCTCCGACTCCCTCGTCGAGACCCTCAAGGGGCAGCGTTGGCTGACCCTGCTGCTCAGCCTCGGCCTCGGCGCCTTGCTGATCGGGATGATCGGGCGCATCACCGTCACCGGCACGCCCAACCTGAATGCGATCAACGCCAGCCCGGGCAATATCTCGGCGATGGCCGAGGTCATCTTCGGCAAGTACGTCTGGGTCTTCGAGATCACCTCGGCGCTGCTGATCACCGCGGCGCTCGGCGCCATGGTGCTCTCGCACCGGGAGCGGATGGGCGAGAAGCCCAACCAGCGCGAGTGGGCGCGCCGCCGCTTCCAGCGCGGCGAGTTCGTCTCCGGTCTGCCCGCGCCGGGTGTGTACGCCCGACACAATGCCGTCGACACCCCGGCCCTGCTGCCCGATGGCACCCCGACCGAGTTGTCGGTCTCCCGCACGCTGCAGGCCCGCGACCAGGTGGCCCGGCCCGGTCTGTTCAGCGCCGCCGAGCACGACCCGCACCAGGAGATCGAGGAGGGGAGCGCGCGATGAGCTTGATGAATTACATCTATCTCGCGATCATCCTGTTCACGATCGGCACCGCGACGGTGCTGACGCGACGCAACGCCCTGATGGTTTTCATGGGCATCGAGTTGATGCTCAATGCCGCGAACCTCGCCTTCGTCACCTTCGGACGCATGCACGAAACCATCGACGGAGCGGCGATCGCGCTCTTCGTCATGGTCGTGGCCGCCGCCGAAGTCGTGGTCGGCCTCGCGATCATCATGGCGATCTTCCGTGCCCGCCGCTCGGCCTCGGTCGACGACGCCAACCTGCTGAAGTACTGAGAAGGGGATAACACATCGTGTCCACCCTCCTGACCCAGATCGCGATGGAGAGCACGACGTCCTCGGACGCCGTCTCCATGGCCGGCTGGTTGCTGATCGCGTTGCCGCTGGCCGGCGCCGCGATTCTGCTGCTCGGCGGCAAGGCGACCAATAGCTTCGGACCGGCCATGGCGACCGGCTTGTCCTGGGCGAGCTTCGGCCTCGGGGTCGTCGCCTTGCTTCAGTTGGCGGCGGTCGACCCGGAGCAGCGATCCACCCACCAGGTGCTCTTCGACTGGATCCCGGCCGGGGCCTTCAACCTCCAGGCGGGCCTGCAGATCGACACCTTGTCGATCAGCTTCGTCATGCTGATCACCTTCGTGGGCAGCTTGATCCACGTTTACTCCCTCGGCTACATGAGCCACGACCCGGACAAGCGGCGCTTTTTTGCCTACTTGAACCTCTTCGTCGCCTCCATGTTGCTGCTGGTCCTCGCGGACTCCTACCTCCTGCTCTTCGTCGGCTGGGAAGGCGTGGGCCTCGCGTCATACCTGCTGATCGGCTTCTGGAACCACAACCCGGCCTATGCCACCGCCGCGAACAAGGCCTTCTGGGTCAACCGCGTCGGTGACATCGGCCTGGCCCTCGCCATCTCACTGATGTTCGCGACCTTCGGTGCCGTCGACTTCGCGAGCGTCGACGCCGGCGTCGGCGGGGCGAGCACCGCGGCGCTGACCGCCATCGGTCTGCTCCTGCTCCTCGGCGCCTGTGGCAAGTCGGCACAGTTCCCGCTGCAAAGCTGGCTCGGAGACGCCATGGCCGGCCCGACGCCGGTCTCGGCGCTCATCCACGCCGCAACGATGGTCACCGCCGGTGTCTACCTCGTCGTGCGCAGCCACGCGATCTTCGAGGGCGCCCCGAACGCGCAGCTTGCCGTCGCGGTCGTCGGCGCGATCACCTTGACCTATGGCGCCATCGTCGGCTGCGCCAAGGACGACATCAAGAAGGCGCTGGCCGCCTCGACGATGAGCCAGATCGGCTACATGATGCTCGCCGCCGGCCTCGGCCCGATCGGCTATGCCTTCGCGATCTTCCACCTGATCACCCACGGCTTCTTCAAGGCCGGGATGTTCCTCGGGGCCGGCTCGGTCATGCACGGCATGCACGACCAGGTCGACATGCGCCGCTTCGGTGACCTCGGCAAGTACATGAAGATCACGTGGATCACCTTTGGCCTCGGCTGGCTGGCGATCCTCGGTGTCCCGCCCTTCTCCGGTTTCTGGAGCAAGGACAAAATCATTGAGGCCGCCTTCGTCGGCGAAGGCTGGCGCCCGTGGGTCTTTGGCCTCGCTGCCTTGCTCGGCGCCGGCGTGACCGCCTTCTATATGTCGCGCCTGTTCTTCATGACCTTCCACGGCAAGGCCCGCTGGACCGATGACCCGCCGCAGCACCCGCACGAGTCGCCGCTGACGATGACGGTGCCGATGATGGTTTTGGCGGTCGGCTCGGCCGCCCTCGGCCTGATCCTCGGTCCGACGAATATCTTCAGCAACTGGCTGGAGCCGGTCACCGGGCATCACGAGCACCACGAGCCGGTGATCGCCGTCCCGGTCCTGATGGCGGCGACCTTGATCCTTGTCGCCCTCGGCGCCGGCCTGGCGTGGGTTCGTTATGGCCGCGACGAGGTCCCGGTCAACGCCCCGGCCGGCAATGCGCTGACCCAGGCGGCCCGCAAGGACCTCTACCAAGACGACCTCAACGAGGCGATCTTCATGTGGCCCGGAATCAAGCTCGTGCGCTCGGTCATCTGGACCGACAACGAATTGGTCGACGGCGGCGCGATGGGCCTCGGCAAGCTGACCGGTGCCGCCTCGACGCGATTGCGGCGCCTGCAGAACGGTTATGCACGCTCCTACGCCCTGACGATGCTCGCCGGTGTCGTCACTGTCCTCGGTGCACTGTGGGTGATGAACTGATGGAGAACTTCCCCTGGCTGACGGTGATGATGGTGGTGCCGCTCGTCGGCGCCGCGCTCATCGCCGCCCTCCCCGCCGCGATGGCCGAGCGGGCCAAAGAGCTGGCGCTCGCCTTCTCGCTCGCCACCCTCGCCGTCGGCGTGGGCTCGGTCGCGCAGTTCGACCGCAATGCGATCTCGCAGTTCCAACTCTCCGAGATCCACGAGTGGATCCCCAGCTTCGGCGTCTCCTACGCCCTCGGGGTCGACGGCATCTCGTTGACGCTGATCCTGCTCGCGCTCATCCTCACCCCGGTCTGCATCCTCGCCGCCTGGCATGACGTGCCCGAAGGCGGCACCCGCGAAAAGAACTACTTCGCGTGGACGCTGCTGCTGCTGACCTTCATGGTCGGCGTCTTCGCGGCCACCGATGTCTTCTTGTTCTACGTTTTCTTCGAGGCGATGCTCATCCCGGTCTACTTCCTCATCGGTGGGTATGGCGGACCGGGCCGGCAAGCGGCCGCGCTGAAGTTCCTGCTTTTCTCGCTCGCGGGCGGTCTCGTAATGCTGGCGGCCGTTATCGGCCTCTACTTCCAGGGCCCCGGCGGCAAGGAGGGCTTCCTGATCTCCAACCTCACGGGGCTGGACATCGATCCCACCTTGGCGAAGTGGCTCTGGGTCGGCTTCTTCATCGCCTTCGCGGTCAAGGCGCCGATGTGGCCGGTCCACACCTGGCTGCCGGATGCGGCCGGCGTGGCCAAGCCCGCCACGGCCACCCTGCTCGTCGGTGTCCTGGACAAGGTCGGCACCTACGGCATGCTGCGCTTCTGCCTGCAGCTCTTCCCGGAGGCCAGCAAGTGGGCGACCCCGGTGGTCATCGCGCTCGCGGTCGTGTCGATCTTCTATGGCGCCTTCGCGGCCATCGCCCAGAACGACATGATGCGCCTGATCTCCTACACCTCGATCAGCCACTTCGGCCTGATCGTGCTGGGCATCTTCGCGATGACGTCCGTCTCCGGCGCCGGCTCGACGCTCTACATGATCAACCACGGCTTCTCGACCGCGGGCCTGTTCCTCATCGCTGGCATGCTCATCGCCCGCCACGGCAGCACCAAGATTTCGGATTATGGCGGCTGGCAGCGGGTCACCCCGATCCTCGCCGGAACCTTCCTGATCAGCGGTCTCTCCAGCCTCGCGTTGCCGGGCCTGAGCTCTTTCGTCTCTGAAGTGCTCGTCATCATCGGCACCTTCTCGCGCTACCGCGGCGTGGCCTCGATCGCGGTCTTGGCGATCGTGTTGGCGGCGATCTACATCCTGTGGATGTACAAGCGCCTGATGACTGGGCCCAAGCCGGATGGCGTCGAAGCCAAGGACTTGAACTGGCGTGAGAAGTGGGTTGTCGCCCCGCTCATCGCGAGCTTCCTGATCCTCGGCGTCTACCCCAAGCCGGTTCTTGACGTCCTCAATCCCGCGGTGCAGCGGGTCCTCACCGAGGTGGGGGTGAGCGATCCCGTGCCGGTCGTTCCCGCCGCCGTTTCCACTGGGAGTGAGAAGTGATGACCACGCTCTTGCCGACCGCCTTCACGGTCGCCGAGATCAATTACTGGGCCATCCTGCCCGTGCTGATCGTCTTCGGCGGCGCCTTGATCGGCGTCCTCGTCGACGCCTTCGCGCCGCGCTCGTCGCGCCACTCCATCCAGGTTGCCCTGGCCCTGCTCACGATCGCTGCCTCCTTCGGCGCGCTGGTGTGGAAGGCCGTCGACAACAAGGGCGCGACCCTCGACGGCGCGATGATCATCGACGGTCCTGCGCTCTTCATGCAGGGCTCAGTGCTGTTGCTGTCCTTCCTATCGGTCCTGCTGATGGCCGAGAAGTTCTCCAGCGCCGGAGCGGACGCCTTCACCCCCATGGGCGCCGCCGTTCCCGGCTCGCCGCTAGAGGCGGCCGCGACCCGCGCCGGCTGGGGCACAAGCGAGGTCTTCCCGCTGGCACTGTTCTCCGTCGCCGGCATGATGATCTTCCCGGCCGCCGGCGATCTGCTGGTCATGTTCGTCGCGCTGGAAGTTCTCTCGCTGCCGCTCTATCTGCTGACTGGCCTCGCCCGTCGCCGTCGCCTGCTGTCGCAAGAAGCCGCCCTGAAGTACTTCCTCCTCGGTTCCTTCTCCAGCGCCTTCTTCCTCTTCGGGTCCGCTTTGCTGTTCGGGTATGCCGGCTCGGTGAAGTTCTCCGCCCTCAGCCAGGCCATCACCACCGCCCCGGCGGATGTCGAGGGACTGCTGCTCCCGGGTGTCTTGCTCGTGCTCGTCGGCCTGCTCTTCAAGGTCGGCGCCGTGCCCTTCCACCAGTGGACCCCGGATGTCTACCAAGGCGCGCCGTCGCCGATCACCGGCTTCATGGCCGCCTGCACCAAGCTGGCCGCTTTCGGGGCGATCCTGCGACTGGCATACACCGGCATCGATGCGGACCGCTGGGACTGGCGGATGGGTGTGGCGGCGATCGCCGCGCTGACGATGATCGTCGGCTCGGTGCTGTCCGTGACGCAGACCGACATCAAGCGCCTCCTGGCCTATAGCTCGGTCGCCCACGCCGGCTTCATCCTCGTCGGTGTTCTCGCGTTCGATGCGACCGGTGTCTCCGGCGTGATGTTCTATGTCCTGGCCTACGGCCTGGCCACGATCGCCGCCTTCGGTATCGTCGCCCTGGTCCGCGAGGGCAGCGCCGAGGCCTCGCACATCGCGCAGTGGAGTGGCTTGGGCAAGCGGCACCCCGTGGTTGCCGGCATCTTCGCGCTGCTGCTGCTGACCTTCGCCGGCATCCCGCTGACCTCTGGCTTCACCGCCAAGTTCGCGGCTTTCGCCCCGGCGATCGCCCATGGCGGGACCACCTCGGCCGTGCTTGTCGTCATCGGTGTGCTGTGCAGCCTGGTTACGGCCTTCGTCTATGTCCGAGTCATCGTGCTGATGTATTTCAGCGAGGCACAAGGCGAGGTTCGTGCCCTTAACCCGTCCATCCTGACGACCGTCGGTCTGGCCGTCGCCGTGATCTTGACGGTCGCGCTCGGCGTCTTCCCGGCACCGGTGCTCGACCTGGCCAACCAGGCCAGCCAGTTCATCCGCTGACCTATGGTCACTCCCGCACCCGCTCCTGCGCTCCCGGGGATCTCCCCGGGGCTGCAGGCTCGCCTCGATCTCGGCCTGGCCGCCGTCGAGGACCTGCTCACGGCCCGCGTTGATCATGACGATCCGTTCATCGCCGAGGCCAATGCCCACCTGCTGCGCGCCGGCGGCAAGCGCTTCCGGCCGCTGCTGACGCTGTTGGCGGCCGAACTGGGCTCGGGGATCAATGACGATGTCGTCGCGGCCGCGGCTGGTGTCGAGCTGACCCACCTCGCCTCGCTCTATCACGACGACGTTATGGACGATGCGCTCACCCGGCGCGGGGCGCCGTCGGCGAACGCGAAGTATGACAACTCGACGGCGATCCTCGTCGGCGACCTGCTCTTCGGCACGGCCTCGGACATCATCGCCGACCTCGGCCCGGAGGCCGTCAAGATCCAGAGCCAGACCTTCATCCGGCTCTGCTCGGGCCAGATCCGCGATGATCGTGCGTGCCCACCCGGTCAGGACCCGAACGCCTATTACCTCGGCGTGCTCGCCGACAAGACCGGCGTGCTCATCGCGACCGCCGCGCGCTATGGCGCGCTGCTGTCCGGCTGCTCGCGGGAGACGATCGCGACGCTCATCGAGTATGGCGAGCGGATCGGTGTCGCCTTCCAACTCGCCGACGACCTGATCGACATCAGTTCGGAGATGGATGTTCTCGGCAAGGCGCCCGGCACCGACATCCGTGAGGGCAAGCGGACGCTGCCGATCATTCACGCCCTGGCCTCCCAGGACCCGGCTGATGCCCGCCTGCAGCACCTACTGCGCCTTAGCGAGCCGAGCGAGGATCAGGTCGCCGAAGCGCTCGCCCTGCTTCGGCCGCACCCGGCCATGGACCGCGCCCGCGCCGAGACCGAGGCCGTCGCCGCCGGCGCCAAGGACATCCTCGCCGCCTTGCCGCAGGGTGAGGTCACGGCCGCCCTGGCCCACCTCGCCGACCGCGTCGTGCGCCGCGACGGCTGATCGTCTCTCAGCCAGACATGGTGTGCCGCTGCACCGTCGCGGCCCTCATCGACCGCAGCGGCGTTTAGTGCGTTTGCGGGTGGATGCGAACGGTTGCGGTGTGGCCGCCGCTGTCGAGTTTCGCATCACAGGTGTGAATCGGCACATCTAGGATCTCCGCCAGCGCCAGGTAGGCGGCGTCGTAGGTCGTGTACTGGTGACGCAACTCCCAGATGCGGCCAGCCAAGGGTGCGATGTCGTGCCGGTCGATCATTAGGGCGAAGTGATGGGCGCAAGCCGTGTCGGCCTGGGCGACTGGCAGCTTCTGGCTCAGGGTCAGACCGCGCAGGACTGAGAGGACCTCGATATCCAGCAGGTGCGGTGCTGCGAGATCGCCGGCAAGGACATCCAGAAGGCTCTCGTCAACGTCTCGGCCGATCAGCGCCTCGACCATTGCCGAGGCGTGGACGACGATCATCGCCGAGATTGCCCGAGGACATTGACGATGTCAGACGACGATGGCCCCTGGCTCCGGTCGAGTCGACGGAGGCGTTCCACGATCTCTGCATTGGTGGGCCGCTCGGCCATCCGGGTGAGTTCGGCCGCGACATAGGCGGACAACGACATCCCCGCCGCCGCTGCACGCTCTTTCAACGTTGCCGCAACCTCGGTGGGAACGTCCCGGACGTACAGCGTTGTCATGACGACATGCTAGCAGTATGCAAGCGTTTTACCGGAGTCAGAGTTGTTCGGGGGTGCGCAGGCCAGCTTCATACGAGCGGGGATCCTCGCGCGGCTCGAGGTGGATGTTGACGTCGAGGGCGGGCAGGCTGGCGCGCAGGTCGGTCTCGATCTCCTCGACCAGATCGTGGCCATGCTGCACAGTCCAGGCCCCTGGGACTAGGACGTGCACGGACGCGAAGACTTGGTGGCCGGCCTCCCGGGTGCGCAGATGGTGGTAGGTCACCTCGTCGCTGCTGTGCCGGTCGAGCACGGTGCGGATCGCGTCGGCGCGCTCGCCGTCGATGGCCTTGTCCATCAGCCCGTCCACGGAATCGCGGATTAGGTGCCAGCCGGTCCAGACGATATTGCAGCCGACCAGGAAGGCGATGATCGGGTCAAGCCGCTCCCATTTCGTCAGCGCCACCAGCAGCACCCCGACGACGACGCCGACCGAGGTCCACACATCGGTGAGCAGGTGCTTGCCGTCGGCGACCAGGGTGATCGAGTCGTGCTGCCGCCCGGCGCACAGCAGGGTGAGGGCCACCAGGCCGTTGAGCACCGACGCGACGATGGAAATCCCGAGGCCGACGCCGACATTCTCCAGCGGCTGCGGGTCGAGGAAGCGTTGGACCGAGGTCCACAGGATGAAGACGGCCGCGATGAAGATCATCACGCCTTCGACAACGGCCGAGAAGTACTCCGCCTTGGAGTGACCGAAGTGGTGGTCCTCATCCGCCGGTCGCGCGGCGACGTGCAAGGCCAGCAGGGCGACGAAGGCCGCGACGAGGTTGACGATCGACTCGGCCGCATCGGAGAGCAGACCGACCGAGCCCGTCATGACATAAGCGCCGAACTTCAAGGCGATCGTGGCGATGGCGGCGGCGATCGAGAGCCAAGCGAACTTCGTCAGATTGGCGCGAGCGGACGGCATACTCACGATTCTCCTGGAGGGTGGCTGAGAGGCCGCTGAGGCGGCCCTATTCGGCGGCGGGATCCAGCGGGGTGATGGTGGCGCGGGAGCGTCGGGACGCCCGCAGCGAATCCACCGAGAGAATTACCAAGGCGATCCAGACGATGCCGAAACCCACCCACGACGAGGACGTGACGTGCTCATTGAGCAGCAGCACGCCGACGATCAGCTGCATCACCGGCGTCATGAACTGGATCAAGCCCATCGTCACCAGGGGCACGCGTTGGGCGGCGGCCGCGAAGAGCAGCAGCGGGATCGCTGTCACGAGACCGGCCATCGCGAGCAGGGTCGTATGCCAGGCCCCGGTCCCGAAGGTTGCGTCGCCGCGCTCGGCGACGATGAGCAGGATGACGGCCGCCGCGGGCAGCAGGATCGCCGTCTCGGCGAAGAGCGAATGCCACGGGTCGAGCGCGACCCCGACCCGCTTCTTCAGCAGCCCGTAGAGCCCGAAGCTCAGTGCGAGGCTGATCGCGACAATCGGGAAGCCGCCGCCGGCGAGGGCGAGGTACAGGAAGGCCGCCGCGCCGATCCCCACAGCGATCCACTGCGCCCGCCGCAATCGCTCGCCGAGGAGGACCACGCCGAGAGCGACCGTGACCAGCGGGTTGAGGAAGTAGCCGAGCGCCGCTTCATAGGTATGCCCGGCCAGGACGGCGACGACATAGATCACCCAGTTCGCGGCGATGAGCAGGGCGGCGGCGACCAGTCCGAGGCTGAGCCGCCGGTCCGCGAGGGTCGGCCGCAGCCACGCCCAGTCCTTGCGGACGGCCAGGAGGATCAGGCACAGCAGCATCGTCCAGGCGATCCGGTGGGCCAGGATCTCCCAGGCGCCCGCGGGCTTCAGGGCGTGGAAGTAGAGCGGGAAGACGCCCCACACGCCATACGCGAGCACGCCATATGCCGTGCCTCGCCGCGCCTGGTCGGCGGCGCTCACGGATCTGCCGGGTTGGTCCGCCGCCGATGCGGCTGAGCTCACGCGACGGTCCAGGTGTCCCGGCCGGCGATCAGGGCGGCGAGTTCGGCGTCGCCGGCGGGGCCGCCCGCGGTGGTGACCGCGGCGTCGATCTGGCCGCGCACCAGATCGTCATAGGTCGGGCGCTCGACCTGCCGGAAGATGCCCATCGGGACGTGCGTCATCGAGGCGTCATCGATCCGGCTCAGGGCGAACTGCTGGCTGGGGTCGGGATCGGAGGCGTTGTGCACGACCGTCCGCTCCGGCGTCGCCTCGGCCTCTGGCACGAAGACCAGCTTGCCCTCATCGGTGCGGACCAGCACCTGGCGTGCGTCCTCGGAGCCGACGCTGACCGGCATACCGTCGGCGAGCTGTACCAGGCGGGCCTGCTGCTGGTCGCGGTCCTTGATCGCATCGAATGCGCCGTCATTGAAGATCGGGCAGTTCTGATAGATCTCGACCAGCGCGGTGCCCCGGTGCGCGGCCGCGGCGCGCAGGATGTGCGACAGGTGCGCCCGGTCGTTGTCGAGGCTGCGGGCGACGAAGGTCGCCTCGGCGCCCAACGCCAGGCTCACCGGATTGAAGGGGGTGTCCACCGAGCCGGCAGGGGTCGACTTGGTGATCTTGCCCGGCTCGCTCGTGGGGGAGTACTGCCCCTTGGTCAGGCCGTAGATCCGGTTGTTGAACAGCAGGATCGTCATATTGACATTGCGGCGCAGCGCGTGGATCAGGTGGTTGCCGCCGATGGACAGCGCATCGCCGTCACCGGTGACCACCCACACCGACAGGTCGGGCCGGGAGGTCGCCAGGCCGGTCGCGATCGCCGGCGCCCGGCCATGGATGCTGTGCATGCCATAGGTGTCGAGGTAGTACGGGAAGCGGCTCGAGCAGCCGATGCCCGAGACGAAGACGATGTTCTCCTTACGCAGCCCGAGTTCGGGCAGGAAGGACTGCACGGTGCTCAAGATGATGTAGTCGCCGCAGCCGGGGCACCAGCGCACCTCCTGGTCGGAGGTGTAGTCCTTCTTGGTCAGCTTCGCGTCGCCGGCCAGGCGGGGGATCCCGTCCAGGCCATGCGGGATCGGCATGCCGAGATCGACCGATCCGGCGTGCTCGTGCGTCGTGGTGCCCAAGGGTTTTGCCATGTCCAGCGGACCTTCATCTCGACACGTGCGGCGAATTTCCGCACACAACCGTTCGATTTTACGCGCGTTCGGTCCGACGGCCGGAAATCGCGCCGCATTCCGGACCGTCCGCGGGGGCAGGTCATAGGGTGAGGCGCATGAGCGCGTATGTCGTGGCGGCCGCCGTCCTCGGCGCCGGCGTGCTGCTTTTCGTCGCCGCGATGACGGCGCGCTGGTTGTTCGCACCGCGCGTCCGGACGATCGCGGCCCGCACGACCTATGAGTCCGGCGTCGATCCCATCGGCTCCGGCTGGGCCCAGGCGCAGGTGCGTTATCTGATCTATGCCTTCCTCTATGTCATCTTCGCGGTCGACGCGGTCTACCTCTTCCCGTGGGCGCTCGTCGCCCGGAGCGACCTCGGCCCGGCCTCGCTCGTCGAGGTCGGCGTCTTCATCGGCATCATCGTCATCGGCCTCGCGCACGCCGCCCGGCGCGGCCTGCTTCGGTGGTCCTAGATGGCCGCCGTCGATCTGCCCACCCCCCGTGTCGGGCCTGTCGGGGCGCACGCGCCGAAGCCGATGCGGGTCGTGCTCAACTGGGGACGCCGCTATTCGCTGTGGGTCTTCAACTTCGGCCTGGCCTGCTGTGCGATCGAGTTCATCGCCGCGTCGATGGGCCGTTATGACTTCATGCGCCTCGGCGTGATCCCGCTCGCGCCCGGCCCTCGGCAGGCCGACCTGATGGTGGTCTCGGGGACCGTGACCGACAAGATGGCGCCCGCCGTGCGCCGGCTGTATGACCAGATGCCCGAGCCGAAATATGTCATCTCCTTCGGCGCCTGCTCCAATTCCGGTGGGCCGTACTGGGATTCGTATTCGGTGACCAAGGGCGTCGACACGATCATCCCGGTCGACGTCTATGTCCCCGGCTGCCCGCCCCGCCCCGAAGCGCTGCTCCAGGGCATCCTGAAATTGCAGGAAAAGATCGCGGCCGAGCGCATCGGCCAGTCGGTGCCCAAGCGGTATGCCGGCCACCGCCTCGCCTCGGCCGCCGACCTGACCCGCCCGCTCGTCGAGCAACCTCTGCTGAGTCGAGCAACCTCTGCTAGCGGAGGTTAGTCAAATCAGCGCACCGTCCTAGCTGTGCGGATTTGACGAAGGTCTGCTGAGTCGTCGGGCCGGTGACAGATCGGCGACAGGGCCTCCTCGGACAGTGGTGTCACCGGGCACATCCCGCCCGGACCCACCACACGAAGGAAGTCAACCGATGTCCATTCGCTTTCTCGCCGGCGCTGCTGTCGCCGGCGTGCTGTCCGCGTCGGCCGCCGGCGCCACGATGATGCCGCCACCCGCGCCGGCGCCTGCGTCGATGTCCGATGCCGCCACCTCCGGTCCGAGCCGAGCGCACGGGGCCTACTTCCGGGACGCCTTTAACTTCGATGCGCCGGGGTGGCGCGGGGTCGTCGGCCGCTGGCGGGTCAAGGACGGCACCCTCTTTTCCCAGGGTATGTCCGGCCGCTTCTCCTCCGTCGCCCATGTCGGCACCTATGACGACTTCGACTATGAGGTCCGGATGAACCGGATCGGCAATAGCGATGGCGCTGCGCCGAACTGCCTGATCGTGCGCGGCAATGCCGGCCGGGTCCGTGACGACCTGTGGCTGCCGGGCTACTACTTCTGCTACACGAACAACGGCAAGGCGCTCGTCGTGGCCTTCGACGCGCGCGGCAACCGCCGTGAGCTGATGGACTACACGCCGGTTAAGGAGATCGGCACCGGCGGCGGCTATCGCACCGTGCGCCTCCAGACGCTCGGCTCGAGCTTCTTCTTCAGCGTCAACGGCACGGAGATCGGCGCCTTCAAGGATGACCTGGCGCGCTCGGGCCAGGTCGGGGTCGGCTTCTATGTCGAGCCGGGCAAGCGTGGCAGCCTCGCCATGGACTACGCCAATCTCGGTCCGCTCAAGCCCACGCGGCAGGCGACGGCCGGCCGCTGAGATCTCGGGTATGCCGTCCGGTCACCCGCGCGGTCACGCGACGGGGCGCTGATCCGCCGCCTGGCGGATCAGCGCCGCCGCTCGCTCGAAACCCGAGGTGGTGAGGATCATGGCGATGTCCGGCTCCGGCAGGAGCGCTCGACGGTCGCGGACGATCGCTTGCTGCCACGGCGAGAGAACCGCTCCCGCCGACTGGAGGTGATCGTCGGCGACCGTGAGCACCTCGCGGGCGCCGGCACAGCCCATGGTGGCCATCGCCGCGCCGGCGCCGGCGAGGACTTCGCCCGTGACCAACAGGTTGCCGCCACCCGCGAGGTGGGCAAGTGACTGGGCGAAGCGGCGCAGACCGAGGGCCGGCCGGTCCGAGCCGAGCGCCGCCCACCCCGCGTTGGTCGTGAACAGCGAGGCCGGCGCCAAACCGAGCTCTCGCTCCACCCGCGCCAGCGTGCGATCGAGGATCGTGAGCGCCTCCGCCGGGTGGTCTGAATCGATCAGCGCGAGAGCGACTTTCGGAACCACTTGGGTCAGGTCCACGGCGCTCGGGTTGGCCGCGATCAGTCGCCAGGCCTCCTGCCCTGCCGCCAGCGCCTCATCCGTGCGGCCGGCGGCGGCCAGCATCACGGCATACGCTCCCAGGGCTTCCGGCAGGTGGTGCTCGGCTCGCTCACGAGAGACGGCCACGGCCTCCTCGGCGCACGCGAGAGCCCGGGAGAAGTCCCCGCGCACATAGGGGCCGACCGAGCGCAGGATGTGCAAGCGGCCGAGCCAGTCGGGCTCGTCGTCGAGATCGGCGGCGAGCGCATCGAGGGTCGCGCGTTGGGCGGTGCCCTGGTCCTGCGGCAACAGCGCCACTTCGAGCAGTCGCAGAATCGCGATCTGGCGGTCCGTCAGGGCCCCGCTGGCCAACGCCCGTCGCACATAGGCGACGCCCTCTCGGCCGGTCTCGGCGAAGAACCAGTACCGGGACAAGACGATGGCGAGATCGCCGAGCGTGTGCGGGTCGCCAGTGTCGAGGGCGCTGCGCAATGCACCCAGGTAGTCGGGATACGAGGCGGCGATATCGGCGATCATGGAATCGCTGAGCGGCTGCCCGCGCCACCGGGCGGCATACCACTCCCGGTGCCGGGCCGCCGTCGCAGCGAGTTCGCCGGCGTCCTCCAAGTGCTCGCGCATGAGGGCCTGGACCGTGCGGAGAAGACGCATCCGTAGGGCGCCGTCTCGTCGGTCGACCTGGACCTGGGCTTCGCGGATGAGCGTGCGGATGCTGGAGCGGACGTCGGCGGTCCCGGCGGGGGTCTGGACATGCCCGACGACGGCGAGCGCTGCGGCCATGTCGAAGGGGCCGTCGAAGATGCCCAGGCGGCGCACCATGGTTCGGGCCTGGCCGGGCAGCCGGTCAAGGCTCCACGTCAGGGTCTCCCGCAGTGATCGCTGGCGCTGGTCGCGGTCCCGCTCGGCCGCTTCGAGGTCCAGCGGTGCCTCGACCAGGCCCAGCAGGTCGGCGACCGAGGAGGACACCGACTGGCCGGCGACGATCTCCAGGGCAAGCGGTAGGCCGTCCACCCGGCGGGTGATCTCCGCCGCCCGGTGATAGTCCTCGCCAGACAGGGTCAGGCCTGGCGAGTGGTCGGTGAGCCGGTCGACGAAGAGCCGGACCGCGGGGGCGCTCATCAGGACATCGAGCGCCGCGCCCGCAGGTGGCGCGGGCAGCGGGCCGAGGGCGAGGAGGCTCTCCCCGGTCAGGTCCAGCGGCATCCGCGAGGTGACCACGACGCGCACCCCGGGGCATCGGCTCAGCACCCGGTCGACGACCACGCTGCAGGCCGTCAGCGACCACTCGGCCTCATCGAGCAGGAGCAGGATGTCGCTCGCCCGCAGCCCGGCGGCGAGAGTGTCGAGCGGCGCCGCGGCAGCGAGCGTGATGCCGGCCGCCCGGGCGAGGGTCTCGCAGACGTCGGCAAGGGTCGCTCCGCTCACGCACGGCAATTCGGCATAGACCAGGTTCGTCTGACCGGGCAGGCTGCGGGCGTATTCCATCAGCAGGCGGCTCTTGCCCACGCCCCCGGGGCCGACGATCGTCACGAGCCGCCGTCCGGCGTCGAGCAGCTGGGCAATCTGGCGCAACTCGTCGTCCCGGCCGATGATCGATGTGGTGGGAAGGGGCGCAGATCCGCGGCGTGCGATCGGACGCCTGGTGGCCCGTTGATGGAAGTCGTTGTCCTGAGCCAGGATTCGAGCGTGCATCGCGATGACGTCCGGGTTGGGATCGATGCCGAGCTCGTCGCGCAGGGCGCGGCGCAGGTGCTCGAAGACGCCCAGGGCCTCGGCCTGCCGACCGGAGCGATAGAGACCCTCCATGAGCAACTCGTGAGCGTGCTCGCGCAGCGGCTCGCGGCCGGTCAGCTCGCTCATCAAGGTCACGGCATCCGCGACTCCGGCGGGATCGTCCCCGCAGAGCAGCCGCTCCGCGAGCTGCTCTGCGGCGCCGTCGCGAAGTTCGTGCAGCCGGGGGCGTTCCGTGGCGACCAGCGCCTCGCTGACGCCACCGAAGGCCTCCGGTCCGGACCAGAGGGCCAGGGCGGATCGCAGCAGGTCGACCAGGCGGTGCTGGTGCTCCGGCACGAGCGAGCGGGCGCTGGTGACGAGGCGGGTGAACTCGTCGGCATCCACCTGGGCGCCGGTCGCCAGTTGATAGCCGGCATCCTGTCGGGTGATGGAGTCGGCGCCGAGGCTGCGGCGTAGCCGGGCGATGACGGTGTGGACCACCGAGGTGTCCAGTCGGGTGGCCTCCTCCTCCCAGACGGTGTCGAGGATGACCTCCGGACTGACCGGCCGGCCGCGCCGGATCACCAACAGGGCAAGGACATCTCGCGCCCGCTGGCCCCGGGGGTTGGCCCTGGCGTCGCCGGCGCTCAAGGTGCCGAGCACACGGAAGTCCATCAGGCCCATGAAAGCATCCACGCGCCTCACGCGCAGGCGGTTGACCTTTCCGAGCTCTCGGTCCGCGGGGCGCTGGCCGGCGGGTGTGCGGCGACGGCGTGCGGTCCGTGCTCGCGGACCGCGGCGAGCAGGGCCGCCACATCGAACCGGAAGTCGACGCCGTCGCCGTGCACCGTGGCGCCACAGCGGCGCAGCCACGCCCTGACCGGGGTGTTCTCGCGCAGGGTGGAGCAGGTGAACTCGTCGATGCCGAGCGCCGCAGCGAGGGCGGCCAGCTCGCTGATGAGCGCGAGCCCGACGCCGCGGCCGTGCCAGCTGTCGTGCACGGCCAGGGCGATCTCGGCGCGGGCCGGCTCGCCGCGCTCCCGCGTGAACTCGCCGTGCCCGACCGCCTCGCCGCCCGCGAGCGCCACGACGACGTGCCGCTCCCCGGGCACCACCGTCGCCAGCTGGCGCAGGTAACGCTCCGGCACCGACGGCATACCGGTATGGAAGCGCAGCCACCGCGACGCCGGCGACAGGCCGGCGAACACCTGGCGCACCGGCTCGATCTCCCCGCCGGCCAGGCTCATCAGGCGCACCGGACCGGCTGGGAGGAGCGCGGTGCGGACACGAGTGCGGGGTGTGGTGGTCATGACCGTCAGCTAACGTGGCAGGTCTGTCGCGGATCTGTCACGGGCCCACTGCGCGAAAATGCTAGGCAGGCACGCGGCCGCCGCAGCGTCGCGTGACATCAACCTCGAGCCGGACCAGACGTGGCCGGTCGGCCACCTGCCCTGAAGTCGCTCAGCCCGCCAGGGCGGTGATCGCCTCGACCAGCTCGGCCGTGGTGAAGGGGACCCCGCGGACCCGGGCATACGACTGGGCATCGATGAGGTACTTCGCCCGCACCAGCATCGCGAGCTGGCCGGCGTTCATCTCGGGGACGAGCACCTTCTCGTAATCCCGCAGCACCCCACCGAGGTTGGCGGGGAAGGGGTTGAGGTGGCGCAGGTGCGCCGTGGCGACGGCGACCCCATTGGCGCGGGCGGTGCGCGCGGCGGCAGCGATCGGCCCATACGTCGAGCCCCAGCCGAGGACGAGCAGGCGCGCCTCGCCGCTCGGGTCGATCACCTCGACATCGGGCACCGTGATGCCGTCGATCTTGGCCTGGCGCAGGTGGGTCATGCGCTCGTGGTTGTCGGGGTCATAGGAGATATTGCCCGTGACATCAGCCTTCTCGATGCCGCCGATCCGGTGCTCCAATCCCGGCGTGCCGGGCACCGCCCACGGGCGGGCCAAGGTGTTCGGGTCCCGCAGATAGGGCTGGAAGACCGGCGCGCCCTTGGCATCTTCGGCATTTGGCCCGGACGCGAAATCGACACGCAGATCAGGCAATTCGGCGATCTCCGGCAACTGCCACGGCTCGGCGCCATTGGCGAGATAGCCGTCGGAGAGCAGCATGACCGGCGTGCGATAGGTCGTCGCGATCCGCACCGCCTCGACCGCTGCATCGAAGCAGTCGGTCGGCGAGCAGGGCGCGACGATCGGCACCGGGGCCTCGCCATTGCGGCCATACATCGCCTGCAGCAGGTCGGCCTGCTCGGTCTTGGTCGGCAGCCCGGTCGACGGGCCGCCGCGCTGGACGTCGACGACGATCAGCGGCAGTTCGAGCGAGACGGCGAGCCCGATGGTTTCCGATTTGAGCGCGACACCCGGACCGGACGTCGAGGTCACCCCGAGCTTGCCGCCGAAGGCCGCGCCGAGCGCGATGCCGATGCCGGCGATCTCGTCCTCGGCTTGCAGCGTCATCACGCCATAGCGTTTGAGTCCCGAGAGGGTGTGCAGGATGTCGGAGGCCGGGGTGATCGGATAGGACCCGAGCACCACCTGCAGGCCGGCCCGGTGCGCGCCGGCGACCAGGCCATAGGAGAGCGCGGTGTTGCCGGTGACATTGCGATAGGTGCCGCTCGCCATCGGCGCCGGCGCGATCTCATAGGAGGAGACGAAGTCCTCGGTCGTCTCGCCATAGTTCCAGCCGGCGTCCAGCGCCGCGAGGTTGGCGCCGAGGATGTCCGGCTTGGCACCGAATTTGCCCTGAAGGAAGGCGCGGGTGCCGTCGGTCGGCCGCGAATACATCCACGACAACAGCCCGAGCGCGAACATATTCTTCGCGCGTTCCTTCTCCTTCCGCGTCAAGGAGGGGTATGCCGCGAGCGCCTCCACCGTCATGCTCGTCAGCGCCACGGGATGCACATGCCAGGACTCCAGCGAGCCGTCCTCGAGCGGATTGGTGGCATAGCCGACCTTGCTCAGATTGCGCGTCGAGAACTCGTCCTTGTCCGCGATGATCGTCGCGCCGCGCGGCACCTCGGGCAGATTCGCTTTCAGGGCAGCGGGATTCATCGCCACCAGCACATCGGGTGCATCGCCGGGGGTGAGCACATCGTGGTCGGCGAAGTGCACCTGGAAGGACGAGACGCCCGGCAGCGTGCCCTGCGGCGCGCGGATCTCGGCCGGGAAGTTCGGCAGCGTCGACAGGTCGTTGCCCAGAGCCGCGGTCTCGGCGGTGAAGCGGTCGCCGGTCAGCTGCATACCGTCGCCGGAGTCCCCGGCGAAGCGGATGACGACGCGATCGAGTTGGGTCTTGCCAGGCATGGGGTCCATCGTAGGTCTGCCTTACCTGCGCACGGACATTGCGCTCACCGGCTGATCACGGCCGCCAGGCACCGTGATAGCCGGCGAGAGTCTCGCGCAGCGAACGCGCCTCGGGGGTCACCCCACGCAGCGCATAGAGCACATCGGTGCCATAGAGCTCGCCATATGAGTAGCCCCGCTCGGTCAGCAGCCGGGTCATCTCCCGGAAGCTTTCGGCGGTCAGGCGGGTGTCCTGCGAGACGCCCCCGATCGCCTGTGCCCCGATCCGCCCGGGATAGCGTCCGGCCGGTCCGAAGGCGGCGGGCAACCACACGCCATAGCCCGCGGCACCGATCCCGTCGTCGACGCCATTGAACTGCCCCACCATCCGCTCGCCCAGCTCGGCACGGACGGCCGACCAGGTCGCCAGCCGATGCGGGTGCCGGGCCGGATCGCCCACGGGGACGAGGGTGTCCGTGTCCCCGATGGCATCACCGGCGGCCTGTGACAGGCGCACCCGAGCGGGCCATAGCCCCGCGGCGTCGGACCAGATCTGCCGTTCGTAGGCGTCATATGCGGTCCGCAGGTCCTCGATGGTGGCCCCAGGATGGGTGAGCCGGTAGGTCGCCAGCCAGGTCTGGCGGCCCGTCGCGCCGCCCAAGAACCATGGCTCGCCGTTGACGGACCACAGCCCGGTCACGCGCCACTGCACGAGATTGGGATCGGAGCCGTAGCGCTGCGCCACCGCGCGCTGCATCGCGACGGCAGCCTGGTGCGTCGACTCGGACCAGAAGACCGGGAAGGTCTCCCCACCGATGGTGATCCTCTCGTTCGCGGGCAGGGCGTCCAGGACATGGGCCGGCATCCCCTTGCCCGCGACCCCGAGGACGATCATGCCCTTCCACGGCTTCCCGGCCGCGGCCGCCGCGCTGCGGGCGGTGTCGAAGAAGCTGAAGTCGAAGCTCGTGCCGTCCTGGGTCAGGTCCCCCCACCGCGCGAAGACCGACAGCCCGTCGATCAGCGGCGAGGCCAGGGCCTCGTCCATGCTGGCGCGGGTCGTCCCCTTGCCGAACCACGCGATATTGCCGGCGAGCCCCCGTGCGGCCGGCGCCGGCCGGGTGGTCACCGTGAGTTGCGCGGGAGCCGAGACATTGCCCGCCGCGTCGACCGCGCTGACGCGCACCGGGTATGTCGTGTCCGGGCTGAGTCCTTCGACCGCGCCGCTCGGGGTCGGCACCGCGAGCGTATCGTCACCGACCGTGACCTCGTAGTGGTCGACCTCGACGTCATCGGCGGCCGGCGCCCAGCGCACGGTCAGGGCCGTGCTGCCGGCAACCACGCCGAGGTCGGCCGGGGTTTCGGGGGCCTGAACGTCCGGGCCGGGCGTGGCTGACTTCGTCGTGAAGTCGACGGTGGTCGGCGGGGCCTCGTTGCCTGCCGGGTCGCGCACCACCACCTTGACGGTGTAGGCCGTCGCGGGCGCCAACCCCCGGGCGACCACCGTGCCGGCCGAGCCCGCCTGCAGGGTCTGGCCACCGACCATGACCCAATAGCGCAGGACGGCACGATCGTCACTCGCGCCGCCGACGACCACCGCGGCGCTGGTGGTGCCCGGCACGACCGACACGGTCGCGGCGCTCGGTGCGGTCACGTCGGGGGACTGGGGTGTGCGGAAGTTCACGGTCCCCGGTGCCGAGAGATTGCCGGCGGCGTCGACGGCCACGACGGACACGGCATACGTGCGCGCCTCCTCGAGGCCGGAGAGGGACGCGGCAGGCGCGGTGACCTCCAGGGTGCGGCCGTCGACGGTCACCCGATATCCGGTGACGCCGACGGCATCGATCGACGCGACCCACGCCAGCTCGGCGCCGCCCGTGGTGACACCCGTGGCGACCAGCCCGGTCGGTGGGCTCGGAGCCGTGACATCGGCTGGTGTCCCGGGCGTGCGGACCTCGGCGGTGACCGGCGCAGAGAGGTTCCCCGCCGCGTCGCGCGCCACCACGGCGATGGTGTATGTCGTGTCCGGGCTCAGCCCGGTGAGCGTCGTGTCCGTGCCCGAGACGGTGGTCGTCGGCAGGCCGCTCGGCGTCACGAGGTATGCCGTGACCCCCACATTGTCGCTCGCCGCGCCCCACGTGAGCTGGGCGCTGGTCGCGGTGGTCGCCCCGACGACGACAGGTCCAGGCGGCGTCGGGGCGATGGTGTCGACCGCCCCGGCAGGAAGGGTCGTCACGGTGACGCTGACGGGCCGGGATCGGTTGCCCGCGCCGTCGACGGCCCGGACCGTCGCGGTGTAGCGGGTGGCGGGTTTGAGGTTGCCGACGCTGATCTTGGTCGCGGTCGGCCTGCGGGTCTGCCCGCCCACGGTGACGAGGTAATAGCGAACGCCGACATTGTCTTTCGAGGCCGTCCAGGTCAGCGCGACGGTGGAGACGCCGGGTGCCGACCGCAGGTTGGTCGGGGTGGTCGGCGGCCGGGTGTCGCCCGCCATGGCCGGCGACGCCAGGCCGATCAGGACCGCCACCGCGGCCAGCAGCGCCCAGGCCGCCCGCCGCGCCGGGCCGTTCCCTGACGGATGCTTCGATGCAGGATGTCCAACCACGCGCTGTCGGGGCCTCCTCCGCGGCCCCGGCGGACCGTCTCCGCAAGAGACTAAACCTGGGGGAGCCCCCGGCGACAGCCCTCGTTTCGGATGACACGGCGGCGGATCTGTCCGAGATCAGGCCCAGCGCGTGTGTGCCGGTGTGGGATCGGGCGCGGCCGGGCACCCGTGACTAGGGTGGGCGGGTGACCGACGAGCGGCGCGAGGTGCCCGTGGCCGAGTGGGCCGCGGCGGCCCAGGCTGCCCGCGACGAAGGCTTCGACTTCTTCGACTGGCTCAGCGCCGTCGATCGCACGGCCGATGAGCCGCCGGCCTTCGAGGTCACGCTCCACCTGTATGCCGTGGCCCCCCGCGCCCTGCGCGGCCTGCTGCTCACCACCCGCGTCCCCGAGGGCGGCGAACTGCCCAGTCTCACCGGCATCTTCGCCGGCGCCGCTTGGCACGAACGTGAGACGCACGAGATGTTCGGCCTCGCGATCAGCGGCTTCGACGACGGCACCGGCCTCGGCCTGCGCCCGCTGCTGCTGCCCGACGGCTTCGAGGGCCACCCGCTGCGCAAGGACTTCTATCTCGCGGCCCGGGTGGCCAAGGACTGGCCGGGCGCGAAGGAGCCGGGCCAACCGCATACGGGCGGGCCCGGCCGCCGAAAGATGCAGCCGCCCGGTGTCCCGCCGCCGGAGTGGGGGCCGCGATGAGCGCCCTCGAACTCATCCTGCGCGCCGCGTCCTCGCTGGCGATGCTGCTCGTGCTGCCCCTGCTCGTCGGGCAGACCGAGCACAAGGTGATGGCGCACATGCAGGGCCGGCTGGGCCCGATGTATGCCGGGGCCTACCACGGCTGGGCGCAGCTGGTCGCCGATGGGGTCAAGTTCGTCCAGAAGGAGGATCTGGTCCCCGCGGCCGCCGACAAGCAGGTCTTCCGGCTCGCCCCAATGCTCGCGATGGTGCCCTATCTGCTCGCGCTGGCGGCGATCCCACTGCACCCGGGTTATGCCGCGGTGGAGGCGCCCGCGAGCCTGGTCTTCGTCATGGCGGCCACCAGCATCGGGGTCCTCGGCACCTTGATGGCCGGCTGGGCCAGCGCGAACAAGTACGCCCTCATCGGTGCCCTGCGCAGTGCCGCCCAATTGCTGGCCTATGAACTGCCCATGATCCTCGCCGTCGCCTCCGTCGCGCTCGCCGCGGGCACCCTCTCGCTCGGCGGCATCGTCGAGGCGTGGAGCCCGTGGTGGCTGTTGTGGCAATTGCCGGGCGCCTTCGTCTTCCTCACCGCAGCCGTCGCGGAACTGCAGCGCCCGCCCTTCGATATGCCGATCGCCGACAGCGAGATCGTCTTCGGGCCCTACACCGAATACACCGGCCTGCGCTTCGCGCTCTTCCTGCTCAGTGAGTATGCCGGGATCGTGCTCTTCTCCCTGCTCTTCGCGGTGCTCTTCCTCGGCGGCTGGCGCGGCCCGCTGGACGACTGGCTGGGCTGGGCGTGGACCTTCGGCAAGGGCTTCCTCATCGCCTTGATCCTGATCTGGCTGCGGGTCTCCTGGCCGCGGCTGCGCGAGGACCAATTGCAGCGGCTGGCCTGGCTGTGGCTGATCCCGATCGCGCTGCTGCAGTTGGCGATCACCGCTGTCGGAGTGGTTCTCTAAGGTGGCGGGATGAGCGAGCGCAAGGGCATCGTGCCGGGCCTGGTCAAGGGTCTGGCCACGACGGCGCGCACCCTGACACGGCATACCCAGGTCGAGGAATACCCCCACCACCGCCCCGAGCTGCCTGCCCGCACGCGCGGGGTCATCGCCCTGCTCGCCGAGAACTGCACCTCGTGCATGCTCTGCGCACGCGAGTGCCCCGACTGGTGCATCTATATCGACGCGCACAAGGAGACGGTCCCGGCGACGACGCCCGGTGGCCGCGACCGGCAGCGCAATGTGCTGGACCGCTTCGCGATCGACTATTCGCTGTGCATGTACTGCGGCATCTGCGTCGAGGTGTGCCCCTTCGATGCGCTCTTCTGGTCCCCGCAGTTCGAGTATGCCGAGCTGGACATCCGCGACCTGCTGCACGAGAAGGACCGGCTGGAGTCCTGGGTCGAGAGCGTGCCCGTGCCGCCGGCGCCCGATCCCGGCGCCGCCGAGGTGCCGGAGGTCGCGTCTCAGCGGGCTCCCGCGCGCGGTCCGCGTGTCGTCGGTGGCGGGGCTGCCGGGGCTGCCCGTCCCGCGACGCCCGGCCTGGTTGCAAGGGACGCGCGACCCGAGCGGGCGCCCCGCCCCGCGCCACCGCCCGCGGGGGACGAGGGGTCGTGACCAGCCTCGATATCGCCTTCCTCGCCACCGGCGCGGTGACGATCGCGGCGGCCCTGCTGGCGGTCACCACGCGCCAACTCGTCCATTCCGCCCTCTGGCTGGTGCTCAGCCTCGGTGGTCTGGCCGGCTGTTATCTCGTCCTGGGTGCCGAGCTCGTCGCGCTCGTGCAGGTGCTGGTGTATGTCGGGGCGGTTGTCGTCCTCGTCATCTTCGCGCTCATGCTCACCCGTGCCCCCATCGGCCCGAGCGCCGAGCATTCGACCTCCCGGCTGCACCGCGCCCTCGCGGCCGTCCTCGGCGCGGGCGTCTCGGCACTGCTCCTCGCGGTGCTGCTGCCGCTGGCCGGCCGTGAGGCGGTCGCGCGGACGCCGGTGGATTCCTCGGCGCTGGCGGGCGATCTCTTCGGCACCTGGGTCTGGCCCTTCGAGGC
This sequence comes from Nostocoides veronense, assembly GCF_039531185.1. Taxonomy (NCBI): domain Bacteria; kingdom Bacillati; phylum Actinomycetota; class Actinomycetes; order Micrococcales; family Intrasporangiaceae; genus Nostocoides; species Nostocoides veronense. The sequence goes on from NZ_BAAAPO010000006.1 coordinate 149,364, forward strand.
CATCTCGCTGCTGCTGCTCATCGCGCTGATCGGCGCCTTCAGCGTCTCCCGGCTCGCGGGCGGCCAGACCGGAGGCCCCTCGTGATCCACCTGGCCCTGCCGTATGCCGTCGCCGCCGCCCTCATCGGGATCGGCACCTATGGTGTGCTCGCCCGCCGGAACGCCGTGCTCGTGCTCATCGGCATCGAGCTGATGCTGGCCGGGGCTGGGCTGCTGCTGATCACCGCGGGCGCCGTCGGCGGGGACCGGTGGCATGGCGGCAATATCCTCACGCTCTTCGTCATCACGATCGCCGCGGCCGAGGTCGTCCTGGCGCTCGCCGTCATCGTGGCCGTCTTCCGCCGGCGCGACAGCATCGACATCTCCGTCACCAGCGCGGCGCCGGCGCACCCCGAGGGGCACGTATGACCGCCCCCCACCTCCTCGCGCTCGCCCTCCTCGTCCTCGCAGCCGGCGCTCCTGCGGTCCTGGCTGCTGGTTTGGCGAGCCGGCGGGTCGCCTCCGGCCTGGCCCAGGTCGTGGCCCTGGCCGCGGCGGGGCTGGGGGTGGCAGCGCTCTGGGGAGCGCACGGCGCATACGCCCTGCCGGTGCTGCGCACCTCCGACCCGCGCCTATCCGACGAACTCACCCTCTTCCCGGCGCGGATCGCGACCGGCCCGGTCGTCGTGACGATCGCGGCCACCGTGCTGCTCGTCGTGCTCGCCGTGCAGGTCTTCGCGGGCTGGTATCTCCACGACGACGACCGCCAACCGGCCTTCGCCGCCACCGTCAGCCTCTTCGCCGCGGCGATGCTGCTGCTCGTGGTCTCCCGCGACCTGATCCTCACCCTCATCGGGTGGGAGGTCATGGGCTGGTGCTCCTATCTGCTCATCGGGCACTGGAGCCGCAAGGGGTCGGCCCGGCGGGCGGCATACAAGGCCTTCCTCGTCACCCGGCTCGCCGACGCCGCCTTCGTCATCGGCATCGTCGCCCTCATCGCGCTGGCCGGCTCCAGCGATCTCGAGCAGGTCTTGGGTGCATCGAGCGATCTCTCGCGCGTCACCTCCAGCGTGGCCGGGGCGTGCCCGGACACCGGGTCATGCCTGGGCCCGAACACCGCGCTCATCAATCTCGCGATGACGGCGCTCGTCATCGGTGTCCTCGGCAAGTCCGCCCAGATTCCCTTCCAGGACTGGCTGATCGACGCGATGGAGGGCCCGACACCGGCCTCTGCCCTCATCCACGCGGCAACCATGGTCGCCGCCGGCACCTGGGTCTTGACCGCGCTGCACCCGGTGCTCTTCGAGGCCCCGGTGGCCTTGTGGGTCCTGGCCGTGGCGACCGCCGCGACGATGATCTATGCCGCCTTCACCGCCTTCTTCCAGACCGACGTCAAGCGGATCCTCGCGTGGTCGACGATCAGCCAGGTGGCCGTCATGCTCAGCCCCCTCGCGGTGGCCGCCACCGTCGATGACGGCTCGGCAGCAGCGGCCGGGCACCTGTTCTCGCACGCCATCTTCAAGGCGCTGCTCTTCCTCACGGTCGGCTGGCTGGCCGTGCTCGCCGGGTCCACCGCCGCCCGCGATCTCGACGGCATCGGCGCCGACTCGACCTTCGCCAAGGCCGTCTGGGGTCTCGGCCTGATCTCCCTCGCCGGCGTGCCGCTCACCGTCGGCGGCATCTCCAAAGAGCATGTCATCGATGTCGCCGCGTGGATCGGAGGTGACGGACCGGGCCTGCGGCAGGGCATCGTCACCGTCGCCCTGCTGGTGACGGTGGCGATGACGGCGGCCTATGCCACCCGCGCGTACGAGATCGTCGCGGGCCGGCGGGCGGGCTCGGCGGCGCGACCGTCGGCGCCGCAGGCGCCTGGTCACCGCGATGCCGGACCCCTGGTCAAGCTCACCCTGGCCGCGCTGGCGGCGGCCACCTTGGCGGGCGGGCTGGTCTTCCTTCTCGGTCCGCTCGATCCTGGCCACGTCAGCGTCGGCCTGCTTGCGCTCAGCGTCCTGCTGATCGGCACCGGCGTCGTCGTCGGGTGGTATCTGCGGCCCGACGACAGTCGGCCACCGGCCCGGCTGATGACGCTGGCGAGCAACGGATTCGGCGCCGCATACCTCAAGGTGGTCGCGGTGCCGGTGCTGGCGCTCGCACGGCTGGCCGCCTTCGTCGACCGCGAGGTCGTCGAGACCTATGTCCGTGCCCCCGGCTGGGTCGCCTCCCTCACCGGTCGCGGCGCCGACTGGAGCCACGCCAAGGAGCGCGTCTCGACCGACCTCGTGTGGGTCGTGCTCGGACTGCTCGCGGTCGCGGGGGTGGCGCTGTGGGGCTGATCATCGCGATGGTGCTGCCGGCCGTTGTCGGCTCGTTGCTCATCATCGGCTCGCGCCGGATCAACGCCGGGGCAGCCGGTTTTCTCGCGCTCGCGGCGGCCGCCGGCGCGCTGGTCGCCGCGATTGCCGCGGCGGCCTCCGGCGCGCGCATCGAGCGTTCGTGGGTGACGGATTGGGGAATCGGCGCGAACTTCGCGACCGACCAGATCAGTTCGCCGCTGGCACTGCTGACCGCGAGCATCACCGTCCTCGTCGTGCTGCACGGTCTGCGGCACCGGCCGGCCGGTGGGTCGGCGGGGCTCTACTACGGCCTGCTGCTCCTCGTCGAACTCGGCGCCCTGGCGACTTTCTGGACGCGGGACCTGATCGTCTTCTTCATCGCCTTCGAGATCGTGCTGATCCCGATGTGGGTGCTGATCCACCGGTTCGGCGACGACCACGACCCGGTCCTGCGTCGCGAGGCGGCGATCCGGTTCGTGCTCTACACCGCCCTCGGCTCGAGCATCATGCTCACCGGGATCCTGGCTCTGGTCGGGCAGGCCGGCACCTCCGACATGCGCCAGGTCCTCGCGGCCGGCCTGACCTCGGACACCCAGTTGTCTATTGCGTTGTTGCTGGTCATCGGGCTGGTGGTCAAGGTGCCGGTCTTCCCGTTCCACTCCTGGCTGCCGCCGGCGCACACGATCGCGCCCACGGCCGGTTCGGTCTTGCTCGCGGCGGTGCTGCTGAAGATGGGCACCTATGGTCTGATCCGCCTGCCGTTGGCGCTCACCCCGGACGGCTTTGCGCGCCTGGGGCCGCTGCTCGCCACACTCGGCGTGGTCGGCATCCTCTGGGGCGGGCTGATCTGCCTGGTCGAGCGGGACCTGAAACGGCTCATCGCTTATTCGTCGGTGGCCCACATGGGCTTCGTCGCCCTCGCGCTCGGCACCGGATCCGGCCTCGGGTTGCAGGCCGCGCTAATCGCCAATGTCGCCCACGGGGTCATCTCGGCCCTGCTCTTCTTCGTCGTGGGCGCACTGAAAGACCGGTGGGGCAGCGTCGACCTCGGCGTCGTGCGACCGGCCCTGCGCGAATCCTGGCCCGGCCTAGGCCTGGCGCTGATGGTCGGTCTCGCCGGCAGTCTCGGCCTGCCCGGACTGGCCGGTTTCTGGGGGGAGTTCCTCGCGATCGCGTCCGCGTGGAATCCGCAAGGCAGCGGCGCTGCGGCACCCATCGTGTGGCTGCAGGACGCCGAGCGGGTCGGCTGGTTCGCCTACAGCCCCCTGGACGGGCTATTCCAGATTGATGGCATCCAGATCGCGCTGACTGCCGGGCCCCCGAATGCCATGGTGATGCGCGGCCTGGCCGTCGCGGCAGCGCTCGGGGCGGTGCTCGCGGCGGCATACAGCCTGCGCGTCGCCAAGCTGATCTGGATGGGCGACGCGGCGTCGCGGGACCGGGCCGGTGACGTCACGCCGGTGGAGGCGCTCGTCATGGCGGTGCTCGCGATCGCGATCATCGTGCTTGGCCTGATGCCCTATCTGATCTTCTCCGGCCCCACGCCCTTCGGGGGTGTCCTTCGATGACGACCAGCCTGATCTCGATCGACTGGCGGGTGCTGGCTCCCGTGCTCGCGCCGGCCCTCGGTGCGCTGCTGGTCCTGATCGTCGATGCCCTGGCGCCTCGGGCCCGCGGACTGCACCTGCCGATCGGTCTCGCCGCGCTTGGGGCCGGCCTCGGCGGGCTGCCATATGCCGTCACCACCGCCACCGCGACCCGCACTCTGTGTCTGCCCGGCCCAGATGGCCGCTGCTTCTATGAGACCGGCCCGACCGGTCTGACACTGCAGCTCATCGCGCTCGCCGGCAGCCTGCTCGTGCTGCTCATGCTCGGCCCCGGCACCCGGCACCTGGACCGTATACAGCGCGGTGGCCCCGCCGTCACCGTCGCCCTCGTCCTCGCCGCGACGACCGGCGCCGCGATGGTCGTCGCCGCCCGCGACTTGCCCACCTGGCTGGTCGCCATCGAGTTGGCGACCTTGCCGGCCGTCGCGCTGGTCGCGCTCAGCCGCGGCCGCGGGGCCGAGGGCGGTGCGTTGTCGCTGCTTATGGTGTCGCTGACCTCCTTCGCCCTGCTCTGCGTCGGCATCGGGCTGTGGGTGCTGGCGACGGGCGATGTCAGCTTCTCCACCGACACCCTGCGGGTGGCATTCGACTATCCGGAGCGGCATCGCGTGCTTCTCCTGGCGATCCTGTTCCTCCTGGCCGGCCTCGGCTTCAAGCTGTCCGCGGTGCCTTTCCACACCTGGACCCCGCAGGCGTTTGTCGTCGCGGACGAACCGATCGCGGCCTATCTCGCGACCGTCTCGAAGGCCGCGGCCGTGGGGGCGGCGATCGTCATCCTCGGCCCACTCGTGTCGGTGACGGCGGCGGGTAGCGATGACGGCGACTCCATCCGCCTCGTCATCGGGGTGCTCGCCGCCGCGTCGATGACGCTCGGCAATCTGCTCGCCTTGCGCATGGACGATCCGGTCCGCCTCCTCGCGTGGTCGACGATCGGGCAAGCCGGCTGGGTGCTCGCGCCGCTCGCCATGCTCACCCCGACCGCGGTCAGCGCGTCGGTCGCCTACCTGCTCGTGTATGTCGTCGGCTCGCTCGCCGTCTTCGCCGTGACCGCCGCCGTCCACCCGCGCGCCGAGGGAGCCGGGGAACGCTCGCTCACGGCATACCTCGGGCTCGCGCGGCGCAGCCCGCTGCTCGCGATCGTGCTCGGGCTCGGCCTGCTCACCCTCGCCGGCCTCCCGCCGGCCGTGCTCGGCGTCGTCGCCAAGATCGTCGCCATCGCGCCAGTCGTGGCGACCGGCCAGTGGTGGCTCGTCGCGGTCCTCGTCGCCAATATCGTCCTCGGCATCGCGGTTTACCTGCGGTGGCTGCTGTATGCCGTGCGCCCCGCCCCCTCGATCACGCCCGGGGACACCGCCGAGTCCGCGCCTGCCCCACGGCTCGACCCCGGCCTGCGCATCGCCCTGCTGCTGCTCGCCGCCGCCCTCGTGCTCCTCTCGCTCGTCCCCGGCCTCGCCCTCGGCCTGGCGCGCTGACTGCGACGGCGCCCCTCCTCGCGGTACGGTCGGGACCGGGAACGAAACGACCTTAAGGCGGCGTTGGACGAGACATGCACAACCACTTCAACGGTCTGAAGACCGCTGGACTCTTCGGCCTCATCTGGGTGCTGCTGCTCGGGATGGGTTCGCTCATCAGCAGCGGCCGCTACATCTGGCTGTTCGCGCTCATCGGTCTGGCGACGACCTTCTATTCGTACTGGAACTCCGACAAGCTCGCGATCCGCGCGATGCGCGCCTACCCCGTCAGTGAAGCTCAGGCACCGGCCTATTACCGGATCGTTCGCGAACTCTCGAGCGCCGCGGGCAAGCCGATGCCCGCGCTCTATGTCTCGCCGACCGCCGCCCCCAACGCCTTCGCGACCGGCCGCAACCCCAATCACGCGGCCGTCTGCGTCACCGAGGGCATCGTCCAACTGCTCGACGAGCGCGAGTTGCGCGGCGTCCTCGGCCACGAGCTGATGCACGTCTACAACCGCGACATCTTGACCGGCTCGGTCGCCGCGGCGATCGCCGGCGTCATCACCTCTGTCGCCCAGATGGCGATGTTCTTCGGGGGCGGCTCGGATGAGGATCGCCCCAACCCGCTCGCGATGCTCGGGATGGCGCTGCTCGCCCCCTTCGCCGCGATGATCATCCAGATGGCGATCTCCCGGACCCGGGAGTATGACGCGGACGAGGACGGCGCCAAGCTCACCGGCGACCCGCTGGCCCTCGCCTCCGCGCTGAGCAAGCTGGAGACCGGCACGCGCCGGGCGCCACTGGCGCCCACGCCGCAGGTCGTCAACGCTTCGCACATGATGATCGCCAACCCCTTCCGCGCCCAGGACGTCTCGCGCTTCTTCGCCACTCACCCGCCGATGGGCGAGCGGATCGCTCGCCTCGAGGCGATGGCCTCGGGTATGCAGCGGCGCGCCTGAGCCTGAACGCCTTCAGCCCGATGCCCGCCGGATCGTCGCCCGCTTCCACCCCTGCGGGCGGCCCCGGCCAGGCAGGATGGGCCCGATGCCCAGTCTGACCCGCACCGAAGCAGCCGACCGCGCCGCCGCCATCCGGGTGACCCGGATGGTCGTGGATCTTGACTTGGACCACGGGGAGCAGCACTTCGGCTCGCGCACCGAGATCCACTTCGAGGCGCTCGCGCAGGCGAGCTTCGTCGCCCTGCGCGCCGTCTCGGTCGAGCGGATCGAGCTGAACGGACGCTCGCTCAACCCGGACTCCATTGCCGATGGCCGGCTGCCGCTGGAGGATCTGGCCGAGCGCAATGTGCTGCTCGTCGAGGCGACGATGGCCTACAGCCGCGACGGCTCCGGCCTGCACCGCAGCGTCGATCCGGCGGATGAGCAGGTCTATGTCTATGGCCACCTCTTCCTCGACGCCGCGCCGACCGTCTTCGCGTGTTTCGACCAGCCGGACCTCAAGGCGCCCTATGAGGTGACCGTGCGCGCTCCGCATACCTGGCGCGTGGTGGGCAATGGTGCCGCGACGCGCGGGGCCGACGGCCGCTGGGTGCTCGCACCCACGCCGCCGCTCGCGACCTATTTCGTGACGATCTGCGCCGGCCCCTGGGTCAGCGTGGAGCGCGAGCACGATGGCATCCGTCTCGGGATGCATGCGCGCGCTTCCCTGGCGGATGCCCTTGAGCGGCAAGCAGATTCGCTCCTGGGAGACACGGCCGCCTTCCTCGACTACTACCACCATCTCTTCGGGATCCGTTATCCCTTCGGGGACTATCACATGGTCTTCTGCCCGGAGTTCAACGCGGGGGCGATGGAGAATCCGGGCTGTGTCACGATCCGCGACACCTATCTCTATCGCGGTGCGGCGACCCGCGATGAGGTGCTGACCCGCACCAACACCATCGCCCACGAGATGGCCCATATGTGGTTCGGCGATCTCGTGACGATGACCTGGTGGGACGACCTGTGGCTCAACGAGTCCTTCGCCGAATATCTCGCGCACCGGGCAATGGTCGCGGCGACGTCTTTTGCCGACGCCTGGGTCGACTCGACGATGGCGCGCCGGCTCTGGGGACACTCGGCGGAGCGCTCGCCCTCAACCCATCCGGTCGCTGGCGTGCCGGCGCTCGATGCGCAGGCGGCGTTGAACAATTTCGACGGCATCTCCTATGCCAAGGGCAGCGCCGTGCTGCGTCAGCTCATCGTGCACATCGGCGATGACGCCTTCCTGGCCGGCGTGCGGAAACACTTGCAGCGCAACAGCTTCGGCAATGCTGACCTCGCTGACTTCCTGCGGGCGATGGAGGAGTCGTCCGGTGTGGATCTCGCGCAGTGGAGCGCCGTCTGGCTGGAGACCGCCGGCATTGACGCGCTCCATGTGCACCAGGACACCGGCCGGGTGACCCGGATGCTGCCGCCGGGGGCGGAGAAGGTGAGCCGTCCGCATACCTTTGATGTCGCGGGTTTCACCGGCGCGCAGGAGGTTTTCCGAGTCACCGGCACGATCGACCGGCCGACCCGCAAGTGGCCCGAATTGGTTGATGCGCCTCGCGCCGAGATCGTCGTCCCGAATGCCGCCGACCTCACCTGGGCCGTGAGCGGCCTCGACCCGGAAACGCTCGCCAATCTGCCGGCCGGGCTTGCGACGGTCCCCGACGGGCAGGCGCGCGCGGTGCTTTGGCTGGCCCTCATCGACGGTATGCACGAGGCGCGCATCGACCCTCGGCACCTGCTCGCGACCTTCGACACGGCGTGGGAGCGCGAGACCAGTGACTCGGTGCTCAACCGCGTTGGCGCGCATATGGTTTCGCGACTCATCCCGATCTTCCTGCCGCCTGCCGAGCAGCCGGACGCCGAAGGGCGGGTGGCCGCCGCGGCCCGCCGGCTGTATGACGGGGCCACCGCCCCCGGACATCGGCTGATCGGCGCGCGGCTCCTGGTGCAGACCTGCGCGGACGAGGCGCTGCTGCGCACCTGGCTCGAGGGCGATGACCTGCCCGCGGAACTGGCCACGGACTCCGACTTCCGCTGGTTCGTCGTGCGCGCCCTCGCCCGCCGCGGCTGGCTGGGGGAGGAGGAGATCGAGACCTATCGGCAGCGCGACGAATCCCTCGCCGGTCAGCAGGCCGCTCTCGCAGCCCTGGCGCTGCGTCCGACGGCCGAGGCGAAGGCCTGGGCCTGGGCCGCGCTCACGCAAGATCGTGCACGCAGCAACTACGAGCTGAACGCCCTCGCCGGAGCCTTCTGGACCAGCGGCGCCCCCGAGGTGCTTGCGCCGTATGTCGAGCGCTACTTCACCGACATCCCGCCCTTGGCCGACCGGGTCGGCGAGGACGCCCTCGGGACGGTGGCCGCGCTGGCATACCCCCTGCCCATGGTGAGCGAGCAGACCCTCGCGGCCAGCCGCGCCGCCCTCGCCCGCCGCGACCTGACTCCCGCCGTCCGCCGCGCGATCATCGATGCCCAGGCCAAACTCTGCGAGGCCCTCGCCTCCCGCGCCACCTTCGGCTGACGACCCGCCTGATGACGTCAGTGCCAGCGCGGCAGGTCAGGGGTCTTGTGGGCAGTTCTCAATGACTTTTAGCCATTTGTCGTGGTCAAGGTCCGAGTTCATTCCGGAGATCCTGGCCCAGGGCGGCCGGGCCGCAGGTGCTGACCACGCCGTCCTCTTCCGCGGCTACGACCTCGGGCCCGGGATGCGCGACTGAGGCTTACGAGGGGAGCCGGCATACGGCATGCTCTGACCCATGAGCGAGGCCACCGAGTCGGTGTGGGACTACCCGAGACCGCCAGCGGTCCGGCGCGTGAGCCGCGAGGTGCGCGTGGTGCTCGGGGGCCAGGTCGTCGTCGAGACCGACGACGTCGTCGAGGTGCTCGAGACCAGCCACCCGCCGACGCTCTATCTGCCGCGATCCGCCTTTGCGACAGGCGTTCTGGTGCCGGTCACCGGCTCGTCCTGGTGTGAGTTCAAGGGGAAGGCGTCGTATGCCGATGTCGTCGCGGGAGCGGTCACCGCCCCTCGGGCGGCGTGGTGGTATGCCGCACCGGCCGCGGGCTACGAGGCGCTCCGCGATCGGGTCTCGCTCTATCCGGGGCGGATGGACGAGTGCACGGTCGACGGCGAGCGGGTGACCGCGCAGCCGGGCGACTTCTACGGAGGGTGGATCACATCCCGCGTGACCGGCCCCTTCAAGGGTGCACCGGGGACCCTCGGATGGTGATGCCCACGGGGCGGAGGACCGCCGAACGCGAGCCCGGCGCCTGGCCGCGACGCATTGCGCGCCTCCTCCTGGGCGCCTTCCTGGTCTTCGCCGGTGTCGCGCACCTGACGTTGGCGCGCCAGGAGTTCCGGGCCCAGGTGCCGCCATGGATGCCCCTCGACACCGACCTCGTCGTCGTCGTGTCGGGCGTGGTCGAGATCGCGCTCGGGCTGGCCCTCTGGCTCTGGCGCGGACCGCTCATCGGATGGGTCGTCGCCGGCTTCTTCGTCGCGGTGTTCCCCGGCAACCTGTGGCAGTGGCTCGAAGGCCGGGATGCCTTCGGCCTGGACACCGATCGGGCGCGCTTCATCCGGCTCTTCTTCCAGCCGGTGCTCATCGCGTGGGCGCTCTGGTGCACCGGCGCCTGGCGGAGCTGGCGTGCCACGCGCGAGCATCGACCGTAGCGACGCTGGACCCGACGACCAGAGGAGGGGTGCGCCATGCGCCTGCGCTATGCGATCAACGTGACCATCGACGGGTGCGTCCACCACGAGGCCGGACTGCCACCGGACGAGGAGTCGATGGCCTTCTGGACCGACGAGGTGGCCTCGGCGAGGGCGCTGCTCTACGGCCGGCGGACCTATGAGCTGATGGAGTCCGCGTGGCGCCGGCCGGCCACCGGCGAGTGGCCCGAGTGGATGGGCGAGAGGGAGATTCGCTTCGCCGAGGTCATCGACGCCACGCCGAAGCACGTCGTGTCGAGCACCCTCACGGCTCCGGACTGGCGGGCCGAGCTGGTGACCGGCGACCTGCGTCAGTCGGTGGCCGGCCTCAAGGCGGCCGGTGCTGGACACCTGCTGCTCGGTGGCGTGAGGCTGCCTCTGGCACTGGCCGACTGGGGACTGATCGACGACTACGTCTTCGTCGTGCATCCCGTCCTCGCCGGCCACGGGCCCACCCTGCTGTCCGGGCTGCGCGACCGAGTCAGCCTCGACCCGGTGGACCAGCGCCAGTTCCGCTCAGGAGCGATGGCCCTCCACTACGTGCCCGCTGCCGGGTAAGGACGAGCACACGGCATACCGATGGAGGGCTCGTCCTGGCGCGACAGACGAGCCCGGGCACAATCGGGGCATGCGCATTGCAGTCACCGGAGGCTCCGGGCCTGGCGCCGGACGCGGCGACCTTCCGCAACAACATGACCGTGACGTTCAACGTCCTCCACGCCGCGATCCGGCAGGGCATCACGCGCATCGTCATTGCCTCCAGCGAGACGGTGCTGGGGTTGCCCTTCGACACCCCGCCGCCGTACGGTTCATCATCGCCTCGCCCGACACCGTGATGACTCGGCCGAATGCCGAGCTGCTCGCGGAGGTCTTCCCCGACGTCGAGGTGCGCGGCGAGATCGGCGAGCACACGACGCTGCTGTCCATCGACAAGGCGCGGCAGCTGCTGGGCTACGACCCGCAGCACTCCTGGCGCGACGAGGTCCAGTAGGGCCGGGCGGCGCTGACCCGCACTCAGTGCTGCCACGCACCGAGCGGTACATGAGCACTCAGATCCGCCCTGACTGATGCGCCCAGAGCGCGATCTCGACGCGATTGCGGACGCCCAGCTTGGCCATGATCGAGGCGATGTGGCTCTTGACCGTGGTCAGCCCGATGAAGAGGTCCGCCGCGATCTCGGCGTTGGTGCGGCCTCGGGCGAGGAGGACCAGGAGCTCCTCCTCGCGCTCGGTCAGGGGATCGAGAGGTTGGGCGACGGGCCGAGGTGAGTGCTCGACAAGGGTCGCCAGGAGTCGGCGCGTCACGTTCGGTGCGATGAGGGCGTCACCTTTGGCGGCCGCGTGCACAGCTTGGACGAGCAGGTCGGGGCCGGCGTCCTTGAGCAGGAAGCCTCGAGCGCCCGCGCGCAGGGCGCCCAGGACGTACTCGTCGAGATCGAAGGTGGTGATCACGACCACCGCCATCGGATCGGCCACGCCGGGGCCGGCCAGTCGCCGGGTGACCTCGACGCCGTCGAGGCCGGGCATCCGGATGTCGACGAGCAGGACATCGGGCCGCAGCCGGGTGGCCACCTCCACCGCCTGTATGCCGTCCGCGGCCTCCCCGATGACCTCGATTCCCGCTTGGGCCCCGAGGATCATCACCAGTCCGGTGCGCACAAGGTCCTGGTCGTCGGCCACGACGACGGTGATGGTCATGGCGAAACCTCCACAGGGAGAACGGCTTCGACGACCCAGCCGCCGATGAGTGCTGGACCTGCGGTGAAGGTCCCGCCGAGAAGGTGGGCGCGCTCGGCCATGCCTGTCAGGCCGAAGCCTGGCTTGACCGAGGCGCCTGGTTGAGCCTGCCCGTCATCGGTGACGCGCAGGCGGACCTGGTCTGCCGTTCGCGTCACCGCGATCGTCACCAGGGTCGGGACGCGCGCGTGGCGAAGGCAATTGGTCAGCGCCTCCTGCGCCATCCGATAGAGGGCCGTGTCCACCGGGCCGGGCAGGTCAGAGACGTCACCGGTCAGTGAGACCTCAACCGGGGGAGGAGGACCGGAACGCGACAGCGTGACGAGGTCGCGAACTCCAGGAAGCGGCGCATAGGCCTCGTCGTCGTCCTCTCGGAGCACTCTGACCATGGCCCGCATCTCCGCGAGCGTGCGCTTGGCCTCGTCCTCGATCATCGCCAGCAGCGGCGCCACCTGGTCGGGTTGGGATCCAGCCACCACAGTGCCGGCTTGGGCCTGCACTGCGATCGCCGAGACGTGATGGGCGACGGTGTCGTGCAGCTCGCGGGCGAGTGCGAGTCGCTCCTGGGTCCTGATCTCTTCGCGTTGTCGCTGCCAGAGGTCTGCGCGGGAGCGGACGACGGCGGCGGCCGTCGCGATGAGCAGGAGCAACAGGGTGCCACCGATGAGGTCCGCCGGGCCGGCGTCCGCGGCATACATCCCGAGCGCCACGACGGCCGCGACCCACGGCATACCGATGACGATCTCGCGCCCCGATCCCCAGCGGGCCAAGGAGTAGAGGAGGACCAAGATGAACATCATCGCCGACGAGCCGAGTTCGGCTGTGCCAGTGACCAGTTGGATCGCGGCAAGGACACCGGCTGCACCGAATCCGACGAGGGAGGTGGCGAGCGGGTGGCTGCGACGCCACAGCAGTGCGGGGACGACGGCCATGGCCAACAGGGTGACCCACGGCTGACCCGGGGCGGCCGGGCGCACGAGCACCTCGAGCACCGCGGCGGCCTCGAAGGCTCCGACGAGCAACCAATCCGAGCGGCCCGTTGGCGGGGCACCGACGGGCCGCGGCTCACGCCAGACCTGGCGCCAGCGGGATCTCACCGCTTCAGGCTAGGGACTGCGGAAGTCACTCGCCAGCGCCAGGAGGTGCGCACGATCCAGAGCAGGATCACGAGTTCGAGCGCAAAGCCGAGACCGTAGTAGAGGAGCCACTCGCCGCCGCTGAGGTTGAAGGCCATCCACGGGATCAGCAGGGTGGCCACGATCACGTTGGTCCACCGGTTGGCTCGCGGAGCGAGGGTCGTCGAGAGCAGGATCATCATGATCGGCACCGCGGAGGCCGCGAGCGCGCCGGCGAAGAAGGTCTGCGTGATCTCGAACGTGTGCACCGTGCCCTCGAGGATTCCTGCGACGGCGCCCGGCTTGTAGAGCCCGAGGACGTCGACGTAGATGTAGAGGCACATGAAGCTGGTCCAGGCGGCCGCGAGCTGAAGCTGTCGGGGCACCGTGACGGTACTCCCGGGGCCAGCGGTGGTGCCGGGCGCGTGGACGGTGGTGGTCTGCGAGGTCATCGGGGAGTCCTTCGAGGGGTGGATGGGGCTGGTCCACCACGATGCCCCCGGCGCCGCGACCGATTCATCCGCCCAGAGGCCGGTCCTCGACGGCCAAAAGGAGGAGCGCGATTGACGGGCGTTCGATGCGGTGGGATCCGGCCCATCAGGCCTTCGGGTCGAAGGCGGCCGTGAGAGCGGCGAGCATGCTGCCACGCAGGCTGCGGACGCCCGCCGCTCCCTCGGTGCCGGGCAGTGCGTCGGCGCCGTGGAACAGGCTCGGCTCGACATGGACCTCGACGCTCACGCCCGCCGCCCGCAACCGGTCGGCATACGCAAGGTCCTCCTCGTAGAAGAGGTCGAGGTCGCCGACCCCGATCCACGCCGGGGGCAGCCCGGTGAGGTCCGCGCGGCGGGCGGCCACGGCATACGGGCGGTCCTCGCGCTCTCCCGCGGGGTGACCGAGGTATGCCGTCCAGGCGAGTCGGTTCGCCTCGGGCGTCCAGATCAGGTGGCCACGGTCGCCCGGGCCATGGTCGAGGGTGCGGTCGTCGAGCATGGGATAGAGCAGCAGCTGGAAGTCGACGGGCACGTCGTGGTCGAGCGCCCACTGGGCGAGCTCTGCAGCAAGTCCCCCACCGGCACTGGCGCCACCGACGGCGATCCTCGTCGGCACTCCGGCGGCGGTGCAGTGCTCGCGCAGCCAGGTGAGGGCGGCCGCGCAGTCGTTGAGAGCGGCGGGGAAGGGATGCTCCGGAGCCAGCCGGTATGCCGTGCTGAGGATGGTGACCGAGGCGGCATCGGCGAGCTGCTGGGCGAGGGCGTGATCCTGCATGGGTGCGCCCATGACGCGGCCACCGCCGTGGATCCAGAGCAGCGCACCCCGCGGGACGCCTGAGGTGGGCTCGTAGCGGAAGGCGCTGAGAGAGCCGGTGGCGGTCGGGATGGCGACGGGGATCGCGTCGGTCGTGGCGGGAGCGCGCAGCAGGGGCATGGCTTTGCGCAGGACGGTGAGCATGGCCGGGCGGGGGTTGAGGGACAGGTAGGCCGCGGGCACGCGCAGGTCGGGCGCGGCTCGACGGACTTGCCGGTGCTGGCGCGCGAGGGCGACCATCTGGGTGCCGGCGAGGCCGACCGCCCCGAGGGCGAGGGCGCGGCGGAAGCTCGCGGTCATGTGAGCTCCTTGGAGGGTGACGAGCCGATGCTCAGGGGAAGGTCGGGAGCAGCGCCAGGCGCGCCAGATGGCGGGCGGCGGCACTCGGCATACGGACGAAGGAGATGCCCGGAGCGCCGTCGGCGCCGTCGCCACGGTCGGCGAGGGTGAGGACGGTGAGGACGTCACGGGCCTCGCCCGGGTGGTCGCGCCGGATGGGACCCAACTCGATGCGCCAGCCGAGGCGGGTGAGGAGGGAGGCGACCTCATCGAGGAACGCCTCACGCGCTCCGTAGCCCCAGCCGGGCTCACCGCGGGGCTCGGGTTCGACCTCAGCGGCGAGGAGCAGCAGGGTGAGGACGCGCTCGTCGGCGGCCGCGTCGCCGCGCACGTGGAGCAGTCCGGCGGCCATGGCCGCCGCGAGGGCACGGATGTCCCCCGCCGCGGCCTGGCCCTTCTTCGTCAGCAGGAGGCGGCCGTTGCGGGTGCGCAGCAGGCCCGCCTCGTCGGCAGCGCGTCGGACCACGGTGATCTCGGGAGTGTGCTGCTCGCGGTTGCCCTGACCGAAGCCCCAGTCCAGACCCCCCTCGGTCCACAGCCGTCGGCACGCTTGGGGCTCCATCCAGCCGGCTTTGGTCAGCCGGATGCCGTCGGGTTGGGCCTGGTCGAGCAGGACGACCCACGGACGGAGCAGCGCAGCGAGATCGGCCTCGCTGGGCGGATCCACCTCCACCATCGCGGCGGCCATGAGGGCGGCGAGGTCGACGACCAGATCCGGCGGGGCCTTGTCGACGACAGCGACGTAGGCCGGGTGCATGCCAGCGAACGGGTCGTCGCCGTCGGTCCCGAGGCTGGCGAGCGGGGTCGCCGGGTCGGCGCCGACGAGAGCGAGGGCGAGGTTGATGTCGTCGACCTCGACGGCCTCCGGGTCGACATCGGGAGCCAGCCAGTCGGCATACATCCGGTGTTCGCCGGTGAGCGCTTGAGGGTCCGGGTTGGCGCGAAGGAGGGCGGCGAGCTCGTTCCAGGTGCGGATGCCGCCGACGTCCTCCGGAGGGCAGGCGCGAACCGCCCTGTGGCACAACGCATCTGGGTCTTCATCGGTGGCGGGCCGCATCGTCTCGACGGTGATGGTGTGCGCCCAGTCGTCGCCGAAGTCGTAGGTGTAGAAGAGGCGGTCGCCCGTGGCGCGCAGCACCTGGTCGAGGCGCACGTCGGCTTCCGGGGTCCCCTCCTCGCCCTCCTCGAGGTCGAAGGCCGTGACGAAGTGCTTGCCGGTCCACCGCTGCTTGCGAGGGCCCGGCTCGAAGTGGTGGAGGTGACTGTCGTTCCACCCCATCGCAGCTTGCAGGTAGTCGTGGGTCTGCTCCAGGGTCAGGTCGCCACGAAGCGAGAGCCGTCGCCAGATGGGCGGCTTGGCCTCATCAAGCGCCACCTTGTTGAGGACCCACGAGAGCGCTGCCGGGCCGAAGCTGAGGTCCGTGGCGATGCTGGGCAATGCGACGTTCACGACCGTCGCGTCGAGGACCAGCATGAGCTGGGCGGCGAGCACGATCGCGATGCCGGCGGCCGCGCGTCCTGAGCGGGGCGGGAGCTCGCTCGGCTAAGGGCATCCTCTCCCGCCAGCCGAAGCGGGCCAGTCAGGATGTCCGTCAAACGGGGTCAACACCAGACGGGTGCAGGCGCAATCACTGCGCGTCAGGGTATGACGACCACTCGCCCCGTCGTGCGCCCCTCACCCACGGCGGTGACGGCTGCAGGAGCTTGGTCGAGCGGGACGCGGGCACTGATCAGCGGCCGGATCACGCCATCGGCGACCAGACCGTTGAGGGCCACGGCGGCCTCCGCGACCGCGGCGGGGGAATGGGCGTTGTAGAGACCCCAGTGCAGCCCGACGATCGAATAGTTCTTGATCAGCGCATGGTTGAGCGCTGGCGCCGGCACCGTGCCACCGGCGAAACCGACGACAACGATCCGTCCCTCGAAGGCAATCGTGCGGGCGCTCACGTCATAGGCCGACCCGCCGACGGGGTCATAGACGACATTGACGCCGCGGCCGTTGGTTGCGGCCTTGATCGCCGGGATGAGGTCATCCGTGGTCCGGTCCAGCACCACATCGCAGCCGAGTTGCGTTGCGACAGCGACCTTCTCGGCGCCACCGACCACGCCGATCACGGTGGCCCCGGCCGCCTTGCCGAGTTGGACGGCCGCGCTCCCGACCCCACCGGCGGCGGCATGCACGAGCAAGGTCTCACCGCGCTGCAGGTTCGCCCGGCGGTGCAGTCCGAACCACCCCGTCTGATAGGCGATATGCAGTGCCGCCGCCTCCGCATCGTCCAGCGCCTCGGGTGCCAGCTGGGCGAGCCCGGAGTTCATCAAGGCTTCCTGCGCGAAGGCGCCAGCGGGCAACTCGGCGGTTCCGACGAGACGGTCACCGATGGCGAACCGCGTCACCTCCGCACCAACCTCGAGCACCTCGCCGCACAACTCCACACCGGGCGTATAGGGATAGGGCGGCTGCACCTGGTACTGCCCACGAGCCATCATCACGTCCGGATAGTTGACGGCCCCTCCGAGCACCCGCACCCGCACCTGGCCGCGCCCCGGCGTGGGCGATTCGACCTCCGTCAGTCGATAGACGTCAGCGGCCTCGCCGGCCTCGTGGATCTGCCAAGCCTTCATGCGGTGGGGCTCTCCTTCAGGTGTTCGAAACGGGACTGGAGGCGCTGCATACCCGCCAACCAGGAGTCGGTGTCGGTGGCGCGAGCGCGGTAATAGTCGCCGACCTCGGGGTGCGGCAGGATCAGGAAACGGTGGTCGTGCAGGGCCGTCCACACCAGGTCGGCCACCTCGTCAGGAGTGCGCGCGCCGTGGGCTTCGAGCAATTGGGCAAGGTGCCCGGCCTGCTCGAGCATCGCAGTCCGCACGCCCTCGGGGCAGATCGCCTGAACGGTGATTCCCTTGCCGCCGTAGGTGATTGCCAGCCACTCCGCGAACGCGACCGCAGCATGCTTGGTGACGGAGTATGGCGCGGCGTCCAGCATCGACAGCAGCCCGGCCGCGCTCGCTGTGACGACGAAACGCCCATGCCCCCGCTCGGCCCACCCGGGCATCAGCAAGCGGGCCGCGCGCACGTGGGCCTGGACGTTGATCGCGTAGGTCGTGGCCCACTGCTCATCCGACGTCGCGAGCCCCTCGCCGCCGACGATGCCGGCGTTGGCGAAGTAGGCATCGATCCCGCCGAAGCGCTCGGTCGCCGCATCGATCCCGGCGGCCACGCCCTCCACGGTGGCGATGTCCGCGGCGACCGACTCGACGCCGAGCCGCTGCGCCGTCTGCTCGAGACGGGCCGCGTCGACATCGGTGATCAGGACCTGGGCGCCCTCCTGGGCGAGCCGGCCGGCGATGGCCGCCCCGATCCCACCGGCCGCTCCGGTCACGACGACACGCAGCGACGAGGGCGGGGGAGCGGACGGCATACGAGCAAATCTATGCGACGTCCTCCCCCCGCCCGCCGCCGCTGTCACTCTGGTCACACCTTTCTCTCCGGATGCCGAAACCGTGCGCTTCACCCGGCTTCAGAGCGGGGGTCAAGCGCAGCCTTCTCCGAAGCAAGCACCCGCCAACCGCCCACCGCCCCGTCGCTGCCCCCAGGATGGAGGTATGACGAAACTCGCCCGCCAGATCGCCTCCGACGCCGCGCCGGGCTGGCGCCTCGCCCTGCAGCGGCTCCACCTGCACGTGCCGACGGGCAACTTCGCGACCGGCCTCGACCTGGTCGACGCCATCGGGGCCGCGGCTGAGGCTGCGGATCACCACCCGGACATCGACCTGCGCTATGGCAGCGTCCACATCGCCCTGTCCAGCCACGATGCGGGCGGGATCACGGACCGCGATATCGCCCTGGCCCGCCAGATCGACGACCTTCTGGCCGAGCGCGGCCTGACTCCGAGCCATCCCGACGTGACGGTCGTCGAGATCGCCATCGACGCGCTCGACATCGAGGCGGTGCGCCCGTTCTGGGCGGCCGTGCTTGGCTGGCCGGGTGAGGGCGATGAGGTCACCGACCCCGCCACCTCGGGTCCGTCCATCTGGTTCCAGCAGATGGATGCCCCACGGCACGATCGGCGCAACCGCATCCACCTCGATGTCACCGTGGCGCACGATGAAGCCGACGCCCGCGTCGCCGCAGCCCTGGCCGCCGGCGGCACGCTCGTCAGCGCCGACCAGGCGCCGTCCTTCTGGATCCTCGCCGACCCCGAGGGCAATGAGGCCTGCATCTGCACCTGGCAAGCCCGCGAGTGACGTATGGCGTGATTCTCGAGATCAACAGAAGCGAGCGGAGCGGGCCTTGTGAGTGGGAGCGGGGATATAGCACCGCTCCCACTCACAAAGCCCGCTCCGCTCCACGACAACCCCGCTCGCGTTCACAAAGCCCGCTCCGCTTGGCGCCAGCGCGGGCGGCCGGAGTCAGCGGTAGTTCGTGAAGGACACCGCGATGTCGAGGTCGGACTCCTTCAGCAGCCGCTGGACCGCCTGCAGGTCGTCGCGGGACTTGCTCGTGGCGCGGATGGCGTCGCCCTGAACCTGGGTCTTGACCGTCTTGGGGCCCTCGTCGCGCAGGAGCTTGTTGATCTTCTTCGCGTTCTCCTGGCTGATGCCCTCTTTCAGCGGCACATCGAGCTTGTACTCCTTGCCCGACAGCCGCGGCCCCGCCTCGGGCACATCGAGGTGCTTCAGCGACACGCCGCGCTTGATCAGCCAGGTCTGCACGACATCGAGGACGGCATTGCAACGATCCTCGGAGTTGGCCTGCATCTTGATGACCTCGCCGACCAACTCCACGGACGCCCCAACGCCCTTGAAGTCGTAGCGATTCGCGATCTCCTTCGCCGCCGTGTTCACGGCATTGGCGACTTCCTGCTTGTCGAATTTGCTGACGATGTCCATGCTCGCGTCGGCCACGGCATACCTCCTGGGGGTCGAATTGGGGATGGGCGCACTGGCTTGCTATCCTTCCATGCGCACCAGGCAGGTTGTCCGAGCGGCCAATGGAAGCGGACTGTAAATCCGTCGCGAAAGCTACGAAGGTTCGAATCCTTCACCTGCCACCCGTGCACCGAGGGCCCCACGGCGTATGCCGACCGGGGCCCTCGGTCGTTCCCGGCCGGGACCGGCGAGAATGGGCGGCGGGCCACCCGGCCCGGTGAGGAGGGCGGCCCGATGGCCGGACTCGTGCGACCGCACGAGGCCACGGATCCCGTGGCTGCCTGTCGGTATGCCCGATCGGCCGGCCTCGACCTGGCCCTCGCCACTTCCGCCACGACCGGGCCGGCCCGGGAGGTGCGCCGCTCGACCGCGTCGTGGTGGGACTCGTTCACGGACTACACCGCCTTGGCGCGTTTGGAGCCGGGCGCCCGGCTGTGGGTGCCCGGGCCTGCGCGCGCGACGATGAACCTCTTTGCGCTGGTGCATGCCGCCGAGACGGGGGTCCGCGTTGTTGGTTCGCCGAAGGAGGCGAGCCACGCCTGCCTCACCCCGGCGCACTTCGACCGTGCCCTGAGCAAGCTCTCCCGAGGGACCGTCGTTGTTGTGGCCGGGGCGGCCCTCCCCACGGGCCTGGCGTCGCGAGCGGCTGAAGCCGGCCTCGACGTGCAGCACTATTACGGCGCCGCCGAGCTGAGCTTCGTCGCGTGGGTCGGCGCGGACGGGCTGCATGCCTTTCCTGGAGTGGAGGTCGAGGCCCGGCCCGAGGAGGCCGGATCGGTGCTGTGGGCGCGATCGGCATACCTCTGCGACGGCTATTTCGGCGAGCCCGGCCCGCTGCGGCGCGACGGCGACGGCTGGGCCAGCGTGGGTGATCTGGGGACGGTCACCGACGGCCGGATCGAGGTCCTCGGCCGGCCGGATGCCATCATCACAGCCGCAGCGACGGTACTGGTTGCCGATGTTGAGCGTGCGCTAAGTGGTTGCGCCACAAGGGATTTCGCGGTTCATGCCACTGCGCACGCGACGCTTGGGCAGGTCGTCACCGTCACCCTCACCGACCGCGCGAACCGTGAGCCCATGGAGCGCCATGCCCGAGCCCACCTGCCCGTGAGCCACCGGCCGCGGCGCTGGCGGGTCGTCGACTCCCTGCCGCTGACAGCGGCGGGCAAACTCGATCGCGCTGCCCTCGAACGGGCTGACCTGTGAGCGCCGTGATCGTCGCCGCTCGGCGCACCCCGATCGCGACGGCCGGGCGGGCGCTCGCGGCATACTCCGCCGCCGATCTGGGTGCCGCCGCGCTGCAGGCCGTATGCCGTGACCTCACCGCCCTCGTGCCCCGCCCGCCGGCCGAGATCGTCCTTGGCAACTGCATGGGCCCGGGTGGCAATGTCGCCCGAGTCGCGGCGCTGCAGGCCGGGCTTCCTTGGGAGACAGGCGCATTGACGATCGACCGGCAATGCGCGAGCGGCCTGAGCGCGATCGAACTCGCGGCGCGTCTCGTCGCCGATGATCACTGGCCCGTGTTGGCCGGAGGCACGGAAAGCGCCTCGACGGCGCCGTGGCGCTGCTGGCCGCCAGCCGATGGCGCTGGGCCAGTCCGCTACGAGCGGGCACCATTCGCCCCGCCGCCCCTCGACGTCGACATGGGCCTGGCCGCCGATCTCCTCGCCGAGGACGCCGGTGTCAGCAGGGAGCGGCAGGACGCCTATGCCGCGCGCTCGCACGCCTTGGCGGTCGCTGCCGCGGCGAGCGGGGAGTATGCCGCCGAGCTCGTCCCGCTGCCCGAACTCCTCGCCGACGACCGGCCGCGCGCGGGACTTTCGCCGGACAAGCTGGGTCGATTCGGGCCGATCTTTCGCCCCAATGGCACCGTCACAGTGGGCAATTCGTGCCCAATTAGTGACGGTGCTGCCGTTGTAGCCGTCGTTCCGGAAACATCCGGCCTGCCGGGCCTCCGCGTTCTTGCCGCGGCCTCGGCCGGCGTGGATCCAACCCGACCGGGACTCGGGATCGTCCCGGCCGTGCGAGTGGCACTGGGGAGAGCTGGACTGACCCTGGACGATGTCGACGTCATCGAGTTCAACGAAGCCTTCGCCGGGCAGGTCCTTGGGTGTTGCGATGCGCTCGCCCTGGACCCGGAGCGCGTATGCCGATCCGGCGGCGCCCTCGCCCTCGGCCATCCATGGGGAGCTAGCGGCGCGGTGCTGGTGACGCGGCTGTTCACGCAGCTGGTGCGGCAGGGTCGGGGTCGCGTCGGACTCGCCGCCATCGCGGCCGGCGGCGGGCAGGGCACCGCCCTCGTCGTCGAGGTTGTCGGATGATCGTCTTCGACCAGGTGAGTCACGAATTCCGGCTTGGCACAACGCATCTCGCGGCGCTCCGGGACGTGAGCCTAAGCCTGAGCGAGCAGCGCATCGGTGTCATCGGCGCGAATGGTTCGGGCAAATCGACCTTCGTCCGCATGATCAACGGACTCATCAAACCCACCGCTGGCCGGGTCACCGTCGATGGGCTGGACACCGATCGCGACGGCAAGGCCGTGCGTCGCCGAGTCGGGTTCTGCTTCACCGATCCGGACGCGCAAATCCTGATGCCGACGGTCGCCGAAGACCTGGCTTTCGGACTGCGAGGGCGTGGCCTGAGCCGCGACGAGGTGACGGTGAAGGTGGAGGCGGCGCTCGCGGCATACGACCTGCTCGGCTATCGCGACCACCCCGCGAGCCTCCTCTCCGGCGGGCAGAAGCAATTGCTCGCGCTGGCCTCGGTGCTCATCATCGAGCCGTCCGTGCTGGTGCTGGACGAGCCCGCGACCTTGCTCGACCTGGCGAATACCCAACGGGTGCAACGGCTTATCGCGCAACTGCCGCAGCAGGTCGTCTTGGTGACACACCACTTCGGACTCATCGAGGACTTCGATCGGGTCTTGGTTTTCGATGCCGGTCGCGTCGTTTACGACGGCGCCCCGCAAGCCGCTGTCGCCCACTATGTCGGGCTCGTCCGGTGACCACCCTCGGCCTCTATGTCCCCGGGAACTCGCCGCTGCACCGGATGCCCGCGAGCGCGAAACTGCTCCTGTTGGTTGCGGCCGCTATCGGCTCGCTCTTCGTCACGGGTCCGTATGCCGCCCTCGCGGCCTGCGCGCTCGTCCTCATCTTGTATGCCGTGGCGCGGATCCCGTGGCGAGTCCTGCTGGTCCAGGCGCGCCCGATCGCGTGGTTCGGTGTGCCGCTGCTGGCCTTTCATGTGATCGTCAATGGCGGGGCGAGGGCGGTCGCCGTCGTGGGCATGTTTGTGGCGCTGATCTTGCTCGCCGCGCTGGTGACGCTGACGACTCGCGTGGTTGATCTGACGGATGTCGTGGTTCGGGGCGTGAACCCGTTGCGGAGGCTCGGGGTTGATCCGGAGCGCGTGGGTTTGCTTGTTGCACTAGGGATTCGGGCGGTTCCCGTGATGGTGACGGTCGCCGCGGAGGTTCGCGACGCGCGGCGAGCGCGGGGCGGCGCGGGTGGGCCATCCGCATACCTCGTGCCCGTGGTGCTGCGTGCCTTGCGGCAGGCCGACCGCGTCGGCGAGGCGCTGGTCGCTCGGGGCGCCGGGGAGTCTTAGGCGCTGGCGAGTCCGAGGTGCCTAGGCCGTGTTGCAAAAGTCGTGGACGGGGTCCCCGCGAAGTATCGGAGCGAGGGACGAGCGGAGAACTTCGTGGGGTGTCCTAGCGGACGGCGTCTGCGGTGGCTGCGCGGCGATCGGTGATCGGCCGCCGGACGGGCAAGAGGTCGGGGCGGGCGCGGAAGACGGCGCCGGCCACGCTGGCGGCGATCAGTGCCTTGACGAGGTCGCCGACGACGAATAGCGAGCTGCCCGTGACGGCCGCCCACAGGCTGAGGTCGGCGCGCCAGGCTGTGACGGGGATGCCGATGGAGTACAGGACGGCGATGCCCCCGACCACCATTGCGAAGAATCCCCAGACCGGCGAGTATGGCGCGCCCCGGCGATGGATCAGCCAGCCGACGACCGCCGCCGCGATGGGAAAGCCGATGAGGTAGCCGGCGCTGGGTCCGGCGAAGACGCCCAGCCCTCCGCGTCCGCCCGACAGCAGCGGAAGCCCGAGGGCGACGAGGGCCAGGAAGAGCAGGACCGCCGACGCGCCCCGCCGCGCCCCGAGGATCGCGCCGGTCAGCATGATGCCGAGCGATTGGATCGTGACGGGCACGGGAAAACCGAAAGGAGAGAACGCCGGAACCAGCCCGAGCGCCGCGATGAATCCCGCGAAGGTGGCGATGAGGGCGAGGTCCTGGGCGCTGGAGCGCGGGCGAGCCATGGCTGGCACCCTACTCAACCGGGGCGGAATGGTGGTCGTGAGCCCAGCCGCGGGCGGTCGCGCGCTCAGTCGAGCAGTGGGGGCGCGACGGAGAGATACGTTTGGCCGGTCGGTGTGGTCACCTCGGTGACATGGGTATGCGGTCCGGCCCCGTGCTCGTGCCTCGCTTCGACGACTCGGGTGGTGAAGCCATCGAGTTCTTTGGTGTAGTTGCAGCGGGCGCATAGTCCTTGCCCGTTGCGCAGTGAGGTCGGCCCGCCCTCGGCGACCGACTGGATGTGGTCGGCGTGGCGGATGGTGGCGTCGCAGTATGGCGTGCGGCAGGTGTCGTCGCGCAGGATGAGGGCGGCGCGGAGGCGGGGTGGGAAGAGCCGGGCGGTGGCGTCGAGCGCGAGGAGGTCGCGGCCGTCGGGGCTGGTGAAGATTCTGGTCAGGAAGACCTGCGCCGGCTCGGCTGCGTGCCGTGCGGAGGGTGGGCTGATGTCCGGGGCAGCGGTCAGCGAATCCTTTTCTGGTGGTGCAGATCCCGCTGGGTCGGGTGGTTCGCACCCGTGGAGCAGTAGCCGTCGGGCGAGTGCGGCGGGGAGTATGCCGTGTCTCGGAATCCGGGCGGGTGTCTCGGTGCTTCTCATCCCGCGTGTGGCGGCGAGGTCTGACGTGTGCTGGACGTTGTCGTGGCCTGCTGTCGGCGGTTCAGTGTCCCGCGCCTGGCGTTGGGCTTGTTCAGTTGAGGTGTTCTCGTTGCTCGCGGCGGCGGAGTCGTCGTCGGTGTTGGCAGGCTCCGTTGCGAAGAGGCTTTCGGCGGGCATGACGAGGTTGAGGGCGACGGGGCAGGCCTGGCCGGGTGTGAGACCGGCGAGCCACCGCAGCGCGGCGTCGGCCATGACCTGGGTGTGGGTCCGCTCAGCGAGCGGGTCAGCGGGAGTCTCAACGTCGTCGGTTTCGTGGTGGCCGGCGACGACCGCGGTGGCGTGCCGGTGCAAGGCGGCATACGCGCTGACGATCCCTGTCAATGGCCCGAAGATCGACAGGTACGCCATCCCGTCGGGTGCGGGGCGGGTCCACACACCCCGTTCCGACATTGCGCGTTCGTGTTTGGCCACGACAGCGGCGGGGTCGAGTTCCGCGGCGTAGCGCGCGGCGGCACCGGTGAGTTGTTTCAGACTCGATGTCGCCAGCCGTGGCGCGATCAACTCATCCACCCGGGCCCGCAGCTCGGGGTTAAGGACATTGGTTTCGCGGACGATCGCGGCGGCGGACCGTTCGTCGATGACTCCGGCGGTCAATGCGGCTTGCGTGTGCGGCATCCCGGGTAGCGCGCGGGCGAGTCCGAGGTGCCGGTCGGCGGTCGCGGGGGAGCAGCGGCGGGCGAGCGCGATCTGCGGTGCGATGGAGGAGCGGGCTTTGGGGAGCGAGGCCCGGTTCGCGAGCGCCTCCCGCACGGTCGCCCGCCCGAACTGCGCGGTCGCGCGGGCTTGGGTCGCGGCGATCGCGCCTTTGATGTGTTCGAGCCCGGTGATCAGGTCGATCAACTCCGCGAGGCTGGGTTCGTCGCCGGGAGTCTCGATGGCATCGGCGGCATGATTCGGCACGAGCCCAGCGAGCCAACCGATCAGGTCCCGGACCTCCGCGACGGGTGAGGCATGACCGGCCGGCTGGTCGCACCAGCGGGGTTCGGTCGCGGCCAGCGCCCACGAGTCCCGCTCGTCGGCCTCGTCCACGTCATCCCAGCCGAGCTCGTCCTGCCACGCCTCGAAATCGGCGACCAACTCCTCGACATCCAGCGGCGGCCACCACGCGTCATCGAGCGGAGTCAACCCCTCACGAGCACCCGCGGGGCGCAGCCCGGCAACGGGCCCGAGGGGCCCGTCTGTGGGGTGCTGCGCCATCGCCGTCATTTTCAAATGGTACACCAGTTCGATCCGCTATCGCAAGGGTTTGACTGGTGAAAAATATTGGTGGGCAATCGAATTCGCGCGAAAGGACAGGCTCCTGGTCGAGCGCTCATATCGCGACGGGGCAGCTAGTTCGCAGCCGAGCAGCGCTATGACGAGGCCCCGCGGCAAGACCTGTTCTCCGCTGCGAAATCAACGCTCGGCTGCAAGAGCCTCCCGCTCAGCTGACAGCGCCTCGCGCCCGCGACAGCGCCTCGCGCCAGGGGCACCGCCTCACGCACGGGGCTAAAAACACCATAGGTCATGAGCGAACGCCACCAGGGCATCGCCGGCGACAGTTCGGCTCTTCAGCGCGCCTCCCGCGGGAGTCTCCGGAGCCTCGAAGCACGCCAGGTGCCGCGGGCGATGGGTGGTTCGTCACCTGATCGGGTCGGTGGTCCCCACGCCACCCGGCACTCGCTCTCCCGAACTCGTCACGTTGGGCCGGGATCGTCAGGTTGATGTGACGATGTGGGCCGAATGTGACGGCCTCGTCCGGCCGACGGCAAGCGCGCGGGCGTCCCCGGTCACCCGCTGCGCACCATGACCACGCATCCGGCATACCCCCTGACCCGCGCACCTCCCAGCCAACGCAAGCCAGCCCCGCACCATGGTCAGCTCTTGCACCCGGCCCGGCCGGGCGGGAAGGGTGGGGACATGCGCGCCGTCGTCTATCGCCAGGCCAATGACATCGACATCACCGACTGGCCCGACCCCGAGCCCGCACCGGGCGAGGTGCTGCTCCGTCCGGTGCTCACGGGCGTGTGCGGCACCGACAAGCATTTGCTCGCGGGCGGCTTCATGGCGACCTACCCGCTCATCCCCGGCCACGAAATCGTCGCCGAATTGGTTAACACGGCGCACGGCCTCGACGCCGGCACCCTCGTTGCCGTCGACAACACCGACACCTGCCTGTCCTGCGAATACTGTCGCCGCGGGCAAACCCTCTACTGCACGGCCTTCCGCTCCCTCGGCTGCAATGCGCCCGGTGGCTTCGCCGAACTCATGGTCGCGCCGGCCCGCAAGTGCTTCCCCCTCGCTGGCGTCGATCCGAGTGTCGCCGTCCTTACCGAGCCACTCGCCTGCGCGGTCCATGGGGCCGACACGCTGGCCCTCACTCCGGGCAGCGATGTCCTCGTCCTCGGGGCTGGCCCGACCGGCCTGCTGCTCACCCAACTCCTCCTGCACGGCGGCGCCGCACGCATCACCGTCGCCGCACCCAGCCCGCACAAGCTTGAGCTCGCCCATCACTTCGGCGCCGACCACACCGTTCTGCTCCCACGAGGCGACCAAGACGCAGCCTTCCAGGAACTGAAAGCCTTGGCCCCCAGCGGTTTCGATGTCGTCGTCGAAGCTACCGGGGCGCCCGAAGTCCTCGCCCGCTGCACCGGCCTGACCCGGATGGGCGGCACCGTCCTCGTCTACGGCATGGCCGACGCCGACGACCTCGTCCCCTTCTCGCCCTATGAAATCTTCGCTCGTGAGCTGACGATCAAGGGCTCCTTCGCCCAGATCGAATGCTTCGACCGCTCCCTCGCGTACCTGCGCTCCGGCCGGGTCCGCACGGACGGCATCGTCACCCACACCTTCGGCCTCGGTGACTTCGAGCAGGCCCTCGGCGCCACCAAACTTCCCGGCGCCGTCAAGGCCGCGATCGATCCGCAGCGCTGACGTATCACCACAGCACGCCGAGCACTCGTCTCCCACAAGAACATCCCAAGATGGGGGAGAACGATGTGGGACCTAGTCGAGGAGAGCCCTCGCCACCTGAGCCATGACCTGCCGTGCCTGCACTGCGGGCACGCGGCGCACACCTACCTGCCGTGCGACGACGCCTGCGAGTGCGAGCGATCCCCGATCCCGGGTGTGTATGACGCCCGCGAACTCCTCGTCCAGCTCACCTGACCGCCCGGCCACGCAAGACCCCCTCCAGGAGTTCCCCCTCCGGGAGTCTCGTTACCCGGCCTAGCTCGACGCCGTCGCCGCTACGGCATGCCCGGCGAAGATCTGCTCCAGCGTCTTCTTGACCATGCCACCCGCCCACTCGCCCTCGGCGATCTGCTTCGCCCGGCGGATCGCGGCCCGCCGATTGGTCTCCGGCGACAACACCTGAGGCAGCAGCTTGGTCGCGAGCAGCAGCGAGATCAGCACGGCCGTGCGCGGGTCGGGGTCCGCGCCGAGCAACGCCGCGTTGACCCGCGCACGAATCTCCTGCTCCGGCGCGGGATCCACCTCGGGAAACCGGTCGACCTCGAAAATCCCTGCCACACGAGCGCTTTCACGCCGCACCACACCCGAGTCCACGAGCCGTTGCAGCACTTGAGCTTGCATCTTTCTACTCATGCCCCACGTGTTCCATCGCGTGATCACATCGCCCGGGCGCTTGCCGATAAAGCGCATGGCATCGGTCAACGCCTCATTGAGGATCCGGTCTTCCGTCGCGGAATCGAGCACCAGCGTCAGCCGCTCACGTTCCTTTCGCGGCAAATCCGAAGCCGAAACGCCAAGCCGTTCCCGGTGGATCAGTTCCACAAGAATCGCCGCCGCAATCGCCGGGCGCACCGACATATCCCAGACCCGCTTCTTGCCGGTGTCCTCGGCCAGGGCCAGGAGCATGAACTCTTCCGCGATCAGCACCTCGCCACCCTACGCACAGGCTTACAAGTCCCAGATCGCCCGCGCAATGAGGACCAGGCCGAAGATGACCAGCGACGTCACGACCACGATGCCCAGGATCGTCCACGTCCATCGCCAGGCCTGCTGCTGCGGCGTTGGCGGGGCCGGCGGGCGCGCATCCTGAATCTCGCGCGCCCCCGCCGGGTCCCCCGCTAGCGGCCCCGCCGGCTCCCCGGAACCCGACCCCGCCTCCCCCGCAACCGAGCCCTCCGACCCGCCCGACCCCTCGCGCATCAGCAGCACGAGCGCGGCCAGGGCGCCAGCGGCAATCAGCAGATAGGGGAGCAACCGCATACGAGCAGCATCCCTTAGGGGGTCGGCGTGGAGCCGGGCGCGAGCACCGAGCCGCCATAGGTCGGCTGGTAGGGGTTCAGCCCGCGCTGGATCGCCAGCCAGTTGTTGTAGTCGCGCACGGTGCCGAAAGGCTCGATCTCCTGTTCGCGAATCTGCGCC
Organism: Nostocoides veronense; assembly: GCF_039531185.1. Taxonomy (NCBI): domain Bacteria; kingdom Bacillati; phylum Actinomycetota; class Actinomycetes; order Micrococcales; family Intrasporangiaceae; genus Nostocoides; species Nostocoides veronense. The sequence continues at coordinate 178,243 of NZ_BAAAPO010000006.1, forward strand.
TCCAGCTTGGCGATCTTGGCCTCGGCCTCCTTGACCGCGACTTGCGCCTCGGCCGCCTTCTTGGCCGCCTCCGCGTCCGCCACCGCCTTGGCCTGCTGCGTCTCGGCGTCCGCAACCGCCTTGGCCTTCGCCGCTGCTGCCTGCGCCTTTGCGGCCTCTTCGTCGCCAAGCGCCTGGACCAGCGTCTCGGCCGGCTGCGGCTGCTGGATCAGCGCGGAGAAGCCCTTGAAAAACTCATCCTCGCCCGGCATCTTCTGCTGAATCAGCGCGGCGAGCTGCTCGTTGACCGCGCGGTTCATCTCGTCCTTGATCGTGGGATCGGCATAGAGCTCCTTCCACGTGTACTTCTTCGCCACCCGGTCCAGCGTCGCGTCGAGAGCCGGCCCGAAGTAGAGGTCGAGCATGGTCTGCCAACCGCGCGGCGTCTCACTCCACTCGTCAGAGCCGGTGTAGTACGCCCCATAGCGGTTGCCGATCGCGTCGTGGAAGCGGGTCAGCACCTCGCAGTCGACATTGAGCGTGAACTCAACCGACCCCGGCACGTCCAGCGGCTGGTAGTCCTTCGAGACCACCGAGAACGGCCCGTGGTCCGCGCCCTCGCCGCCGGTGAAGTTGTAAGTCCGCTGCGAAGCCGGATACCAGTAGTAATTGTCGCCCGGCCGCCGGATCTCGCGGGAGTTCGCAGCGACACAGCCCTTGGAGTTCGGCGCCTCGATGATGCCGCCGCCCTTGTGCACGGCCACCTCATCGGCCGGCGAGGCGACCGTGCGCACGACATTGAGCAAGGTGATGACGATCGCGGCGAGCACGCCGATGACCACCACACTCTTGAGCGCACCCGTGAACTTGCCCCCAAGGGCGCCGCCGAGGCGCGTGCTGGTGCCGGGCGTGGTCACGGGGCTGATATTCGGCTTGGCCATCGGCCAGGTCTCCTTCTCGGGCAGGCTGTTGCGGAGGACGTATGCCGTGGGCTGGGCCCGGCGCCCCCCGCGTCGGTTGGTGCTGCGACGCAGTCTGCCAGCCGCCGGTTCCCTCGCCGCCCCTGCGGCTCGCCGAACTCCGGGCGAGGGCCCGCACGATCACCACCTAAAGTCAGCGGGTATGCCGTCCGATCCGCCCGTCTCTCGCCAGAACCTGATCATCGGGCGTGCCTTGGCGATCCTCATGGTCGCTTTCGCGCTCGGTGTCGTCGCCATTCTCGCGCTGCGCCTGACCGCCTGGCGCGGGGTGAGCAAGACCGTCCCCGCCGACACCGGTCTGGCCGAACAGTGCGCTGATCTCGACGCCACGACCCTCGCCGCGGCCCGCCGCACCACCATCGCAGCAGCCGACGGCTTCACTCTGGGCGCCGCCGAAACCGGTTCTGCGACAGCGAAAACCGTTGTCATCTTGCGCCACGGCGCCTCGCAAACGATCTGCGATTGGCTGCCCTGGGCGGCCCAGACGAGCGCCGATACCGGCGCCCGCGTGCTGCTTTTCGACCGCCGCGGCCGCGGCTCCTCGCCAGGCACGCCCAGCTTGACCAAGGAGCCGGCCGACCTGGTCGCCGCGGCGACCAAGGAACGCTCCGCCGGGGTGAGCGAGGTCGTGCTTGTCGCCTCCTCGATGGGCAATTCCGTGGTGTATGCCGCCCTCCCGGACCTCAGCCCGCAGCCGTGCGCGGTCGTCTCGATCTCCCCGGTCCTGCTCTCTGGGGACAGCACGGGTGAGGTGCGCGGCGACGCTCTGAAGAAGGTCGTGCCCAACACCTGGGTCGCCTGGGAGACCAAGAATCCGCCGATCGTCCGCGATGCAAATGCGGTTATCGATGCGGTGGACGCGGCCGGCGGCGAGGCGCAGACCCTCGACGTCGAGACCGCCGATCACTCGCGGCAACTGCTGAGCAAGCACCCCGAGGTCGCCACCTTCGTCCGCGAAGGCATCGCCTCCTGCCATTGAGCGCCGTGGATGGGGGATGCTGACCCCATGGACCCGGCCAGCGACCTACCAGACCCAGCTGCCCTCGCCGCCACTCTGCGCGACACCGGCTATGTCGTCGACGACGAGTTGGCCACGATCGGCTGGCTCGGCTTGCGCCTAGGCCGGCCTCTGCTGCTCGAAGGCGAACCCGGGACCGGCAAGACAGCGCTCGCGGAGGCACTCGCGGAGGGCCTCGGCATACCCCTGGTCCGGCTGCAGTGCTATGAGGGGATCGACGCGAGCCAGGCGCTCTACGACTGGGATTTCCCCCGGCAGATCCTGCACCTGCGTGCGGTGGAATCCGTTGGGGGACATGGTGATCTGGCCGACGTCGAGGCGGGACTCTTCGATGACCGCTTCCTTGTCCGCCGACCGATTCTGCAGGCGCTCACCCAAGCGCCGTGCGTTCTGCTCATCGACGAGATCGACCGGGCGGATGACGAATTCGAGGCCTTCCTGTTGGAGGTGTTGAGCACCTGGCAGGTCAGCATTCCCGAGCTCGGCACCATCACCGCGCAGACGCCCCCGATAGCGGTCCTCACCTCCAATCGCACCCGCGAACTGCACGACGCCCTCAAGCGCCGCTGTCTTTATCACTGGATCGATCATCCGTCACTGGAACGTGAGCTCGCGATCGTCCGCAGCCGAGCACCCGAAGTCTCTGCCGACCTCGCGGACCAGCTCGTTCGCACCGTCCACGCGGTCCGGCAGGAGCCCGGTCTCATCAAGCCGCCCGGTGTTGCCGAGACCCTCGATTGGGCGCGAGCGCTGCGTGAACTCGGCGGCCGCCTCGACCTCGAAACCGCTGCTGCCACACTGGGAGTCGCCGTCAAGCACCGCGAGGACGCCCAGAAAGTTCGCGCCGCCCTGGATCGGATCCTGGCGCGATGACCACACCCGTAGTGAACCCCCCGGATGCCATCTTGCTCGCCTTTGCGCGGGCGGTGCGGGCGGCCGGCGTGCGGGTCACGGCTGATCGCGAACGCGGCTATCTCGAGGCCGTCCGCGCCCTTGACATCACGGATCCGTGGGCGGTGCTCGTCGCCGGCCGGGCGACGCTCTGCGCCTCGCAGGACGACCTCGCCCGCCACGATCAGGTGTATGAAGCGTGGTTCGGCGGCGAGCTCGCTCGCCTGCTCCCCGCCCCGCCGCCAGTGCACAACCAGCCCTATGCGGAAATCGAGAAGGATGCCGATCCAGCGGCCGACGATAGCGACCAAGACGATCTCGTCACCGCCATGGCCAGTGCCACCGAAGTCCTGCGCCACCGCGATATCGCCCGCCTCAGCCAACGCGAACGGAACGCGCTGGCAAGGCTTTTCGCTGCCATACCCGTCCATGCGCCGACGCGGACGTCGCCGCGGCTGAGTGCCGCGCGACGCGGCCGCATCGACGCGCGCGCCACCCTGCGAGAGCAGGTGCGGCGGCTCGGTGAGCCGGGCCCGATTCGACACCGTCGCCGCACCGACCGACCGCGGCGAGTGATCCTGCTGATCGATGTCAGCGGGTCGATGAGCGCGTATGCCGATGCCTTCCTCCGCCTGGCCCAGCGCTTCGTCCAGGCGGGGGGACCGGTGGAGGTGTTCACGATCGGCACGCGGCTGACGCACATCACGCGGGCCCTCACGGTGCGCGATCCGGACCGCGCACTCATCGCCGCGGGCGAGGTGGTGCCCGACTGGTCCGGGGGGACCCGGCTTGGCGAGGGCCTGGCGGCCTTCCTGCGGGCGTGGGGCCGACGCGGACCGGTGCGCGGGGCGGTCGTTGTCATCGTCAGCGATGGCTGGGAACGCGACCAACCGGAGGCATTGGGCGAACAGGTGCGGCAATTGCGCACGCTGGCGCATCGCGTCATCTGGGTCAATCCCCATCGTGGCAAGGACGGCTATGCGCCGGTCCAGCAGGGCATGGCCGCTGCCCTTCCGCACTGCGACGACTTCCTCGCCGGGCATTCGCTGGCGACTTTCCACGAGCTGAGCGAGGTGATCGGCAGTGCGTGACATCCTGGACGAACTGCATACGCGATGGGCAGCGGGGGAGAGCGTCGCCCTGGCGACGGTCGTCGCGACCTTCCAATCGGCTCCGCGCGAACCCGGCGCCGCGATGATGGTTGCGACCGATGGCAGCGTCGTCGGGTCGGTCTCCGGCGGCTGCGTCGAAGGCGCGGTCTACGAACTCGGCCAGGAGGTCATCGCGTCCAAAACCCCTGTGCTGCAACGGTATGGCGTCAGCGATGATGACGCATTCACCGTCGGGTTGACCTGTGGCGGCATTCTCGATGTCTTCGTCGAGGAAGTGTCTCGCGAGAGCTTCCCCGGACTCAGTGCGGTCGTCGAGGCGATCGAGGCGGAGCGGCCGATCGCCGTCGCGACCGTCGTCGCGCACCCCGACCCCACGCACATCGGGCAGCGGGTCATCATCGAACCGGGGGACGAACGGCATACGGATCTGTGGTCGGCGCGCTCCTCGGACGCGGTTTTCGAGGACGCGCTCGGCCTGCTCGCGGCGGGTCGCAGCGACACCCTCGAGTACGGCCCGGACGGCGAGCGGCGCGGCGAAGGCATGCGGGTCTTCGTCAACTCCTTCGCCCCCAAGCCGCGGATGTTCGTGTTCGGCGCCATCGACTTCGCCGCCGCCGTCGCGAAGGTCGGCTCCTTCCTCGGCTACCGCGTGACCGTCTGCGATGCCCGCCCGGTCTTCGCCACGCACAGCCGCTTCCCGGCGGCCGACGAGGTCGTCGTGCAGTGGCCACACCGCTATCTCGTCGACCGGGTCGCCGCCGGAGCCGTCGATCAGCGCAGTGTCATCTGCGTGCTGACGCACGACCCCAAGTTCGATGTGCCCGTCCTGGAGGTCGCGCTTCGCCTAGAGGTGGCGTATGTCGGGGCGATGGGTTCCCGGCGCACTCACGACGATCGCCGTGCCCGGCTGCTGGAGGCCGGCCTGAGCGAGGAGGAGTTCGCGCGGCTCTCCAGCCCGATCGGGCTCGATCTGGGCGCTCGAACCCCTGAGGAGACGGCGGTGAGCATCGCCGCCGAAATCATTGCCCTGCGTTGGGGCGGCGCCGGCGAGCGGCTGCGCGCCACGGACGGCCCGATCCACCGATAGCCGGACCAACACCGCGCCCTGTGATGCACGCCACTAGTCTGGAACAGACCGCCGCAATTCACCCCGAGAGGCCGCCTGGATGTTCTCGAGAATCGCCATCGTCAACCGCGGTGAGGCCGCTATGCGCCTCATCCACGCCGTGCGTGACCTCAACGCCGAATCGCCGGATGGCCACCAGATCCAGGTGATCGCCCTGCACGTCGACGGCGAGAAGGCCGCGATGTTCGTGCGCGAGAGCGATATCGCCTACAACCTCGGCCCCGCGAGCGAGCGGCCCTATCTGAACTACGACCTGCTCGAAAAGGCGCTGCAAGAAACCGGCGCCGATGCCGCCTGGGTCGGCTGGGGCTTCGTCGCCGAGGATCCCAAGTTCGCGGAGCTCTGCGCCCGGATCGGCGTCACCTTCATCGGGCCGAGCCCGGAGGCCATGCGCAAACTCGGCGACAAGATCGGCAGCAAGCTGATCGCCGAGGAGGTCGGCGTGCCCGTCGCGCCGTGGAGCCGCGGCGGCGTCGACACCCTCGAGGAAGCGCAAGCCAGCGCAGCCGAGATCGGCTATCCCCTCATGCTCAAGGCCACCGCGGGGGGCGGCGGCCGCGGCATCCGCAAGGTGACCTCCGATGAGGAGTTGGCCGCGGCGTACCAACTGACCCGCGACGAGGCGCAGCGCGCCTTTGGCTCCGGCGTGGTCTTCCTGGAGAAGCTCGTCACTGGCGCTCGGCATGTCGAGGTGCAGGTCATCGCCGACGGGCAGGGCAGCGCCTGGGCGATCGGCGTGCGCGACTGCTCGGTCCAGCGGCGCAACCAGAAGGTCATCGAGGAGTCTGCTTCCGTCGTCATGACGCCGGAGCAGGCGACTGTCTTGAAGGAGAGCGCCGAGCGGCTCGCCATCGCCGTGGGGTATGCCGGAGCGGGCACCGTCGAGTTCCTCTTCCAGCCCGATGACGGCACCTTCGCCTTCCTCGAGGTCAACACCCGGCTACAGGTCGAACACCCCATCACCGAAGTCACGACCGACACCGATCTGGTCAAGCTGCAGATCAAGATCGCCGGCGGCGAGCGTCTGACCGGGGACAAGACGGCCGAGAAGGGCCATGCCGTCGAGGCGCGCCTGAACGCCGAGGACCCCGACCGGGACTTCGCCCCCGCGCCGGGTCGCATCGCCCTGCTCGACTTCCCCAATGGTCCCGGCATCCGCGTGGACACTGGTGTGGGAGAAGGGGATTCGATCCCTGCCGACTTCGACTCGATGATTGCCAAGATCATCGCCTATGGCCGTGACCGCGACGAGGCGCTGGCCCGGCTGCGCCGCGCCATGCGCGAAACGACCGTCGTCATCGACGGTGGCGCGACCAACAAGAGTTTTGTTCTCGATCTGCTGGACCAGCCCGCCGTCATCGATGGCAGCGCCGACACCGGCTGGATCGACCGAACCCGCGGCGAGGGTGGCCTGATCAGCGAAGCCCATTCCGCGATTGCGTTGATCGCCGCCGGCATCGAGGCGTATGAGGACGAGGAGGCCATCGAGCGCGCCCGCCTCCTGGAGACCGCGCGTGGCGGCCGGCCGCAGGTGCAGCACGCCGTCGGCACACCCGTCGAACTCAAGCTGCGCGGCGCCTCCTACAAGGTCACCACCTATCGCCTCAGCCCGACCCGCTTCCGCAGCGTCATCGACGCGGGGGGCGAACTGCATACGGCCGAGGTGGGCCTAAATCGGTTGGGGGAGTATGTCGCTCGCCTCGCCATCGGCGAGCGCACCTACCGTCTCATCACGGCGACGCACGGCCCGGTGCACATGATCGAGGTCGACGGCGTCGCCCACCGGGTCAGCCGCGACGAGGGTGGGGTCATTCGTTCGCAGGCTCCGGCATTGGTCGTCGCAACGCCGGTCTCGGTGGGCGATGAGGTCGCCGCCGGCGCGCCGGTGCTGGTGCTGGAATCGATGAAGATGGAGACGGTCGTGCCCTCTCCGTTCGCGGGGCGGGTCAAGGAACTCCTCGTCAAGGCCGGCACGCAAGTCGAGACCGGCGCGCCGCTGGCGCGTTTGGAACCGGTCAGCGATAACGACGCGGAGGAGGCCGCTCCCAGCGCCACCGCGGTTCTCGACCTGCCCCGGGCTGCAGCGACCGATCACCGAGCCGCGGCGGCCGCGGGTCGCGAGCTGCTCGACGGCATGCTCAAGGGCTATGACGTCGAGGGGCCCGCGGCAGATAGCGCCCTGCGCGACTACCTCGCGGCGCGTGAACAGCTGGTTTCCGAAGGAGATTCGCAGATCGGGCAGGAGCTCGAACTGCTCGCCACCTTCGCCGACTTCGCCGAGTTGAGCCGCAACCGGCCGGCCGACGAAGACGTGCATGACGACACCCGGGTGCACTCGCCACGCGAGCACTTCCAGACCTTCCTTCGCAGCCTCGACCCGGAGCGCGGCGGCCTCCCGCAGCAATTCCGCGACCGACTGCAGCGAGTGCTGCGGCACTATGGCGTCGACGGCTTGGATCGCACACCGGAGTTGGAGCGTGCGATCTTCCGTGTCTTCCTCGCCGGCCAGCGCTCCGCGCCGGAGACCCGGATGGCGACGGCACTGCTGCAGAAGTGGATCACCGAGCCGGTCCCCTCCGCCGAACTCGCCGAGCCAGTCCGCGCTGTCCTGGACCGGCTGGTCCTGGCGACCCAGCTTCGCTTCCCCATCGTCGGCGACCTCGCGCGCAGCGTGCGGTTCCGGTGGTTCGACCAGCCGGCCGTCAACGCCGAGCGATCCGCAGTGCTCGCCGAGGTTGGACCCGAAATTCACGCCCTCGACAATGTGCCGGAGGGTCCCGAACGCACGGCGCGCTTGGAGGCCCTGGCCGACATCCCTGAGCGCATCGTCTCCTTCCTCGGCGCGCGACTCATCGACGGTGTCCCCACATCCGAGCCGATGCTGTCGGTGCTCGTGCGTCGCCACTATCGCGAGTACGAACTCACGGGACTGCGCGAGTATCACGTCGAATCAAGGCCTTTCGCGAGCGCGGACTATGCCCTCGACGGCCGTCCGACCCACCTGATCTCCACCCTTGGACAGTTGTCGGAGCTGGTGCCGGATGGCGCTCTGACCCGCGCGCTGACGGCAGAGGTCGAGGCGGTCGATGGTGACCGCGAACGCGTCGTCGATATCTACGTCCTCGCGCCCGACCTGCCGAGCGACCCCGACGCGGCCTCTGCGGCGGTCGCCGCGCAGCTCGCGCAATTGCCCTTCGTGCACCGCCTGCGTCGGATCGCCGTCGGTCTCGTGCGCGACGCAGCGACCGAAGTCGGCTATGTCACGCTCCGCCCGCAGGAGGATGGCACGCTGATTGAGGACCTCCCCGTCCGCGATGTGCACCCGATGGTCGGGCGTCGCCTGAACCTCTGGCGCCTGCGCGATTTCACCCTCACGCGGCTCGAAGCGCCCCAGGATGTCGTTCTGCTGCACTGCGTCGGCCGGGAGAATCCCGACGACCAACGCCTCGTCGCCATGGCCCAGGTGCGCCAGTCGGCCGTGGCCCGCGACGAGTCGGGACGGGTCACCGGACTGCCCCATGTTGAACGTGCCCTGGCGCAATGCCTGGAAGCCATCCGGCGTGCCCGCGCGACGATGTCGACCCGCTCGAACCGTCTCGACATGAACCACGTCTGGGTCCACATCTGGCCGCCGGTTGACGCAGACCTAGACCAACTCACCTCTCTCCAAAGCAAACTCGCGCCGATGACAGCGGGTGCCGGCATCGAAGAGGTGCGCGTCGAAGGGCGCATCGCCGCGGCCGGCGCACGCACCGTCCCGATCGTTGCGCGCTTCAGCTACCAGCCGGGCTCGGGCGTTGTCTTCTCCGTCGAGCCGCCCGCAACCGAGAGGGTCGCCCCCCTCGACGGGTATGCCGAGAAGGTCGTCCGCGCCCGCCGCCGCGGGACGATCTACCCCTACGAACTGCATACTTTCATCGCGGGCGACGGCGGGACCGTCACCGAATACGACCTCGACGACTCCGGCACCCTCGTGCCAGTCGACCGGCCCTACGGCCAGAACAAGGCCGGGATCATCGCGGCCGTCGTCTCCACCCCGACGGCCCTGCATCCTGAGGGCATCTCCCGCGTGCTGCTCTGCGGCGATCCGCTGCGCTCCCTCGGCTCCATCGCCGAAGCCGAGTGCGCCCGCATCATGGCCGGCATCGACCTAGCCGAAGAGATGGGCGTCCCGGTCGAGTGGTTCGCGCTGTCGGCAGGCGCCCGCATCGCCATGGACTCCGGCACCGAGAATATGGACTGGATTGCCAAGGCGCTGAAGCGAATTGTCGAGTTCACCCAGGATGGCGGCGAGATCAATATCGTCGTCGCGGGCATCAATGTCGGCGCCCAGCCCTATTGGAATGCCGAAGCGACGATGCTCATGCACACCAAGGGCATCCTCGTCATGACGCCGGACAGCGCCATGGTGCTGACCGGCAAGCAATCCCTCGACTTCTCCGGCGGCGTCAGCGCCGAGGACAACTTCGGCATCGGCGGCTATGACCGCGTCATGGGCCCCAACGGGCAGGCGCAATATTGGGCGCGCGACGTGGCCGGCGCCCTTGACGTGCTGCTGGCGCACTATGACGCAAGCTATATCGCTGCAGGAGAGGCCGGTCCGCGGCACGCGAAGACGCAGGACCCGGTCGACCGGGATGTCACGACATACCCCCACCAGCTCGCGGGCAGCGACTTCACGACCGTCGGGGATATCTGGTCCCCGGCCACCAATCCGGACCGCAAGAAGGCCTTCGACATCCGCACTGTCATGCGCGCGCTCGCCGATCAAGACCACGACCTTTTGGAGCGCTGGGCCGGGATGGCCGACGCCGAGACGGCGGTCGTCGCCGACACGCGCATCGGTGGCCACTCGGTCTGCCTCATCGGCATCGAGTCGAAATCCGTTCCGCGGCGGGGCTTCCCGCCCACCGACGGTCCCGACACCTACACCGCAGGCACGCTCTTCCCCCGGTCATCGAAGAAGGTTGCCCGTGCCATCAACGCCGCGTCCGGCAACCGGCCGCTGGTCGTCCTCGCCAACCTCTCCGGCTTCGACGGCTCGCCGGACTCCATGCGCAATCTGCAGCTGGAGTATGGCGCCGAGATAGGCCGGGCCATCGTCAACTTCGAGGGCCCAATCGTCTTCGTCGTCATCTCGCGCTATCACGGTGGCGCTTTCGTCGTCTTCTCCAAGGCGTTGAATCCGCGGATGACGGTGCTCGCGATCGAGGGCTCTTTTGCTTCGGTGATCGGCGGCGCCCCAGCCGCGGCGGTCGTCTTCAGCCGGGATGTCGACGCGCGCACCAGCGCCGACCCGCGCGTGGCGGATCTCGAGGCCAAGCTCGCCTCGGCAAGCGACGCCGAGCGCAGCGTGATCGCCAACGAGTTGGCCGATGTCCGCTCCACGGTGCGTGCCGAAATGGTCGGCACCGTTGCGGCTGAGTTCGACGGCGTCCACAACATCCACCGTGCGGTGGACGTCGGCTCGGTCGATGAAGTCATCGCGCCAGAGTCCTTGCGCCCCCGGATCATCACCGCGCTCGACGCTGGCTAGGCAATTCCACGCAACCCCCCAACCATCCGCCTGGTGACGGCGTCAGGAGGGACGGGAGGCACAGCCACCCCTCGGGCGCGGCGACCACCGTGGCCGAGCCGCACGCAGGAGGGGTTTGTTGTCGTGTCTGATCGTCGTCACTCCATCGTGGCCATGCTCGTCGCCGTGCCCATGCTCGCCACGGCTGCTCCAGCCCTCGCCGGGGCCACAACCCGGGCCACCACCGCTCCGCCTCCCGGCGCCAGTCTCGGCGCACCGGCCGCTCCGGACCAGGTGAGCGGTGTGGCTATCCCGGTGGCGGGGTCCACGGCGGGGCGGCGCGATCCTCTTTGCCGCCGATCAAGGGCAACGCGTGGTCTGGCTCAGTGGAGCGCAGGGCAGCATTGACCTCGTCGTCAGGGACACCCCGGCCGGCCCCTGCACTAGCTGATGCGCTAGGTGCGACCTGGGACCTCGCGGTCCGAGGCGATCAGGCCGTAGATCCACGAGTCGGAGACGTCGCCGTCGACGATGCAGTTCTCGCGCAGGGTGCCCTCGCGGGTGAAACCGAGCTTCTCCAAGACCCGCGCGGATGGCGGATTCCGGGTGTCAACCTCGGTCTGCAGACGGTTGAGGTCGAGGTTCTGGTAGGCCCAGTCCACGACGGCCGCCATCGCCTCGGTGGCATACCCGTGCCCCCACGCGTGGCGAGACAGGACATAGGTGACGGTCGCGAGGCGGAAGTCCTCGTCATACCCACCGACGGCGCACCAGCCGAGGAAGGCCTCGTCGTCGGCGCGCTCGATCGTCAGGCGCACACCCGACCCGTCGTCGGCCATCGACGCACTGCGCTGGGCGAAGCGCTCGGCCTGGCCGAGCTCTTGCCACGGAGGCGAATCCCAGAACCGCATCACCTCCACGTCGCTCATCAGCGCCAGGAGGGGCTCGGCATCGCGCGCCTCCACCGGCCGCAAGTGCAGCCGGTGGGTATGCAGTGTGGGGGTGGCCAAGGGCATGGCGCCATCCTGCCCCAGCCACCCGGCATACCTCGGTGCGGCAACCCTTGTCAGACCCCGCCCCGGTGGGCAAGGATCGGGGGACGCACTCGGCGGGACGAAGGAGTTTTCCGAATGACGCGCATCACGGTGACCGTGGACGGCGACAGGTATACCGACGACATCGAGCCACGGATGCTGCTGGTGCAGTATCTGCGCGAGAGTCTCGGCAAGGTCGGGACGGTGATCGGCTGCGACACCAGCAACTGCGGCGCGTGCACGGTCCACCTCGACGGCCGCAGCGTCAAATCGTGCAATGTCCTTGCGGTGCAAGCCGATGGCCGCGACGTGACCACCATCGAGGGCCTCGCGCAGGACGGTGAGTTGCACCCGATGCAGCGCGCCTTCCACGAAAACCACGCGCTCCAGTGCGGCTTCTGCACCCCGGGGATGATCATGCAGGGCATCGACATCCTCATCGATCATCCGGACCCGACGGAGGAGCAGATCCGGCACGGGCTCGAGGGCAATCTGTGCCGTTGCACCGGCTACCACAACATCGTCAAGGCGGTCGCGGCCGCCGCGAAGGCGCCCAATGCGGCAGCCCTTTCCAGCAGTGCGGCAGGTGCCTGAGATGACCACTGTCGACGACCGCCCCAGTGCCGAGATCGGCAATCGCCGTCTGCGCAAGGAGGACCAGCGCCTCATCACCGGCCGCACCAAGTGGACCGACAACATCACGTTGCCCGGCATGGTGCACCTCGCCATGGTGCGCAGCCCCTTTGCCCACGCGCGGATCACCAGCATCGACACCAGCGCCGCCAAAGAGGCCGCGAATGTCATCGCGGTCTACACCGCCGCGGACTTCCCGGACGGTATGGGGGCGTGCGCGAACGCTTGGCCGATCACGCCCGAGCAGGTCACCCCAGACCACCTGCCGATGGTCGGGGAGCGGGTCGCCTGCGCCGGCGAGATCGTCGCCGTCGTCGTGGCCCGCACCGCCGCGCAAGCGCGCGATGCGGCCGAGTTGGTTGATGTCGACTATGACGTGCTGCCCGCCGTCCTCGACGGCCTGGAGGCGATGAAGGACGAGGTGCTCGCGCATCCTGACAAGGGCACCAACAAGAGCGCCTTCTGGAAGCTCGACTCGGCCGAGGCCGGCACGGGCGGCGATGTCGAGGAGGCAATCGCGGCCGCGCGCGAGGACGGCATCGTCATCGAGCGCGAGTACCGCCAGCAGCGGCTCATCCCGGCTTTTATGGAGCCGCGCTCCACCGTCGTCGACCCCACCGGCGAGCAGGTGACGATGTGGACGGCGACACAGATCCCGCACATCCTGCGCTTCCTCATCGCGGCGACCACGGGTATGCCGGAGAGCAAGATCCGGGTCATCGCCCCCGATGTGGGTGGCGGCTTCGGCGGCAAGTTGCAAACGACGCCCGAGGAGTTCATCACCCTCGCGGTGGCGCGGCGCCTGGGCAAGCCCGCGAAATACACCGAAACCCGTTCTGAGTCACTGGTTTCCGCGCACCACGGCCGTGACCAGTACCAAAAGCTCACGCTATCCGCTACGAAGGATGGCACCGTGACCGGGTTGAAAGTGGAACTGATCGCCAACCTCGGCGCCTATGTCGCGATCGTCGGTGGTGGCGTCCCGGTGCTCGGCGCGTGGATGTTCAACGCGATCTACAAGTTCCCGGCCTACCAATTCAATTGCCAGACCGTCCTGACGAACACCGCCTGGGTGGATGCCTATCGCGGCGCCGGCCGCCCCGAGGCGACCTTCGGCATTGAGCGGATCATGGACGAGCTCGCGGCCGAGGTCGGCGTCGACCCGCTGGCGATCCGGGAGAAGAACTGGATCAAGCACGAGGAGTTCCCCTTCACCTCCGTCGCGGGCATGACCTACGACTCGGGCAACTACGAAGCCGCCACCGCGCGCGCCAAGGAGTTGTTCGGATATGACGAGCTGCGGGCCGAGCAGGCCGCCCGCCGCGAATCCGGTGACCCCGTCCAACTCGGCATCGGGGTCTCGACCTTCACCGAGATGTGCGGTCTGGCGCCCTCGCGGGTGCTGGGGTCGCTGTCCTATGGCGCCGGTGGCTGGGAGAGCGCGTCGATCCGGATGCTGCCGACCGGCAAGGTCGAGGTCATCACCGGCACCAGCCCGCACGGCCAGGGCCACGAGACGGCGTGGAGCCAGATCGTCGCCGACCGGCTTGGCGTGCCCTTCGAGGATGTCGAGGTGCTGCACGGCGACACCCAGGTCGCCTACAAGGGTCTGGACACCTATGGCTCACGCAGCCTTGTCGTCGGTGGTGAGGCCGTCGTCCGTGCCGCGGACAAGGTGATCGAGAAGGCCAAGGCTTTCGCCGCGCATCTGCTCGAAGCCAATGCCGACGACCTGGAGTTCAGCGGCGGCCGGTTCGGGGTCAAGGGCACCGATCAAGGCATCGGCATCACCGATATCGCGCTCGCGACCTTCGCCTCGCACAACTACCCCGAGGGCCTGGAGCCGGGCATCGACGCGGACGCGACCTTTGACCCGGACGACTTCTCCTTCCCGCACGGCACGCACCTGTGCGCGATGGAGGTCGACACGGAGACCGGCCAGACGCGGATGCGCAAGTACGTCTGCGTCGACGACATCGGCAATGTCATCAACCCGCTCATCGTTGAGGGTCAGGTGCATGGCGGCCTGGTGCAGGGCATCGCGCAGGCGCTCTGGGAGGAGGCGGTGTATGACGAGAACGGCACCCTGGTGACCGGTTCCTTCGTCGACTACACCCTCCCGACCGCAGCCGACACGATCTCCTTCGTCACCGAGAACACCACCTCGCCGTCGACGACAAACACCCTTGGCACCAAGGGCGTCGGCGAGGCTGGCACGATCGCCTCGACGCCGGCCGTCGTCAACTCCATTGTCGATGCGCTGCGACCGCTGGGCATCCACGACATCGTCATGCCGTGCACGCCGGAGCGGGTGTGGAAGGCGATCCAGTCGGCGGGTTCGCACGATGGTGAAACCACCACTGAGGCCCAGCCGCACTTCGACGAGGCCGCACCGAATAACGCCGATCCCGGCTCCACGGGAGAAGGGAACGCCCAGTGATCCCCGCAGCGTTCGACTATGCAGCCCCCGAGACGGTTGCGGATGCCCTTGCGGCACTAGCCGATTCGGATGACGCCAAGGTGCTGGCCGGCGGGCAGTCGCTGTTGCCGATCCTGCGGATGCGCCTGAACGCCCCGGAGAAGATCGTCGACCTCGGCAAGATTGCCGAGCTGCGCGGGATCCGCGAGGACGGCGACGCAATCGTCATTGGCGCGATGACGGCCTATGCCGACATCCTCACCGACCCGCTCGTGGCCGAGCACGCAGCCCTGCTCAAGGTGGCCATCGAAACCGTCGCCGACCCGCAGATCCGCCACCGCGGCACGATCGGCGGCGCGCTCGTGCACGCCGACCCGGCCGGTGACGTCGGTGCCCCGGTGCTCGCCCTCGATGCCGAACTGGTCATCGCCGGACCGGGCGGTGAGCGCACGGTCGCGGCAGCGGACTTCTTCGAGGACCTGTTCACCACCGCTGTCGGCGAGGACGAATTGCTCACGGCGATCCGCATACCCAAGCACACCGGGTGGGGCGCGGCCTATGAGAAGTTCGTCCGGGTCGCGCACCAGTGGTCCATCGTCGCGGTTGCCGCGACGGTGCGGATGGACGGCGACGCCATCGCCGAGGCACGTGTCGGGCTGACAAATATGGGCTCGACGCCGCTCCGCGCGACGGCAACCGAGGCGGCGCTCGCCGGCAAGCAGGCGAGTGCCGAGGCCATCGCCGAGGCGTGTGCAAAGGCCGCCGACGGCACCAACCCGCCGAGCGACCTCAACGGAGACGGCGACTATCGCAAACATTTGGCGACCGTCTTCACGCGCCGGGCGGTGCTCGCGGCGGCAGACTGATCCAATGGAACTCACCCACGATTTCGTCGTCCCCGCCTCGCTCGACGCGGCCTGGGCGACCTTCATGGACCTGGAGCAGGTCGGTTCGTGCTTCCCCGGCGCCACGGTCGAGTCGGTCACCGACGAGGGCTTCACCGGCACCGTCAAGGTCAAGCTCGGGCCGATCGCCCTGGTCTACACGGGCGCGGGCAAGTTCATCGAGCGTGACGACGCCGCCCATCGCGCGGTCATCGAGGCCAAGGGCAAGGACAAGCGCGGCAACGGCACTGCCGGTGCCACCGTCACCGTCCACCTGACCCCGGCCGATGGCGGCGAGCACACCCGCGTCGACGTCACCACGGACCTGGCGATCACCGGCAAGCCCGCCCAGTTCGGTCGCGGGGTGATGCAGGACGTCTCGGACAAGCTGCTGCAGCAGTTCGTCACCTGCATCGAAGGCCGCTTTGCGCAGGTGCCGGCCGAGGAAACGCCCACTCCTGCAGCGGTCTTCGGCGGCACCAGCCCCGACGACGTCGCCATCGCCGGCGCAGCGGATGGCGCCAGCCCGGGGGAGGGCAGCGACGCTCCGGAGGTCACCGAGCAGCTGAGCGCTCCCATCGGCCAGCCACCCCGGATGCCGACCCGCGCGTCCGGGGCGCCCGCCCAGGACGACGCCATCGACCTCGGTGCCACGGTCCTCCCGGTCGTCGCCCGCGCGTACGCCCCACATCTGGCGGCCGGGCTCGTTGGTCTCTATCTCGGCTGGAAGCTAGGTCGCAAGCTCCCCGGCTGATCCCAGCAGGACGTCGGGTGTGGTGTTATCGATGTCCTGACCGCGATAACACCACACTCACCCGGTCGCGCTCCGGCCATCCAAATACGTCAGCACGGCCACCACGTGCCGGTTCTGATCCTCGTTGGGCGGCAATCCCAGCTTGCTGAAGATGTTGCCGATGTGCTTATCGACGGCCGCTTCGGTGACGAAGAGCTGCGCCGCGATGGCGGCATTGGAATGTCCCTCCGTGACAAGGGAAAGCACTTCCCGGTCGCGCGGGGCCAGGCGACTGGTCGGATCCTCGCGGCGCAGCAACTGCCGGACCACCTGCGGGTCGATGACCGTCGCGCCCGCTGCCACCTGGCGCACCGTCTCGACGAACTGCGCGACGTCGGCGATGCGGTCCTTGAGCAGGATGGCCAGCCCGGGATGACGAGCGCGATCGCGGTGGGTGCGCGCGCGGAACACCACGACCTCATCGACGCCCAGCTCGTCGTGACCTCTCCGGGGGATCGCACCGCGCAACTGCAACAGGTCGAGGGCGTCGCGCTAGCGTCGCCCAGCACGACCCTGCCTGGACAGCTGGTCGCGTGGCAAGGCACGAAGGGGTCACCGAATGCCTTGCGGCAGAAGTGGACCGGACAGGTGACGGCCATCAACCCGCACGCGTATGCCGCAACCCACCGCTGGTCGCGCAACCGCGCCGCTCTTAGTGAACTGAAAGCCGGCTTCATCTATGTCAGCGCCGCCGACGAGGACCAGGGACGGCTCCACGACCTGCGGTTGATCCTCGACGGACGCTCCGTCGAACTGACGCGAGCCGGCGTCATACCCGTGCTCCTCGCCCCGAGCGAAACCTTCCTCGTCTCGCGCGCTACCGTGCCCGACAAGGCGCTGCGGGACGCGCCGAGCGAGACGTTGATTCAACTCGCCCCCGGTGTGCCTCGGCAGCGGCCGTGCAGTCCCGCATCCAGGCGGCGGGGCTGGGTGAGGTGAGTTCGGTGGGGGCCTGGATCGATGCCCAGAACAGCGCGATGCGCTCGGGCAACGACCAGTTTATGCTGGCGCTGACCGGCCTCGGCGGGCTCTATGCCCTCATCAGCGCCATTGCCGCCGCCCCCATGGGTATCTCGCAGCGTGCGCGTGAACTTGCCCTGGCCCGGCTCGGGGGGCTGACGCGGGCACAGGCCACGCGGATCGGAATTGCGGAATCCGTTGTGGCAGCGGCAATCGGCATCGGCTTGGGCACGATGGTGGCCGCAGTGCAGATGCTGTCGGCCATCCGCGCGCTCGGGCTATCGAGCGCGCAAACGATAGGCGCGGTGCCGTGGGCGCTATGGGGTGGCATCGTCCTCCTCGCACTGGCGTGCCTCGCGCCGGGGCGGCGGCGCTGGCCGGTCGAGTCGCGACCCGGCCCCGGCCGATCACCCTGGCCGCCGCCCGGGAGTGAGGGGTCTCAGCCGGACCCGCCGATGTCGACCTCGTACGCCTCGTAGATCAGGTCCGAGCCGCGTTGGCGGTGGCGGGTTAGGCGCGTGAGCATGGCGCCGACGGCTTGCCGGTGGGCGTCGGCGTCGTCACCGGCTTGCCCCGAATCCCGCTCTGCCAGAAGCCGATCGACCTCGACGAGGAAGAACTGGTGGTCGGCGAGCTGGGCATCGACGGTCAGGGCGAGCCGGGGGGCGCGGGTGCGCAGGTCGTCATACAACCCCCCGGCGGACTCGGTGATCGCGACGTGATCGCGCAGGTCGTGTGCCAACTCCGTCAACGCGGCGCGCGAGCGGCGGCGCCATACGTCGCCCAACCCCACCGGCAGCGCCAGCGCATCTTCGAGGGCGCGGATCGACTCGGTGAGTTCGCCCCGGGCTGCACGTACGCGCTCAAGGTGGTCGGCGAGTTCCTGCTCCATGGATCCTCCTCGAAGTCCCGCGCGCGGTCTGTCAAGGATCGCGCATCCGTCGGTCTCTTGGCGAGGGGCTGCCGCCTTTTCCCGCTATTGTTGATTGTTCAAGCGTCCCGGAGTTGGGGCGCCGTTCAACCCCTTGAGGAGCACCCCCATGCACGTCGGCATCATCCTTGGATCCATCCGCGAAGGCCGCACCGGCGAAGTTGTCGCAAACTGGGTTCTTGAGCAAGCCGAGGCCCGCGGGGATGCCGACTACGAGCTCATCGATCTCAAGACCTTCGATGTGCCCCTGCTGACCAGCGCCACCGTCCCCGGCGCGGCCAACAAGCAGTACGACGACGAGCGCGTCACCGCCTGGAGCCACAAGATCGGCTCCTGCGACGCCTTCATCTTCGTCACCGCCGAGTACAACCACTCCGTGCCCGGCGCCTTCAAGAACGCCTTCGACTCCCTCGGCAACGAGTGGGCCGACAAGCCGGTCGGCTTCGTCTCCTATGGCGCCGAGGCCGGGGTGCGCGCCGTCGAGCACTGGCGCCAGATCGTCGCGAACTTCCGCATGGTCGGGGTCCGCCAGCAGGTCTCCTTCCACCTCTTCCTCGAGTTCGGCCCCGAGGGGTTCCAGCCCGCCGAGCGCCGGCCCGAGGAACTGAAGACCCTCCTCGACCAACTGACCAACCGCGCCGGACAACTCGCGAGCTGATCTCCACGGTGTAGTCCACGCGGTCGGCCATGCGGCCGCGTAGCTATGCTCGGGCCAGGGTCGACGAAGGGAGCGGTGTTGGGGCCAAGGCGCCGGCCGTGCGCGCGGTCGCCCGCTCCGGCCTGATGACTTCGCTCGTCACCGACGTCACCTGTGCCCGCGCTCTGCTCGCCCACGACGCCCGAGTGCGCAGGCATCGGGGGTGGGTTCGGTCAACCCTGGCCGGACAGCAGATCGCGGCGGCGACGACGCACCGCCCGCACGGTGTCCCGGCGTCGGCGCTCATCCCACGGGACGGCACCCTCGGTGAGGTCTGCGGTGACGGATTCCGTTGCGGCGAGCACTTCCTCGATAACCACGGCGGCCTGCAGGCCGATCTCTGTCCCGAATGCATGAAAAGCCTTGCGGCTGAAGTTGTCTCGGCGGCCATAAAGTTAAGGGACAGAGCGAAGGTGTGGTCGCCATACGCCAGGGAACTTGGGACGTAGTAGACCGGGGCGATCTCGCGATTCACCGAGCCCAGTGTCGAGATGTTCTTGGCGTGCAGATCGCCGTTGCCGGTCACCCACGCCAAGACGGCTTGGCGCAGGCCGGCGACGAGCGCAAGGGGGCGGGAGCGGCATACCTGACTCAGGCCCCGCGCCAGCTCCTCCAAGGTGACGCGGTACTTGTCCGCGGGATGCAGACCCAGCACTTGTGCCCCGTCCTCAACGGCGACCCGTTCGAGAGTGCCGTCATTGAGGGCCCGACGATCGAAGCGGGGGACGAGCAGCCCGGAGCGAGCGTCGCGATCGTGCACGACCCGGGCCTGCGCGACGGGGTGCCGTAGGCGGCGGGCGACTCCCAGGAAGTACGCCTCGTTCTCCACCATCGAGGGGAAGTCGGGTACTTCGAATTTGAGCAGGTGGCCCTGTCCGCCGTAGGCCAGCGGCACGCTAAGCATGCGCCCGGACACCTTGTCCTGCACGCCGGCCAGGGCGGACGGATCGCCGATCCCCTGGGTGGCGAGCAGGTCGGCGAAACTCACGCTGATGAAGTCCAGATCGGCGACGGCGATCGTCGCGGTCGCGCCCGCGCTGGCGGGCGTCTCCGGGCAGTCAGGAAGCACTTGGACGTCGCCGACCGGGTCGCGGCCCACGGCGACCAGGAGTGAGAACTCGTCGTCCGCGCTGGTTTTCACGGCCCTGCGCAGGGCGGTCAGGCGCCGGCCCTCGGGCAGGAGGTTGGCGAAGTATGCCGGGACCGCGCCACCGACTGTGACGAGCGGCTCGTCCGTGAGGGGCAGGGTGGTGGCGACGGCGCGCCCGCCCGAGCCGAGGTATTCCTCTCGATACTGGAAGACCACCGAACCGTCCCGCCGGGACAACGTCCCGGCCAGGGACCCGCCTTTGACCACGTGGGCGAGCTGAACCTCCCTCGGATCCGGCTCCGCCAGCCTCATGGCGTCGTCCTGGGCACGACGCTCAACTCGAGGCCGAGCACGTCCAGCAGATCCATGGGTTTGTCCACCCGCACCGTCTGTTTGCCGGATTCGACCTCCCGCACGAAGCGCTCGGAGACGCCCGCCAGCGCCGCAAGTTCGCGCTGACGCAGGCGCAGTTCCTCCCGTCGCGCGCTCACGAGGGTTGCCCAGTCACTCATGGAGTCTCCTGTCGACCGGCACGATCGCGCCGATTTCAGCAGTCAAGCGGGCCCACTGTCCGATAGGCATGATCGTGCCGCCCTGATCTCCAGAAAGCGGAGCAGGCCCGAAAGCCGCATTAATCGGCACGATCGTGCCGTCGTGGGCCACTCCGGGCGCTACCGCGAGAGACAGGCGGCGGTCGGGCTCGGGAAACACGAAGGCCGCAACGCGTTCGGATTCCGCAACCCCCGAAAGCAAGAACGCCGCATACGCTGGGCCTGCCACCCGCCAACGCCGGCGGGAACCCGGGCGGCGACGAGGCGCGAGCACGACGTTCGCGGGGTGGTGACGCGCACGGCCGGGGCTGACTACGAAGTGCCCACCGTGACGTCTGGGCCCAGGGGCAGGGTGATCGTGAAGGTGGTGCCGGCGTCGGGGGAGCTGGCGCAGGTGAGGGTGCCGTCGTGGGCTTCGACGAGGGAGCGGGCGATGGAGAGGCCGAGGCCGGTGCCGCCGTGCTCGCGGGTGCGTGCCGGGTCGGCGCGATAGAACCGGTCGAAGGCCCGCTCGACCGTCTCGGGCGGCATACCCGGCCCCTCGTCGCTCACCGTCACCTCGACCCGCTCGGCGTCGGTGCGCACCCACACCTCGATCGCCGACGTGACGGGAGTGTGCGCGAGGGCATTGGTCATCAGGTTGGCCAGGACTTGGTGGAGGCGGGCGTCATCGCCGAGGACGATCGGCGGGTATGCCGCGGTGTCGGCGCGCAGCTCGATCGCCCGATCGGGTTGCAGCGCTTGGGCATCGATCACCGCGTGGGCGGCGAGGGAGAGCAGGTCGACCGGTTCGCGCTCGAGCGGTCGGGCCTGGTCAAGCCGCGCGAGCAGGAGCATGTCGTCCACGAGATCGCCCATGCGCTTGGACTCGGATTCGATGCGCGACATCACCAGTTCCTGGTCCGGCTGTATGCCGCTGCGCCACATCTCCGCGTGCCCGCGCACTGCCGCGACGGGCGTGCGCAGCTCGTGGCTGGCGTCGGAGATGAATCGCCGCAGCCGCTCCTCCGACGCCGCCCGGTCGTTGAATGCGCGCTCGATCTGGCCAAGCATTCCGTTGAGCGCCAACGACAATCGGCCCACCTCGGTGCGCGGGCGGAAGGTCGGCACGCGCTGGCTGAGGTCGCCGGCGGCGATCCGCTCGGCGGTCGCCTCGATGCGCCGCAGCGGTTGCAGACCGAGCCGCGCGATGAACCACGCCGCCGCTGCGGTCAGCAGCAGGACGAGTCCGCTCACCAGCGCCGAGAGGTATGCGAGTCGCGCCACCGTCGCATCCGCATCCGCAAGTGAGACGGCGAGCACCATCCGCTGACCGGTGACCGGGATTTCGTCGGAGCGCACCCGCCAGCGTTCTGAGCCGTCGGCAGAACGCACCGTCAGCAGCTCGCCCGAGGTCAGTTGCTGCTGGTCGACTTTCGGTGCAGCAGAACCCAAGTCAGGGCCAAGAGAGCACTCCAAGGTGCCGTCGGCGCGATAGACCTGGAGCACGAAGTCGCTGCGCAAACCGCGAGGGTCACGCGGGTTGACGCACACATCAGGGGTTCCGGTCCGCGTCGTCTGACCGGTGGGCGGGGTCTGTCCTTGCGGCGGGGTCGAGCCACCGGAGGGCAGCACGCGCGTCACTTGCGCATCGACCCGATCCAACAGATAGGAGCGCAGCAGCAAAGTGCCGGTCACATTGGCGACGGCGAGCCCGATCGAGACGAGCAGGACCATCCCGATGAGCAGCCGCGCCCGGATGGAGATGCCGCGAATCACGTCGCCGGCTTGCGCAGGATGTAGCCGACCCCGCGGATGGTGTGGATCAACGGCGGGTCGACCACGTCGATCTTGCGCCGCAGATAGCTGACATACGACTCGACGACGCCCTGACTGCCCCCGAAGTCGTATTGCCAGACATGCTCGAGGATCTGCGTCCGGGACAGGACGCGCTCGGCATTGCGCATCATGAAGCGCAGCAAGGCGAACTCGGTCGGCGAGAGGTTGACGACCTCGCCACCGCGACGGACTTCGTGCATGTCCTCGTCGAGCACGACATCGGCATATTCCAGGCGATTTGATTCTTGGGCAACCTTATTGGGGCGCGACCGCCGCAACACGACGCCGACCCGCGCGACGACCTCCTCCAGCGAGAAGGGCTTGGTGACATAGTCGTCACCACCGAGGGTGAGGCCCATGAGCCGGTCCTCGAGGGCGTCGCGGGCGGTCACGAAAACCGCCGCCATGTCCGGGTGGGTTTGGCGCAGCCGCCGCAGCAGCGTGAAGCCCTCCATGTCGGGCAGCATTACATCGAGCAGGGCCAGGTCGGCCGGCGCCTTGCGGGCCTCGGCGAGCGCTTGGGTACCTGACGCGGCGCGGGCCACGTCATACCCCACGAAGGCCAGGCTCATCGCGAGCATGTCCAAGATGGCCGGCTCGTCCTCGACGACGAGGATGCGGGTGCCAGGCAGCACCGAGGCCGGGGTGATTCCGGGCATGATCGCCACCTCGTTCGTCGTCGCTCGTTACCTGGTAGTCGGGGCCGAAGCCACCGGCGAATCCATCTTCGTCCAGCGGCGAAGAGCAGGTTCTGGCAACTGGCTGGGAAAAGTCTGGCAACGCCTGTGCGCGGCTGCCAGGGAATTGCCAGGGTCGTGACAGAAGCCGTCGAGCTTGCCTCACCAGAGTGTCGGGCGCCGGGCTCGACGAGGATATGCGTCCGGGCCCGGTCCAACGTGTAAAAAGGAGAACCTGTGACAACCCAACCACCTGTGCCGGTCCGGGAGCACACCCCATGGTTGGATACGGACGAGGCCGACCAGGGTAGCCAAGACGGAGGCCACGCCGGCACGGATCAGCTTGGCGCAGAGGAGAATTCGCAAGAGGAGGTCTCTGCCGAGGCGACGCGTGTGGCGCGCAAGCCGTCCCGCTGGCGCCGGTGGCGTCGCTGGCTCTTTGCCGCTCTGTTGCTCGTGCTGCTCGCCGTCGCGGGTTCGGTCTGGAAGCTGACCCGCCCGGAGGCGGCCACCGAGCGCTCGATCACCGCGACCGCCTCCGTCGGTGAGGTCACCCGGACCGTCAGCGCCTCCGGCACCCTGGAGCCCGCCCGCGACGAAACCCTCTCCTTCGCCGTCTCCGGCACCGTGAAGAAGGTGTATGTCGAGCTGGGCGACACCGTAAAGAAGGGCGACAAGATCGCTGCGGTCGATTCCGAACTCCTCAGGAGCCAACTCGACGCCGCCGAGGCCACGGAGACCGCGGCGCAGGACGACCTGACGAGCGCCGAAAGCGGTGGCACCGCAGCGCAATTGGCGGCCGCGCAAGCCCAGTTGGCCACATCGCAAGACGACCTCGCGGCCGCCCAGCAGGCCGTCAAGGACGCCGTCCTCGTCGCGCCATTCGGGGGTCAGGTCGTCAGCCTCGATCTTGCCGTGGGCGACGTCGTCACCGGCGGGTCCGCAGCGGGATCCGCCGGTATGGCAGCGGGAGGCACCGGATCGAGCGGGTCCGGTTCCACCACGTCCAGCGCGGGCACGGTCCAGATCGCCTCGACCAAGAGCTTCATCGTCGACACCACGGTGAACAGCTCCGACATCCAGAGCATCAAGAAGGGTCTCCAGGCCCAGATCACCGCATCCGGCGAGAGTCAGACCCTCTATGGCACCGTCTCGGAGGTCGGTCGGGTCGCGACGACGACCAGTTCCGGAGGCGCGGCCTTCCCGGTCACCGTCGAACTCACCGGCACGGCCGAGGGCGTCTATGGCGGGACCTCGGCAACCGTCGCGATCATCGTCGAGAAGCGCTCCGATGTGCTGACCGTCGCCACCCGCGCCGTGCGCAGCGGCAACGGCCAGACCTATGTCACCCTCGTCGCCGCCGACGGCACCACATCACGCCGCAATGTCACTGTGGGACAGACCTATGGGCAACAAACCGAGATCACCAAGGGCCTGACCGGGGGTGAGACTGTCGAGGTGATCTCCCTCCCCGCCGGCACCGGCGTCGGTGGCACCGGGCGCACCGGACAGCTGCCCGGTGGCGGTCAGCTGCCCACCGGCTTCCCGAGCGGCGGCTTCCCCGGTGGCGGCGGGTTCCCCGGCGGTGGCAGCGGGTTCCCGGGAGGAGCGCAAGGCGGTGGCAACGGATGACCGCGGTGACCACCGAACGACCCGCGGCCGCCACCTCCACCGGGTCGGTCCTGAACGTTTCCCGCGTCCGCAAGATCTATTCCTCCGGCGCCGAGGACGTGCACGCCCTTGGCGGCGTCTCGCTGTCCATCCAGGCCGGCGAGTATGTCGCCGTCATCGGGCCGTCGGGCTCGGGCAAGTCGACGTTGATGAACATCCTCGGCTGCCTCGACGTGCCGACCGACGGCAGCTATCACCTCGCCGGCGAGAACGTCGGCGACCTGGACGAGGAAGCACTGGCCGGCATTCGCAACCGCCGCATCGGTTTCGTCTTCCAGCAGTTCAACCTGCTGGCGTCGATGACCGCTGCCGGCAACGTCGAGTTGCCGTTGGTGTACGCCGGGGTGCCGCGTCGCGAGCGCCGCGCCCGGGCGTATGCCGCCCTCGAACAGGTGGGCCTCGCGGACCGGACCGAGCACCGGCCGAACCAGCTCTCCGGTGGACAGCAGCAGCGGGTCGCCGTGGCCCGGGCACTCGTGACCGAGCCCGCGATCCTGCTCGCCGACGAGCCCACCGGCAACCTCGATTCCGGTTCTACCGCAGACATTCTCGGACTTTTCGACACCCTGCACGCCACCGGCCGCACCATCGTGTTGATCACGCACGAGCACGATGTGGCGGCGCGGGCCGAACGGGTCGTGACGATGCGTGACGGGCGGATCACGAGTGATATCCGGGCACGCGACGTCGGGGCGGCGGAGGCACGGCATACCGCTGCAGTGGGTGAGGGGTCATGATCGCCTGGTCGGACACCTTCCGGGCGGGCACCGAGGCGGTGCGGGCGCACCGGCTGCGCTCGCTGCTGACGGCGCTCGGGATCCTCATCGGCATCGCCTCGGTGGTGCTCACCGTCGGCCTTGGACTCGGGGCGCAACGTCAGGTCCAGGACCAGATCGCCGCCCTCGGCAGCAATCTGCTCATCGTCTCGCCCGGCTCCAGCACCGACTCCAGCGGTGTGCGCGGTGGCTTCGGATCGGGCACCACGCTGACGACCGCGGACGCAAATGCGTTGGCGGACAATGAGACCGCGCCGGATGTCGCCCGCGTCGTCCCCGTGAGCACGTCCAATCAGGTCCTGCGCACGAGCGCGCAGAACTGGACCACGGAACTGTCCGGCACCAACATCGCCTGGCCGGAAGTGCGCGGCCGCAAACTCGCCAGTGGCCGCTTCTTCACCCTGGCCGAGGCCGAACAGGCCGCCCCTGTGGTCGTGCTCGCCTCCGACACGGCGAGCGAACTGTTCTCGGGCGGCAACGCGGTCGGCTCGACCGTGACCGTGGCGGGGACGCAGCTGACGGTCATCGGGGTGTTGGCGGCGACCGGTGCCACAGGCACGGACGCGTCGGAGAACGACATGGCCCTCGTGCCGCTGGCGACCGCCTTCCAGGTCAGCGGATCCTCGAGCACCGCCGTCTCCAACCTCTACATCCAGGCGAGCAGCAAGGACAGCCTGCCTGCGGCATACCAGGAAGTGCAGAACACTCTCACCAACCTGCACGGGGTGACGAGCACGAGCCGTGACTTCACCATCGCGACGCAGAGTTCGCTGATTCAGACGGCGAACGCGACCAACCGCACGATGACCGTGCTGCTTGCCGGCGTGGCCGCGATTTCGTTGCTGGTCGGGGGAATTGGCGTCATGAACATCATGCTCGTCTCCGTCACCGAGCGGATTCGCGAGATCGGCCTGCGCAAGGCGCTGGGCGGCACGCCGCGGGCGATCCGGCGCCAGTTCCTCGTCGAGGCCGGCGTGCTCGGGCTGCTCGGCGGCATCGCGGGAGTCGCCGTCGGCGTCCTCGGTGCGATCGCGCTGCCCCACCTGATCGACCAACCGGTGACGCTGTCCGGCCTAGCGATCGGCACCGCGCTGCTCGTCTCGCTCGGGCTGGGCATCGCCTTCGGTGTCTACCCGGCCAGCCGCGCCGCCAACCTCCTGCCCATTCAAGCCCTGCGCAATGACTGAAAGAATCTTCCGATGACCTGGTCCTCCCTCCCCATCCTCCGAACCGGCGTTGCCGCAACGCTTTTGGCGTTCACCCTCGCGGGCTGCGGTTCTGGCAACTCCGCCAGTACCGCCGCGACCGCGGGCGCCAGCTCCACGGCGCTGCCGAGCCTGAACCAGGGATCCGGACAGCAGGCGACCGGGCGGCCGAACGGGGCGTCCGGGAGGTCCATGACCGGCGCATCCGGAGAAGTTGTCGCGCTCGACGGGACCACTGCTCAGGTGCGCAACGAGCGCACCGGGCAAGTGGCGGTGACGTGGTCGACGAAGACGACCTTCTCCGAGACCGTCGCTGGCAAAGCCAGCGACATCAAGGTCGGTGATTGCGTCACGGCGGTCTCGACTGCCGACGGGGCGGCCGCCACCTCGGTGCGCGTGAGCAAGCCGGCCGACGACGGCACGTGCACACGGGGCGGTTTCGGCCGTGACGGCTTCCCCGGAGGCGGGATGCCCGGTGGCGGCACGGGCATGCCGAGTGACATGCCGACAGACATGCCCAGCGGGATGCCCACGGACCTGCCGAGCGGTATGCCGAGTGGTGGCCCCGGCGGGGCAGGTATGGGGTCCTTCGTGACCGGTGCGGTGACCGCTGTTGCCGCCGACTCGATCACCGTTAACGCGATGAGCTTCCCCGGGAGTCCGGGCAGCACCGCCAGCGCGTCGGCCACCGCCGCGACGTCCACCACCGAATCCACGAGTGTCGCCCTCGGATCGGACACGGCGATCACCACGACCGCCGCCGCGGACGCGAAGTCGGTCAAAGTCGGTGTCTGCGTGACCGCTCTCGGTGACACGGATTCCGTCGGCGCCGTCACCGCGACCTCGGTCGCGATTTCGCAGCCGGTCGACGGCGCATGCGGATCCGGTGGCATGGGCGGATTCGGCGGCACGAGGCCCGGCAACGGCGGGACCACGTCATGAGCTGTGCCCCACGAAGTTCTTCCCCCGCTGCGCTCCTCCAGATACTTCGCGAGGTCCGCTCATGAGCCGGATCCGGCGGATGTCGCGCAGGGTGCGACTCGCGGTCGCGACCCTCGTCACGCTGTTGGTCGTCGGTCTCGTCGCTGTTGCAGCCCGGGCCGCCACGAGTAATGACACCGGCCGCTACCGCACGGCCGTTGCCGAAATGGGCTCGGTCACCGAAACCCTCGCGACCAGCGGCACGGTCGATGCCACCCAGCGGCGGGACGTCGCCGTGGCCGTCGCGGGGACCGTCAGCAAGGTCTCGGTCGCGACCGGTGACAAGGTCAAGGACGGCCAGGTGCTCGTCACGCTCGATCACGCGTCCGCTGAGCGAGCGCTGCGCAAGGCGAAAACCATTCTGGCGCAGGCAAAGGCCGACTTGGAGAGCGCAGAGAACGCTCAGACCCAGGTTGTGACACAAGCCAACTCCGGTCTGGGGCAGAGCACTCCCAGTGGGCAGTCCGGGCAGCCCTCGGGGGGCTCAACCCAGCCCTCCGGCGGCCCGAGCCAGCCCGCTGGCGGATCCACAACCCCCTCCGGTGGCCCGACCACTCCCACGGGTGGCCCGACCACTCCGACCGGGAGCCCGACGACCCCGACCGGCAGCCCGACAGCCCCGACGAGCAGCCCGACCACTCCGACGGGCAGCCCGACGACCCCCACAAGTAGCCCCACCACGCAGGACCCGTTGCCCAATGTCACTTTGCCGTCGGTGACGGAACTGCGCGCCCTACAGAAGGCGGTGACCACCGCCCAAACGGCAACCTCGACTGCGCTCTCCGACGCCAAAGCTGCCCTGGCGCATCAGACGAAGGTCTGTGCCCAGGCGCTGAACGAGGCGGGCACCGGATCGGCGACAAATGGCGACGCGACGAGCGATTCAGCAAATGGCACCGGCGGCAATGCTGCCGGTGACACTCCGTGCCAACGAGCGTTGGAGGCCGTGCAGGCCGCCCAGCAGACCGTGGCCGACAAGCAAGCTGCGCTCCAGCAGGCGACCGGCGCCCTCACCGATGCCCTCCTCACCGCGGTACAGCAAACTAGTGAGGGCGTGGCGGCGCTGCAGGCGTGGATCGACGCCCACTCCAGCCCCGCAGGCGGCGGCGGACCCGCTCACGCAACCAACTCCAACGCCACCAACTCACGCTCGGCCACAGCATCGGCGAGCATCGGGTATGCCGTGGCACGCACGGCCTCCGGGGAAACAGCGGGCGATCTGACGCACGCGGTAAGCGCGGTCTACTTCGTGCCTACTGACTCGACCCCAACCGCGACCACCGTGGCCACCGGCGGGGCGGCCGGAGCGGCGGGCGCGTCGGCGCAGAGCATCGCCTCGGCACAGGCGGCGATCGACGAGGCGGAAGCGGGCCTCATACAGGCGGAACAAAACCTCGCGGCAACCACGGTGACGGCCAGTGCAGCCGGCACTGTGACGGCCGTCGACGTCGCGAAGGGCGACAGCGTCGGCGCTGGCGATGTGCTGGTCACCGTCGTCGGCGACGGCGGCGCGACTGTCACGCTGAGTCTGACGGGCACCCAGGTTCG
The DNA here is from genome assembly GCF_039531185.1 of Nostocoides veronense. Taxonomy (NCBI): domain Bacteria; kingdom Bacillati; phylum Actinomycetota; class Actinomycetes; order Micrococcales; family Intrasporangiaceae; genus Nostocoides; species Nostocoides veronense. Next base: position 207,532 of record NZ_BAAAPO010000006.1, read on the forward strand.
CAAGGTCACGGCCGGCCAGAAGGCCAAAGTGACTCTCCCGGGGGCAGATTCGTCAGCCGTAGGCACGGTCACCTGGGTGAGCCCGATCGCGACGGACACTGGCAGCACGATGCCGTTCGCCACCGCGAGCACCTATGTCGCCTATGTGCACGTGCCCGCCGCCGAACTTGCCAAGCAGACGCTCGCGCAAGGCGCGCGGTCCGATGTCACGATCACCCTCGGCACCCGCACCAATGTGCTCACGGTGCCCATCTCTGCGTTGGTCCGTGGCGCCAACGATTCGTCCGTGCAGGTCGTCACGGCGGACGGGACTTCGACCAAAAGCGTCACGACCGGCCGGATGGGTGGCGGGCGTATCGAGGTCTTGAGCGGGCTGGCGAAGGGTGAGGCCGTCGTTCTCGCTGACCTCGACGCCACCATCGATGCTGCGGGCGAGATCTCGACTGGCGCAACCGGATTCTCCGGTGGCGGCAACTTCCCCGGGCGTGGCAACGGCTTCCCGGGTGGCAACTTCCCTAGCGGGGGCACGCGCGCCAGAGGCTAAGGCGCGTCTGCCATCTCGCTTCCTCACTTAAGCTGGCCGGGTGAGCACCACCGCGAGCCGGCTAGGGGGACTCGGCGCGCCGGTGCGAAGGCGTTCACCGGGGTGGGTGCCCAACCAGCACGGCGCGTGGGCGATGCTCGCCGCCCCCTTGCTCGTCGGCATCCTCGCCAGCCGCCCCGCGGCCGTGCATGCGCCGCTGACGGCGTTTTGGTTCGCCGGCTACTTCGCCTTCTTCGCCGTCGGGCTCTGGCTGAAGTCGCGCCGCAAGGCGCGCTACTTCCCGCCCGTGCGTGCGTATGCCGTCATCTCGGCCGCGCTGGGTGTGGTCTCCCTGGTGCTGGACCCGGGTCTGGCCCGGTGGGCGCCGCTCTTCCTGCTTCCGCTCGGGGTCGGGCTGGTCGCGTCCGCCACGCGCACCGAGCGCTCGCTCGTCAGTGGGCTGGCGACCGCCACCGGGTCCTGCCTCATGGCGGTTGTCGCCTACGATGCCGGCGGCGGCACCGACTGGTCACGGATGTGGATCATTGCCGCTGTGCTCGCCGCCTACTTCGGCGGCACCGTCGTCTATGTGAAAACGATGATCCGCGAACGTGATTCGCGCGCCCACTATCTGCTGTCCGTGACGTGGCACGCGCTGAGCACGCTCGCCATGCTGGTCGTCAGCTGGCCCCTCGTCGCCGTCTTTGCGCTACTCACGGCGCGCGCCGCGCTCTTCCCGCGTCGGGCCATGACCCCGAAGACGGTCGGCCTGATCGAGATCGCCGCGACCATCGCCGTCGCGCTGGGCGCGCTCGCCGCCTGAAGCAGCCATGGGCTGCCGCGGGGATGCCGGCAGCCGGACGGTGAATTCGGTTCGGCCCCCGTCAAGCGGATCTGCTGCCCAATGGGGCCGTGTCGCGCCACAATGCCGTATGACGTTGCGCTCGCGCTGGTGGCTGCCCGCGGCGGTGCTGGTCCTGACCATGATCCAGCTCGCGGTCGGCGCCTTCGCCGACCTGCCGCAGTTCGAGGGCAAAGGCTTCGGGGCCCGGCTGTGGGCCTATCCGCTGATGATGATGCTCGTCCCGGCGATCTGGTTCGCCTGGCGCAGCCGCGGGGCATCCGAGGCATCCCGGGGCGCGAGAGCCGCTGGGAGAGAGGGTATTCCGTGGCTTGCCTTCGCCCTCGTCATGCTCGGCTTCCTCGTCGACGTCACGGGCAACACCCTCGACCTCTATGACAGCGTCGTCTGGTGGGACGACGCCAACCACTTCGTCAACTGGATCTTCCTCAACGCCGGTCTTGGGCTGCTCCTCGTGCCGAGCGTCGAGAAGCGTTGGGCCCGAGTGCTGCTCGTGACCGGCATCGGCGCGATCCTCGCGATCGGGTGGGAACTGGGGGAGTGGTACACCTTCATCCGCCACGGCACCGAACTCGACACGGCATACCAGGACACCCTCGGCGACGAAGCCCTCGGGACTCTCGGCGCCTTCGTCGCGGGACTGCTCGTCATCAACCATCGCCGCCGCCCTACCTCGTGACGCGCGGCGGCGGTCCGCATACGATGAAGCACTATGGTCGACGTCGCCACAGCACCCAGCCTGCTGCCCACCCTCGACAATGCGCGCACCCTCGAACTGGACAAGAAGCACGTCCTGCACTCCTGGTCCGCGCAGAACGCCATCAACCCGCCGCCGGTCACCGAGGCCAGCGGGGTGCGGATGACCGTCGACGGCACGAGCTATATCGACTTCACCAGCCAGCTGGTCAATGTCAACATCGGCTACCAGCACCCGAAGCTGGTTGCCGCCATCCAGGAGCAGGCGGGCCGGCTGATGACCGTCTCCCCGGCGATGGCCAACGACATGCGCTCCGAGGCCGCCCGCGTCATCGCCGAGGTCGCTCCCGACGGCATGAACATGGTCTTCTTCACCAACGGCGGGGCGGAGGCCAACGAGAACGCGATCCGCATGGCGCGCCTGCACACCGGCCGGCACAAGGTGCTTGCGGCCTACCGCAGCTACCACGGCGCCACCCACGGGGCCATCACCCTGACCGGTGAGCCGCGCCGCTTCGGCTCCGAACCCGGCATACCCGGGGTCGTGCACTTCTTCGGCCCCTACCTCTATCGCAGCCCCTTCCACGCCGCCACCGAGGCGGAGGAAGGCGATCGGGCGCTGCAGCATCTGCGCGAGGTCATGGTCGCCGAGGGGACGGACAAGATCGCCGCGATCATCCTCGAGACCATCGTCGGCACCAACGGCATCCTCATGCCCCCCGACGGCTACCTGCGCGGCGTGCGCGAGCTGTGCGACGAGTTCGGCATCCTGCTCATCGCCGATGAGGTGATGGCCGGGTTCGCGCGGACCGGCGAGTGGTTCGCCATCAACCACTGGGACGTCGTTCCCGACCTGATCTCCTTCGCCAAGGGGGTCAATTCCGGGTATGTCCCGCTCGGCGGGGTCATCCTGTCCGATGCGGTCGCTGGGTCGTTCATGGACACGGCATACCCGGGCGGTCTGACCTACTCCGGGCATCCGCTGGCCTGCGCCTCCGCGGTCGCGTCCGTCTCGATCATGAAGGAGGAGGCGATCGTCGAGCACGCCCGGGACCTGGGGGAGCGGGTCATCGGGCCGAAGCTGCGCGAGCTGGCGCAGGCCCACCGCAGCGTCGGCGAGGTGCGCGGCATCGGCGTCTTCTGGGCGCTCGAACTGGTCACCGACCCCGACGCCCGCACGCCCCTGACCGCCGACCAGATGAACCAGGTCGCCGCAGCGTGCAAGGGCGCCGGCATGTGGCCGTTCATCGCCGGCAACCGGGTGCACATCGTGCCGCCGTGCGTGATCACCGAGGAGGAGTTCGCCGAGGGCGTGCGTGCGCTCGCGGCCGGGCTGGCCGTGGCCGACGGGTTCGTCGCCGGGTCCTGACCTGCGTTTTGGTCGCAGGCCGCTGCACCGTGTAATCTCTCCCAGGCGCCTTGCGAGGCGCCAGGCCTCCTTAGCTCAGTCGGCAGAGCGTTTCCATGGTAAGGAAAAGGTCGTCGGTTCGATTCCGACAGGGGGCTCAGGTGCCGCCCGTATGCGGTGCGCGCCCTTGGCGGGGTAGCTCAGCTGGTTAGAGCGCACGACTCATAATCGTGAGGTCGCGGGATCGAGCCCCGCTCCCGCTACCACCCGAGGATTTCGCGGGAATGCGAAGCCTCGGTATTCTGTTGTGTCGGTGTCCTGCGACCCGATCGCAGGCTGAATCCGTCCGTACCCCTAGAAGCAGGTTGCTCCGTGGCTAAGAAGACTGCCGACATCCGCCCCAAGATCACCTTGGCGTGCACTGAGTGCAAGGAGCGCAACTACATCACCGAGAAGAACCGCCGCAACACCCCTGACCGGGTCGAGCTGGCCAAGTTCTGCCCGCGTTGCCGCAAGCACACTCCGCACCGCGAGACCCGCTGACCCGCGAGTCGCGCCGAGACAGCGCCCCTAGCCCGCCCGGGCCCGGGGCGCTTCGTCGTTTCTGGCTCGGCTCACGCCTGGGCCATTCCACTGCGATCTGACCCATCCGAAGTGGCACCGCGGAACCGTAGAGTGATCCCATGCCAGTGAACGAGGACTATGTCGGGCGCAGCTTCGACCCCGTGGGCCCGTATGCCGTGGATGCGGCGATGATCGCCGACTTCGCCGCGGCTATCGGTGCCACCGACCCGGTGCACACCGACCCCGAAGCCGCCCGCGCGGCCGGCTACCGCGATGTCATCGCGCCCCCCACCCTCGCGGTGCGCTTCGACCAACTGGCCTCTCGGGCATACGTGCAGGATCCTGAGGCGGGCATCGACTACTCCCGTGTCGTGCACGGCGAGCAGAAATTCCACCACCACCGCCCGATCACGGCCGGTGATCAGATCACCGCGCAGACCACGGTCGACAGCATTCGGATGGCCGGTGGGCATGCCATGATCACCGTCCGCAGTGAGCTGAGCGCCGATGCCGAGCCGGTGGCCACGACGACCTCGACCATCGTGGTCCGGGGAGGGGAGTAGTCCATGGCCCGCACCTTCGACGAGGTCAGCGTCGGCGACACGCTCGGTCCAGTGACGATCCCGGTGACCCGGGCCGCGCTCGTGGCCTATGCCGGGGCCTCGCTTGATCAAAACCCGATCCACCAGGATGAGGATTTCGCCAAGTCCGTCGGACTGCCCGATGTCATTGCGCACGGCATGTGGACCATGGGCGCTGCCGGAACGGTCGTCGCTGATTGGGCCGGCGACGCCGGGCGGGTGCTCGACTATGGCACTCGCTTCACAAGCATGGTCGTGGTGCCGCGCGACGGCGCCGAGCTCGAGGTCTCCGGCGTCGTGAAGTCGGTAGATGCGGACGCCAAGCGCGCCACGGTCGAGCTGACGGCGACCAATGGCGGGGCGAAGGTCCTCGGCCGCGCGCTGGCCGTGGTCCAGCTCGACTGATTCATGGTCGAAGAATTCGGGGCCGCGCTCGCGCCCCTGACCACCATGCGTGTCGGTGGCCCGGCCCAGCGCCTGGTCACGGTCACCACGACGGACGAACTCGTCGACGCCGTCCGCGAGGTCGACGATGCGGGGGAGCCCGTGCTGATCGTCGGTGGCGGCTCCAATCTCGTCGTCTCCGATGCCGGCTTCCCCGGCACGGTTATCCGGGTTGCCACCACCGGCGTGACCCGGGAGTCGCAGGACGCGTGCGGTGGCGCCTTCGTGCGGGTGGCTGCGGGGGAGGTCTGGGATGGTGTGGTGGACCAGGCCGTCGCCCAGGGCTGGTCGGGGATCGAGGCGCTCTCCGGCATTCCTGGAAGCGCGGGCGCGACCCCTGTCCAGAATGTCGGGGCCTACGGCCAAGAGGTGGCCCAGACCATCGCCCAGGTGCGCACCTGGGACCGCGAGACGCAGTCGGTGCGCACCTTTGCCGCGGCCGATTGTGCTTTCGCTTATCGGCACAGTCTCTTCAAATCCACGACGCGCTATGTCGTGCTGGATGTCGCCTTCCAACTCCCCCTCGCCGACCTCTCCCAGCCGATTGCGTATGCCGATCTGGCCGCCGGCCTCGACGTCGAGTTGGGCGCCCGCGTGCCGCTCGCCGACGCGCGCGAGGCCGTGCTGGCGCAACGCCGCAAGCGCGGGATGGTGCTGGACGCCGCCGATCACGACACGTGGAGTTGTGGCTCCTTCTTCACCAACCCCCTGCTGTCTGAATCCGCCTTCGCCCGCCTGGTCGAGCGGGTGGCCGAGCGGCTCGGACCCGAAGTCACCCCGCCGCGGTATGCCGGGGACGGCGGCAGTGTCAAGACTTCTGCGGCCTGGCTGATCGACAAGGCCGGCTTCACCAAGGGGTATGGCGCGGCGCGTGAAGCCGGCCTGTCCGGCCGGGCCTGCCTCTCGACCAAGCACACCTTGGCGGTGACCAACCGCGGCACGGCCACAGCCGCCGACATCTTGGCCCTCGCCCGCGCCGTCCGCGACGGCGTCCGCGCCGCCTTCGGTGTCGTCCTGGTCAATGAGCCGGTCCTGATCGGCCACGACCTCTAGGACGCGTTAGGTCCCCAGGCCTCGTTCTTGAGATGGGGCGCAGTTTCTTGGCACTGGGCAGCGCTACACGTCGGCCCGAAGTCCAGGAGTATGCCTGAGCGTCGCACGTGCGCCCGATTCGGGTCCTGGGGTAGCGGGGCAGGAACCGGGGAGCAGTTGCTGTGCCAAAGCGGAGAAGTGCGCCCGAACTTGAGAACTCCACCCCTGCGTGACTCCCAGGTTATCCACAGGCGGGTCTCTCCGCCCGTGCGTGATCACCAAAAACGAGGCAGGCTCCGGAGATGACACGATCCGAGGCCTACCCCGGGCATCCGGCAGGGATAGGGGAGGGCGTGGCGTTCGACCCCAGTGTCCTTCGGCTCGGCGGGGACTTGCGACGTCGGGGTGTCGAGCCGCTGTCCTCCCAGTGGCACCGGGTGCGGCGCGGGATCTTCGTGCCCGAGACGGATTGGGCACGGATGAGCCCCACTCATCGCCATGCGGCCTTCGTCCACGGCGCGGCCCTTTGCAGCGAACACGGGCGTATGGTTTTCGCGCGCACCGCGTCGGCAGCGGTCCACGGGCTGCCCCGCGTGAGTGCCTGGCCGGAGATCGTGCCCATCTTGGTCGATGCCGGGCGACCAGTGGACCGTGAGAAGCTGGTCGAGGCGGACGACATGGCCGTCCCACCCAGGGCGAAAACCCGAGCGCGCGGCAGCGGCCCAGTGCTCCGGCGGGTTGCCGGCATGTGTGAGAACCCAGTGGTCTTGAATGGGGTGGCCGTGACTCCCGTCGCTCGCACCATCGTTGACCTCGCGCGTTATGACTCGCTGGAGAACGCCATGGCAGCCGCCGACTTCGCACTGCGCCTCGCGATGTGCACCACCGAGGACTTGATGGCCGAGGTGGCGGTCATACCGAAGCATGGACATGGGCGACCTGCTGCCCGGCTGGTTGCTGACCTTGCCGACAGCCGATCCGGCTCGCTCGGTGAGAGTTTGTCGCGGGTCCAACTGTTCCGGCTCAATCTGCCGCGCCCCGTGCTGCAGCAGGAGTTTCGCGATGAGCGAGGCCGCATCGGTTATACCGACTTCGCGTGGCCGGGCCTGGTTGGTGAGTTCGACGGTCGGATGAAGTACCGCACGGAGTTCGCCGCTGACCCAGAACAGGTGCAGGACATCTTATGGCGCGAGAAGCAGCGTGAGGATCGACTGCGACGACAGGTGGACGTCGCTCGGTGGACCTGGGCGGTTGCGCTCGACACGGTCAAGCTGGGCAAGCTGCTTGCTGCGCACGGACTGCGTCCACTGGCACGCAGCGACTGGCTCCGTTGACGCCACCACCGGGCCCAGCTCGTGGGTTGGGGTGCAGTTCTCGGGACCGGGCACAGCTATAGAACTGCCCGAGCCACACAACTATGCTCGGACCTGATACAGGCGTCAGGCGGGCGGCGGGGCAGCGAGCCAGGCGTCGATCTCGGCCAGGATTGCGGCGACGACGGCCTCCGGGGCAGTGGAGACGCGGATCGAAGCGCGGGCCAGCTCGGCCAACTCGGGATCAGAGAAGCCGAGGTCGTCGCGCGCAATCTCGTATTGCGCCACCAGTCGCGAGCCGAAGAGCAGAGGGTCGTCGGCACCCAGGGCGAGAGGTATGCCGGCGGCGGCCAGCGCGCGCAGCGGCACCTGGTCGGCCCGCTCGAAGACGCCGAGGGCGACATTGCTGCCCGGGCACACCTCCAGGGCCACCCCGTCATTGGCCAGCCGGTCGAGCACCCGCGGATCCTCCGGTGCCCGCACGCCATGGCCGATGCGGTCCGGGCGCAGGGCATCGAGGGTTTCCTCGATCGACGCCGGCCCCAGCAACTCGCCCGCATGCGGCATCAGCGACAGGCCTGCCCGCCGGGCGATATCGAAGGCGACGTCAAACTCACGCGTATCCCCGCGGCGCTCGTCATTGCTCAGGCCGAAGCCGACGACCGCGCCGGGGCCAGACCCGGCATACCGGGCCGCCAGCCGCGCCAGGGTGCGCGCGTCGAGAGGGTTCCGGATCCGGCTCGCCGCCACCAGCACCGCGACCCCGATCCCGAGTTCGCGCGAGGCGGCTCCCGCCTCATCGAGCACGATCTCCAAGGCCGGGGTCAGCCCCCCGACAAAGGGTGCGTAGGACGTGGGGTCGACCTGGATTTCCAGCCACCGGGAACCCTCGGCCGCGTCATCGAGCGCCGCCTCGCGCACCAGTCGCCGCATGTCAGCCTCGCCGCGCACGCACGCGCGGGCGGCGTCATACAGCCGCTGGAACCGGAACCAGCCGCGCTCGTCCTGGACGCTCGCGAGCCGCGGCGGCCACTGGCCCACCAGCGCCTCCGGCAGCCGTAAACCGTGCCCCGCAGCCAACTCCACAAGCGTCGGCAGCCGCAGTGAGCCCGTGAAATGCAGATGCAGATGCGCCTTCGGTAGGCTGGCCAGCGGCCGGCGCCCCGGCGGCGTCGAGGGCGCGCCCCACGCCGCGGTCGTCACCTCGCTCAGTCGTCGTACCTGACGTCGTCGCCGTCGATGATGTGCATCGCGGCTTCCTCTGCGGACGCGCCGGCCCCGTCGATACCCACATCAAAGCCGACCAGCTCGTGGTCGTGATCCTCGGCCAATCCCTGATCGGTCGCGACCAAGCGACCCGCGCGTCGATCGCCGACCTCGTCATCGCCGATCCAATCATCCTCGGCCGCAATGGAATCCGGGTCATCGCCGCCGACTCGCTCCTCATCGAGGATCGATTCGTGCCAGGGCGCGCCATAGGCCGTATTCGGGTCCGGAACCTCCTGGGCGATGCGCTGGTCGATGCTCTCGTGGCCGGCCTGCTCGTGCGCCGTGACGCCGAAGGAACGCGATCCGCGGTCGGTGTCGGCGGGGGAGTAGCCGCGATCCAGCACGTCCTCGACCCCGTCGTCGATCAGGGTGTCCTCGGGCTGCAGTTGGTCCTCGTCATCGAGGCTGTAGGTCCCGAAATCGTCGTTGATTCCCTCGTTCTGCTCCGACATGACCCGATCCTAGGACGTTCTGCCGCTCCCGCCGTATGCAGCGCGACACACCAACGGTGCCTACTCCCCTTCGGGCGTGCTCGCCGTCGCGACATGGCGCCCGGCGAGCTTTTCGGCGGCGGCCAAGCTGACGCAGGTGGCCACGCCGGCCATGGCGGCCTCCACCTCCGAGAGCACCGGGAAGGATGGCGCGAGCCGGATATTGCGGTCGTCCGGGTCGTCGCCATAGGGGAAGGACGCCCCCGCCGGCGTGAGCGCGATCCCGGCTGCCTTCGCCAAGGCGACAACCCGAGACGCGGTGCCATCCATGACATCCAAGGACACGAAATAGCCGCCGGTCGGCCGCGTCCAGTGGGCGATTCCCAGCCCGTCCAACTCGCGCGCCAGGGCCACGTCAACCGCCGCGAACTTCGGCGCGAGGATCTCGCGGTGCTTGACCATGTGGTCGCGCACGCCCTGCGCCGAGCCGAAGAATTGCACATGCCGCAGCTGGTTGACCTTGTCCGGCCCGATCGAGGCGAACTGATAGTGCTTGAGGTACCACGCCACGTTGTCGGTCGACGCCGCCAGCACCGCCACACCCGCCCCGGCATAGGTGATCTTCGACGTCGAGGCGAACATGATCGGCCGGTTGGGATTCCCCGCGGCCGAGCACAGCGAAATGATGTCCTCGGTCTTGGACTCTTCCTCCGTCAGGTGGTGGAAGGCATAGGCGTTGTCCCAAAAGATCTTGAAGTCCGGCGCCGCCGTCGGCATCGCCGCCAGCCGCGCGGCCTTCTCGTGCGAGATCGTCGAGCCGGCCGGATTGGCGTAGGTCGGCACGATCCACATGCCCTTGATGCTCGGATCGTCCTTGACCAGCGCCTCGATCGCCGCGACATCCGGCCCGTCGGCTTCCATCGGCACCGTCACTATGTCGATGCCATAGGAGGCGAGCATCGTGAAATGCCGGTCATAGCCGGGCACCGGGCAGACGAAACGGACATCCTGGCCACGCCACGGCATGCCGTCGACCGGCCCGTGCAGCAACATCTGCACGAGCGAGTCGTGCATCATCGTGAGGCTGGAATTGCCGCCCGCGACCACCTGCTCCGGCTCGACCCACAGCAATTCGGCGAAGATCTCGCGTAGTTCGCGCAGGCCGGTCAGCCCGCCATAGTTGCGCACGTCCACGCCGTCGCCATCGGTATGCCCGGTCGGCAGCGCCAGCAGCCCGTCCGCGAGGTCAAGTTGCTCGCCCGACGGCTTGCCGCGCGTCAGGTCCAGCTTCAGCCCTCGCGCAACGAGGGCGTCGTATGCCGCCCGCTTGCCCGCGGTGAACTCCGCGAGTTGGTCGGGGGTCAGGTCGGTCAGGGGCTGCTGGGGCGCTGCGCTCACGCGCCCCATCCTTCCACTGCGCCGGGTTATCGGTTTCGTCCGCCCGGGATTCGTCCCGTATGCTGGTGGATCGGTGCCGGAGGGGCCGTGCGTGAGCATGCCCGACGGTGTCGACCTGGGAACACACGACTCAACCCGTGCGTTGCCGTAGGGCAGTGGCTCAATTGGTAGAGCACCGGTCTCCAAAACCGGCGGTTGGGGGTTCGAGTCCCTCCTGCCCTGCGTATGAGGTGAACCGAACGCCTGATCGCGCCAGCCGTGATCGAGCGCCCCGTACAGATCCCATGGAAAGAAGCCTGTGACCGTGACCGACCTCGGCGCCCCCACGCGCAGCTCGAGCCAGCCCGCCAAGGGCGCGCCCAAGCCTGGTCTGATCGCTCGCATTCGTCTGTTCATCAAGCAGGTCCTAGACGAACTGCGCAAGGTGGTTCGACCCACCCGCGCGGAGTTGATCAACTACACGCTTGTGGTGATCGTCTTCGTCTCGATCATGATGCTGCTGACCGGAGTCTTGGACTTCTCGTTCACCAAGCTCGTCGACTGGGTCTACGGCGGCTGACCGGTACGAATCCGGCCACCCAGCCCGACCCGCATACCCGAAGAAACGTGAGGAACCCCGCCATGTCGCAGGAGTGGAGCGCCGACGCGCAGGAGTCCGAGGAGCCCACCGAGGCTCTGGTGTCCGAGACGCTGGTCGAGGACGCCGCGCCCGAGGCCACGGACGACGCCACTGACGGTGCCGAGCAGACGTCGGCGGACGCCGAGGTTGAGGTCGCCGACGATGCGGCGATCGGCGACGACACCCAGGCCAGCGACGCCTCCGCGGACGACGAGCTGCCCGCCGACCCGGTCCAGGCGTTCAAGGACGACCTCGCCACCAAGTTCGGCGACTGGTATGTCATCCACTCCTATGCCGGGTACGAAAACCGCGTCAAGCACAACCTCGAGACCCGCATGACCTCCCTCAACATGGAGGACTACATCTTCGAGGTGCAGGTCCCCATGGAGACCGTCACCGAGATCAAGAACGGCCAGAAGAAGCAGGTCAACCGCGTGCGGATGCCCGGCTACGTCCTGGTCCGCATGGAACTCACCGATGAGTCGTGGGGCGCCGTGCGCCACACCCCCGGCGTCACCGGCTTCGTCGGCAACGCGCACGCCCCCGTGCCGCTGAGCCTCGATGAGGTCTTCTCGATGCTCAAGCCCGCCGACCTCGAGGCCCCCAAGGCCGCGACCGGTGGCGGCGGCTCCGCGGCAGCGGGCACCTCGGGCGGCGCGACCATCGTCGACTTCGAGATCGGCGAGTCCGTCACGGTCATGGACGGCCCCTTCGAGACCATGCCGGCCACGATCTCCGAGATCAACACCGACACCCAGAAGCTGAAGGTGCTTGTCTCGATCTTCGGCCGCGAAACCCCCGTCGAACTCGGCTTCAGCCAGGTCGCCAAGCTCTAACCCCACGGGGGCTTCGCCCCCGTGTACCCCCAAGGGCGTCGCGCTCGCTGCGCTCGCACAAATTTCATATTTCGCCCGAACCAGGCTCGCAAGCTCGCGGTTCGGGCGATGCAACCGGGTCATCGCCCATGGCGTCGGCCCACGAACAAAGGAATAACGGCATATGCCTCCCAAGAAGAAGGTCTCCGGCTTCATCAAGCTGCAGATCCAGGCCGGTGCGGCCACCCCGGCGCCGCCGGTCGGCCCCGCGCTCGGTCAGCACGGCGTCAACATCATGGAGTTCGTCAAGGCCTACAACGCCGCGACGGAAGCCCAGCGCGGGAATGTCATTCCCGTCGAGATCACGGTCTACGAAGACCGCTCGTTCACGTTCGTCACCAAGACCCCGCCGGCCGCCGAGCTGATCAAGAAGGCTGCGGGCGTCGCCAAGGGCTCCGGCGAGCCGCACAAGACCAAGGTCGCCAAGCTGACCAAGGACCAGGTGCGCGAGATCGCCGAGCAGAAGATGGAAGATCTCAACGCCAATGACGTCGAGATGGCCATGCGGATCATCGCCGGCACCGCCCGCTCGATGGGCATCACCACCGAGCTCTGAGCTCACCGAAGCAAACGGCATACGACCACCAGGGCTGTATGCCGTGTGGGAGGGGCGCTGCGCCCCGTCACCACACCTCCACCCGGCTCCCCTGCGGAAGCCGTTCCTCACCAAGGAGATTCACAATGCAGCGAAGCAAGGCCTACAAGGCGTCCGCGGAGAAGGTCGACCGCGACAAGCTCTACACCCCGCTGGACGCGGTTCGGCTGGCCAAGGAGACCTCGACCACGAAGTATGACGCGACCGTTGAGGTCGCGCTCCGCCTCGGCATCGACCCCCGCAAGGCCGACCAGCTCGTCCGCGGCACCGTCAACCTGCCCAATGGCACCGGCAAGACCGCCCGCGTCCTCGTCTTCGCCAATGGCGACAAGGCCGAGGCCGCTCGCGCGGCGGGCGCCGACCACGTCGGCTCCGACGAGCTGATCGACAAGGTGGCCGGCGGCTGGCTCGACTTCGACTCCGTCGTCGCGACCCCGGACCTGATGGGCAAGGTCGGCCGACTCGGCAAGGTGCTCGGCCCCCGCGGCTTGATGCCGAACCCGAAGACCGGCACCGTCACGATGGACACCGCCAAGGCGGTCACCGACATCAAGGGCGGCAAGATCGAGTTCCGCAACGACAAGCACGCCAACCTGCACTTCATCATCGGCAAGACCAGCTTCGATGAGAAGGCGCTCATCGAGAACTACGCTGCCGCGCTCGATGAGGTGCTCCGTCTCAAGCCGTCCGCCTCCAAGGGCCGATTCCTGCTCAAGGCAACGGTTTCCACGACGATGGGCCCGGGCATCCCGGTCGATGTGACCAAGACCCGCAACCTGCTTGAGGACGACGAGGCCTGAGTTTCGGCTCACCTCGCAACGGGCGGGTGGGGATCAAGTGATCCCACCCGCCCGCTGCCATTTCCGGCTGGCGAGGGGAACCGGGGGAGGTGAGGGGGCGTCATACGACCTGAGCCGGAGCGCGCACCTCCCGCGCGTTAGGCTCGTACAGCGCAATCACCGCCGGCTGGCGCCGGCTGCTATCGATACGAGGGGAATCACCATGACGTTCAAGCGCACTTCCGCGTTTGCCGCGGCGCTGGCCGCGACCGCCTTGACCGTGTCCGCCTGCGGGGGCGGCACGACCACCGACACCACGACGACCAGCTCGACGACCAGCACCGCGTCCGGCGCGGCGAGCAGCACCACGAGCGAGTCGCCGTCGAGCAGCTCGACCACCGAGGACACCGGGTCCTCTTCCGGTCTCGGCGACGCCAAGGTCGGCGACTCCGTCGACGCAGTCGAACTCGGCAACGCGATGGCCGAAGTCTTCAAGGATGGCAAATCCGGCCATATGACGATGGACATGGGCGGCGGCATCAAGGCCGAGGGCGACTTCGTCATCAAGGGTGGCAAGCAGAACACCCAAATGACCATGGAGATGGCCGGCCAGAAGATGGAGATGATTTCCATCGGTGAAACGACCTATATGAAGGGTCTAGTCGGCGACAAGTGGGTCAAGACCGACGGCACGACCGGCGGCGCCGATGGCACGCCGCAACTCAACACCTTCGACCCCAAGACGATGGCCAAGGCTTTCGAAGGGATCAAGGCCAAGGTGACCGACAAGAGCGGCGACACCACGACCTACAGCCTCGAGCTGAGCCTGAAGAAGATGTTCGACGCCATGGGCACGGATATGCCGACCGGCGTCACCCTGCCCGACTCCATCCCCGTGACCTACACCCTGGACGGCGAGAACCGCCCGGTGAAGTCGACGATCAACATGGGCATGAATATCGTCATCGAGTACTCCGACTGGGGCAAGAAGGTCAACATCTCTGCCCCGCCGGCCGCGCAAGTCACCACCATGGGCTGATCCCTCTGGGTGGGCGTCCACTCCGAGCTAACCACTGGCCTACCGCCTGGTTCCGGTCGTGATCGCGACCGAAACCAGGCGGTAGGTGCGTAGATAGGGTCCGCGATTTGGTGGCCGACGGTGGGCCCCCGTATCCTGGTCAACGACCAATGACCGCCGGTTGTCACTCGGCTCCTGTCGAGCGACCGAAGGTTCCGCCGCGAGCGGACGACCAGCGCAGGCCGCGTTCGACCGCTCGTTGTGCCCCTTCATGGGTATGCCGTCCGCCTCGCCCCGCGCCCTGCGCCGGGGCGTTTTCTCGTATCGGGCCCGGATGCCGGAGGTCGCACACGACGGAAGGAGGCCTCCATGGCGAAGACCGACAAGTCGGCAGCCATCGCCGAGCTCGCGGATGCGTTCCGTGGCTCGAATGCGGCCGTTCTCACGGAGTATCGCGGTCTGACCGTGAAGCAGCTCACCGAGTTGCGCACCAAGCTCCGTGGCAACGCCACCTACGCCGTGGTCAAGAACACGCTCACCGATCTGGCCGCCAAGGAAGCCGGGGTGACCGCTTTCGAGGGTCAGCTCGTCGGCCCCAGCGCCATCGTCTTCGTCGACGGTGACCCCGTCGATGTCGCCAAGTCGCTGCGTGACTTTGCCAAGGCCAACCCTCTGCTGGTTGTCAAGGGTGGTGTCCTCGACGGACGCGCCCTGACCGCCGATGAGGTCAAGAAGCTCGCCGACCTGGAGTCGCGTGAGGTTCTGCTCGCCAAGCTTGCCGGGGCCATGAATGCCTCGCTGAGCAAGGCTGTTTACCTCTTCGCCGCGCCCTTGTCGCAGGCCGCTCGCACCGTCGATGCCCTGCGCGCCAAGGTCGAGACGGAGGGCCCGGCCGCTGCTGCGGCTCCCCAGGACACGGTCGAAGCGCCCCAGGACTCCGCTCCCGCGGACGTTCAGGACGCCCCGGCCGAGGACGTCGCCACGGGTGGCGACACCGCCTGAGCCGCACCCGCGGACCAGGCACACCCCATACGCCACTCACGGCATACAGACATAACGAGAAAGGACGCCCATCATGGCGAAGCTCAGCACCGACGAGCTCCTTGAGGCCTTCAAGGAGATGACCCTGATCGAGCTCTCCGAGTTCGTCAAGCAGTTCGAGGACACCTTCGGTGTCACCGCGGCCGCCCCCGTTGCGGTTGGCGTGGCCCCGGCCGCCGCCGGCGGCGCCGGTGACGCTGCCGAGGCCGAGGAGCAGGATGAGTTCGATGTCATCCTCACCGGCGCCGGTGACAAGAAGATCCAGGTCATCAAGGAGGTCCGCGCGCTGACCTCCCTCGGCCTGAAGGAGGCCAAGGACCTCGTCGACGGCGCTCCCAAGCCCGTCCTCGAGAAGGTCGACAAGGCCACCGCCGAGAAGGCCAAGGAGCAGCTCGAGGGCGCCGGCGCGACCGTCGAACTGAAGTGAATTAGAGGCTTGGTTCGCCAGGCCTGCTGATCCGAAAAGCCCCTCCTCCGCATACGAGAAAATCGTTGCGGGGGAGGGGCTTTCGTATGCCGTGCCGCACCTCCCCGGGTGGCCCGAGTCCGCCGCGGAGAAGGCGGGAAGACGCGCCCGGCGCGCCGCGTGCTTGACGTGGGCGCGATCACGCTGCATCCTCTACGCGTCGCGTTGTGCGACCGCCTGTCCGAGCGCAGCTGGACAGGCTTGGACAGTCATGCCTTTTAGGGCTATAGTCGTTCCTTGCGCTGTCTTCCCACCTCCTGAACCGACCTGCCATAGGTATGCCCGGGCCCCAACGGCTCGGAAGGCCTGCAGGGCGAGACGGGGAGGGTGATAGCGATCGAAGTCCAGACAGGCCTGTGGAAGGACCCTCCTTGGCTGCCGCGCGCACCGCAAATGTCTCTACCGCGAAGACGGCCTCCGGCCGCCTCTCCTTCGCAAAGATCCGCGAACCACTCGAAGTCCCCGACCTTCTCGCCCTGCAGACCGAGTCCTTTGACTGGCTGCTCGGCAACGAGCGCTGGCAGGAGCGGGTCGCCCAGGCCCTCGACGCCGGCCGCAAGGACGTGCCGGACCGCTCCGGGCTGGAGGAGATCTTCGAGGAGATCTCCCCGATCGAGGACTTCTCGGGCTCGATGAGCCTGAGCTTCCGCGACCACCGGTTCGAGGAAAGCAAGTACTCCATCGAGGACTGCAAGGAGCGCGACCAGACCTACTCCGCGCCCCTGTTCGTCACCGCGGAGTTCATGAACACCACCACTGGTGAGATCAAGAGCCAGACCGTCTTCATGGGCGACTTCCCTCTCATGACCGAGCGCGGCACCTTCATCATCAATGGCACCGAGCGCGTCGTTGTCTCGCAGCTGGTCCGCTCCCCGGGCGTCTACTTCGAGCGCACCGCCGACAAGACGTCCGACAAGGACATCTTCACCGCCAAGGTCATCCCGAGCCGCGGTGCCTGGCTGGAGTTCGAGATCGACAAGCGCGACATGATCGGCGTCCGCGTCGACCGCAAGCGCAAGCAGTCCGTCACCGTGCTGCTCAAGGCCCTCGGCATGTCCGAGGCCGAGATCCGCGAGGAGTTCGCCGGCTACGAGTCGATGGAACTGACGCTCGAGAAGGACCACATCGCCGGTCAGGACGATGCCCTCCTGGACATCTACCGCAAGTTGCGCCCGGGCGAACCGCCCACGCGTGAGGCCGCGCAGAACCTGCTCGACAACCTCTACTTCAACCCCAAGCGTTACGACCTGGCCAAGGTCGGTCGTTACAAGATCGGCCGCAAGCTCGGCCGTGAGGTCGACCTGCACGACTCGGTCCTGACCCTCGAAGACATCGTCGCGACGATCAAGTACCTCGTCGCGCTGCACAATGGCGACGAGACCTTCGCCGGTGTCCGCGATGGCGCCCCGATCGAGTTGGCCGTTGAGACCGACGACATCGACCACTTCGGCAACCGTCGCCTGCGCAGCGTCGGCGAGCTCATCCAGAACCAAGTCCGCACCGGCCTGTCCCGGATGGAGCGCGTCGTGCGCGAGCGCATGACGACGCAGGATGTCGAGGCAATCACCCCGCAGACCCTGATCAACATCCGCCCGGTCGTGGCGTCGATCAAGGAGTTCTTCGGCACCTCGCAGTTGTCGCAGTTCATGGACCAGAACAACCCGCTGGCCGGCCTGACGCACAAGCGTCGTCTGTCCGCCCTCGGCCCGGGTGGTCTCTCCCGGGACCGCGCCGGCATGGAGGTCCGTGACGTCCACCCGAGCCACTACGGCCGCATGTGCCCGATCGAGACCCCGGAAGGCCCGAACATCGGCCTGATCGGTTCGCTCGCGTCATACGGTCGGATCAATGCCTTCGGCTTCATCGAGACGCCCTACCGCAAGGTGTCCGCCGGCAAGGTGTCCGACGAGATCCACTACCTGTCCGCCGATGAGGAGGACAAGTACGTCATCGCCCAGGCGAACGCCCCGCTGAACGCCGACGGGACGTATGCCGAGGAGCGCGTCCTCGTCCGCATCAAGGGTGGCGAGGCCATCGACGTCCCCTCGGATGAGGTGGACTACATGGACGTCTCGCCGCGCCAGATGGTCTCGGCCGCGACCGCGATGATCCCCTTCCTGGAGCATGACGACGCCAACCGTGCGCTCATGGGCGCCAATATGCAGCGTCAGGCGGTTCCGCTGGTGCGCAGCGAGGCCCCGCTCGTCGGCACCGGTATGGAATACCGCGCCGCTCTCGACTCCGGCGATGTCGTCCGGGCCGAGAAGGCCGGTGTGGTCACCGAGGTGTCCGCTGACCTGGTCACCGTCGCCGGTGACGATGGCAGCCACCGCACCTACCGCATCCAGAAGTTCTCGCGCTCCAACCAGGGCACCTCATACAACCAGCGGGTCGTCGTCTCCGAGGGCGACCGGGTCGAAGAGGGTGGCCTGCTCGCCGACGGTCCCGCGACCGACAACGGTGAGATGGCGCTCGGCAAGAACCTGCTCGTGGCGTTCATGCCGTGGGAAGGCCACAACTACGAGGACGCGATCATCTTGTCGCAGCGCCTCGTGCAGGACGATGTCCTGTCCTCGATCCACATCGAGGAGCACGAGGTCGACGCCCGCGACACCAAGCTCGGCCCCGAGGAGATCACCCGGGACATCCCGAATGTCTCCGAGGATGTCCTGGCCGACCTCGACGAGCGCGGCATCATCCGCATCGGCGCCGAGGTCCGCGATGGCGACCTGCTCGTCGGCAAGGTCACGCCCAAGGGTGAGACCGAGCTGACCCCGGAGGAGCGCCTGCTGCGCGCGATCTTCGGTGAGAAGGCCCGCGAGGTCCGCGACACCTCCTTGAAGGTCCCGCACGGCGAGACCGGGACGGTCATCGGCGTCAAGGTCTTCGACAAGGACGATGGCGACGAGCTGCCCCCTGGCGTCAACCAGCTGGTCCGCGTCTATGTCGCGAACAAGCGCAAGATCACCGATGGCGACAAGCTCGCCGGCCGCCACGGCAACAAGGGTGTCATCTCCAAGATCCTCCCGGTCGAGGACATGCCCTTCCTTGAGGACGGCACGCCCGTCGATGTCGTGCTCAACCCGCTCGGTGTCCCCGGCCGTATGAATATCGGTCAGGTCCTGGAGTTGCACCTCGGCTGGGCTGCCAGCCGCGGCTGGCAGGTCCCGGAGGGTGCGGAGTGGGCCAGCGGCATCGCGGCCGACGCGCACGAGGCGGCCCCCGGCACGCGCGTCGCGAGCCCCGTCTTCGATGGTGCCCGCGAGGAGGAGATCTTCGGTCTGCTGCAGTCCACCCTGCCCACCCGCGACGGCCAGCGCCTGGTCGGCGAGGGTGGCAAGGCGCGGCTCTTCGACGGCCGCTCCGGCGAGCCGTACCCCGAGCCGGTGTCCGTGGGCTACATGTACATCCTGAAGCTGCACCACCTCGTGGACGACAAGATCCACGCGCGCAGCACGGGTCCCTACTCCATGATCACCCAGCAGCCGCTCGGCGGTAAGGCCCAGTTCGGTGGCCAGCGCTTCGGTGAGATGGAGGTCTGGGCCCTGGAGGCGTATGGCGCGTCCTACGCCCTGCAGGAGTTGCTGACCATCAAGTCCGATGACGTCAACGGCCGCGTGAAGGTCTACGAAGCGATCGTCAAGGGCGAGAACATCCCCGAGCCCGGCATCCCCGAGTCCTTCAAGGTGCTCATCAAGGAGATGCAGAGCCTCTGCCTCGACGTCGAGGTGCTCTCCCAGGACGGCAGCTCGATCGAGTTGCGCGACACCGAAGATGACGTCTTCGCCGCCGCGCAGGAACTCGGCATCGACCTCTCGCGCCGCGAGCCGTCCTCCGTCGAGGAGGTCTAGGCCGTATGCCGTGGGCCCCGGTTCTCCCGGTGGCCCACGGCATACGCCGGCCCCGAGCGCGAGCTCGCCTCGGCCGCCTTGCGCGGCCCACGAACAGCTGACTTTCACGGCATACGAAAGAACGGAAGCACGCAGTGCTGGATGTCAACAACTTCGACCAGATTCGGATCGGCCTGGCCACCGCGGAGTCCATCCGCGAGTGGAGCCACGGCGAGGTCAAGAAGCCGGAGACGATCAACTACCGCACCCTCAAGCCTGAGAAGGACGGTCTCTTCTGCGAGCGCATCTTCGGTCCCACGCGGGACTGGGAGTGCTCCTGTGGCAAGTACAAGCGGGTCCGCTTCAAGGGCATCATCTGTGAGCGCTGTGGCGTCGAGGTGACCCGCGCGGCCGTGCGCCGCGAGCGGATGGGTCACATCGAGTTGGCCGCGCCGGTCACCCACATTTGGTACTTCAAGGGTGTGCCCTCGCGTCTGGGCTACCTGCTCGACCTGGCCCCGAAGGACCTGGAAAAGGTCATCTACTTCGCGGCCTACATGATCACCAGCGTCGATGTGGACCAGCGCCACGCCGACCTGCCCTCCCTGGAGGCGCAGATCGAGGTCGAGAAGAAGGAAATCGAGAACCGCCGCGACAGCGAGATCAACGCCCGCGCCACGAAGCTCGAGGCCGACCTGGCCCAGCTCGAGGAAGAGGGCGCGAAGGCCGACGTCAAGCGCAAGCTGCGCGATGGCGCCGAGCGCGAGATGTCGCAGATCCGTCGGCGCGCCGACGGCCAGGTCGACCGCCTCGACCAGGTCTGGGACCGCTTCAAGAACCTCAAGGTCCAGGACCTGGAGGGTGACGAGGTCCTCTACCGCGAGATGCGGGACCGCTTCGGTCTCTACTTCGAGGGCGGTATGGGCGCCGCGGCGATCCAGAAGCGCCTCGAGACCTTCGACCTCGACGCCGAGGCGGAGTTGCTGCGCGAGATCATCGCGACCGGCAAGGGCCAGAAGAAGACCCGCGCCCTGAAGCGCCTAAAGGTCGTCTCCGCGTTCATGACCACGGACAACAACCCGGCCGGCATGGTGCTGGACGCGGTCCCGGTCATCCCGCCGGACCTGCGCCCGATGGTGCAGCTCGATGGTGGCCGTTTCGCGACCTCCGACCTGAACGACCTCTACCGTCGCGTCATCAACCGCAACAACCGGTTGAAGCGACTGCTCGACCTCGGCGCCCCCGAGATCATCGTCAACAACGAGAAGCGGATGCTGCAGGAGGCCGTCGACTCGTTGTTCGATAACGGCCGTCGTGGCCGCCCGGTCACAGGCCCCGGCAACCGTCCGCTGAAGTCGCTGTCCGACATGCTCAAGGGCAAGCAGGGCCGGTTCCGACAGAACCTGCTCGGCAAGCGCGTCGACTACTCCGGCCGTTCGGTCATCGTCGTCGGCCCGCAGCTGAAGCTGCACCAGTGCGGTCTGCCCAAGCAGATGGCCCTGGAGCTGTTCAAGCCGTTCGTGATGAAGCGTCTGGTCGACCTCGACCACGCGCAGAACATCAAGTCGGCCAAGCGGATGGTCGAGCGTCAGCGCTCGGTTGTGTGGGATGTCCTCGAAGAGGTCATCACCGAACACCCCGTGCTGCTCAACCGCGCGCCCACCCTGCACCGCCTCGGCATCCAGGCTTTCGAGCCGCAGCTGGTCGAGGGCAAGGCCATCCAGATTCACCCGCTCGTCTGCACCGCCTTCAACGCGGACTTCGATGGTGACCAGATGGCCGTGCACCTGCCGCTGTCCGCGGAGGCGCAGGCCGAGGCCCGCATACTCATGCTCTCCTCGAACAACATCCTCAAGCCGGCCGATGGTCGTCCGGTGACCATGCCCACCCAGGACATGATCATCGGGCTCTACCACCTGACCTCCGAGGTTGTGGACGGCAAGGGCGCCGGTCGCGTTTTCTCGACGCCGGCCGAGGCCCGGATGGCTTTTGACGCCGGCGAGATCGAGCTCGGCTCGATGGTCAAGATCCGCCTCAAGGACATCGTCCCCTCGGTCGGCTCGGACCTGCCGGAGGGCGTCGAGAAGGCTGAGGACGGCCTGGTCTCCTCGATGGTTGTCGAGACCACGCTGGGTCGTGCGCTGTTCAATGTCGCGCTGCCGATGGACTACCCCTTCGTCAACGAGCCGGTCGACAAGAAGCGGCTCTCGACGATCGTCAACGACCTCGCCGAGCGGTACAGCAAGGTGCAGGTCGCGGCCTCCCTCGATGCGCTGAAGGAAGCCGGCTACCACTGGGCGACCCGCTCGGGCACCACGGTGGCCGTCTCCGATGTCGTCACGCCGGAGTCCAAGGGCGAAATCCTTGCGGGCTACGAAACCAAGGCGACCAAGGTTCAGACTCAGTTCGAGCGCGGTCTGATCACCGACGACGAGCGCCGTCAGGAGCTCATCGAGATCTGGACCAAGGCGACCAATGAGGTCTCCAAGGCCATGGAGGACAACTTCCCCAAGGACAACCCGATCTACCGGATGGTCAACTCCGGCGCCCGAGGCAACTGGTTCCAGCTGCGTCAGATCGCCGGTATGCGTGGCCTGATGGCCAACCCGAAGGGCGAGATCATCCCGCGCCCGATCCGCACGAACTTCCGTGAGGGTCTCTCGGTGCTGGAGTTCTTCATCTCCACCCACGGTGCCCGTAAGGGTCTGGCCGACACCGCGCTGCGGACCGCCGACTCCGGATACCTCACCCGTCGTCTCGTCGACGTCTCCCAGGACGTCATCATCCGCGAGGACGACTGTGGCACCGAGCGTGGCTTGACCATGCCGATCGCCACGGTGAGCGAGACGGGCTCGCGCCTCGTGCACGATGGCGTCGAGACCTCGGTGTATGCCCGCACGCTGGCCGAGTCGGTTAGCGCCGAGGGCGATGTACTGGCCGAGGCCGGCATCGACCTCGGGGATGTCGTGATCGGTGCGCTCTTCGCCGCCGGTGTCGACCAGGTCAAGGTCCGCTCGGTCCTGACCTGTGAGTCCCGCGTCGGCACCTGCGCCAAGTGCTATGGCCGTTCGCTGGCCACCGGCAAGCTGGTCGACATCGGTGAGGCGGTCGGTATCATCGCCGCCCAGTCCATCGGTGAGCCCGGCACCCAGCTGACGATGCGGACCTTCCACACCGGTGGTGTGGCCGGTGACGACATCACGCAGGGTCTGCCGCGTGTCGTTGAACTCTTCGAGGCGCGCACCCCCAAGGGTGTCGCCCCGATCGCCGAGGCCACCGGCCGCGTCGAGATCGAGGACACCGACAAGATGCGTCGGATTCTGCTCACCCCGGACGACGGCAGCGAGCAGCACGCCTACCCCGTCAGCAAGCGCGCGCGCCTGCTGATCGCGGACGGCGATCACGTCACGGTCGGCACCAAGCTGGTCCAGGGCGCGATCGACCCCAAGCAGGTGCTGCGCATCCTCGGCCCGCGCCAGGTGCAGATGCACCTGGTCGACGAGGTGCAGGCGGTCTACCGCCAGCAGGGTGTCGCCATCCACGACAAGCACATCGAGGTCATCGTGCGGCAGATGCTGCGCCGGATCACGATCATCGAGTCGGGCGACGCCGATCTGCTGCCGGGCATGCTCGCCGAGCGCGGTCGCTTCGAGGAGGAGAACCGCCGGGTGGTCTCCGAAGGCGGTCGCCCCGCCTCGGGTCGTCCGGAGCTCATGGGCATCACCAAGGCTTCGCTGGCCACGGACAGCTGGCTCTCAGCGGCCTCCTTCCAGGAGACCACGCGCGTCCTCACCGAGGCCGCGATGGAAGCCAAGTCCGATCCGCTGCTGGGCCTGAAGGAAAATGTCATCCTCGGCAAGCTGATCCCCGCCGGGACCGGCCTGACCCGCTACCGCAACATCAAGGTCGAGCCGACCCCCGAGGCCCGCGCCGCGATGTACGCCCTGCCGAACTACGACGAGTATGCCTACCCCGTCTTCGGGTCGGGCACCGGCGAGGCCATCCGCCTCGACGACGCCGAACTCGGCCTCGACAACTACTGATAGCTGTCGACACGCAACGCCGTCCCGCCTCGCGGGACGGCGTTGTGTCGTTCTAGGCCTGGCGTCTCGCGCTGCGGGCTCGGGCTGGGGGCTTCGTAACCTGTGCTAACACCAATTAGGTGACTGTGGACAGGGTGCAACCTGTTCACAGTCACCTAACCTGTGCAGGGTTCGGCGGGTGCTCGTGGGCGGGCCACCTCGGCCGGGAACGGTGGTGCTCGCGGGCCAGGGTATGGTGGTCCGTCGGCGCCCGAGCGCCGGTGCCGCCTTAGCTCAGATGGTAGAGCAGCCGCCTTGTAAGCGGCAGGTCGCCGGTTCGATCCCGGCAGGCGGCTCTCCTGTGTTTTTGGCTTCGTCTCCTCAGCGCTCGGCGGCCCAGCTTGCTGCGCTGCGCTGCGCCGTCTCGCTCGATCGTCGAGCCCTCCCGCCGAGCGCTGAGGAGACGAGCAGAGTGTTACAGCACCTTGTTGAGGTAGGCCTGGAGGGCCTTGGTGGTGCCGCTGCCCCAGACGCCATCGGGGGTGGCGCCGACGAGGCGCTGGAGGGCCTTGATCGTGATCGGTCCGACCTGGCCGTCGGCGGCGACCTTGAGCTTGGTCTGCAGGGCCTTCTTGTCCGTCGTCGACAGCGAGCCGTCGACGGGGCGGGCGAGCCACTTCTGCATGGCGCCATAGGTTTTCGGGCCAAGCACGCCGTCGACGACGAGGTCCCCGGACGTCGTGCCCGTGCCACCGGTGCCACCGGTGCCACCGGTGCCGGCCCACGGGTCGACGGCCAGGCCGTTCTCCTTCGTTAGGCCGGCGCGGACCGAGCACACCGGCCAGGCGCCGGGGCCTTGCACCTTGAGCACTTCCTGCGCGGTGTCGATCTGCTCGGCCTTGGTGGCCTGGTGGGCGTAGGCGGCATACTGCCCGCCGCCGAAGCCAGTCCAGGTGGGGGCGGAGAACTGCAGCCCGCCGTAGTACCCATTGCCGGTGTTGATCGCCCAGTTGCCGCTGGACTCACAGGCGGCGACCTTGTCCCACACCGTGTCGGCGTGGGCAATGGTGGGGGCCACGAGGACGCCACCGGCGGCCGCCGTCGCGAGGGCGGGAACCGTCATACGGGTGCGGAGGGAGCGGGCCGGGGCGCGGTGACGCCCGGCATACGAAATGGCGCGAGCCATGGGGGGATTCCTTTCCTGACAGGCGCCGCTGAGGTGAGCTGTCGGGTTAGGGAGGTCAGGTTCCCTGCCGCACAGGCGGCTTCACCCCAAGGCCGGCATCGCTGCGCGGCCACATGTGGTTCCCCCAGCCATCCGGGCGGCCCGGGTGGCCGCAAGAGGTGTTGATCGCTGGATGGTTAGGCGCGCGATCAGACCGAATGGAGGTGAGCTATCCAGTTGTCGTGGCGCGAACGCCTCGGACACGGTAGGGGATGGCCCGGCGCCTGTGCAATCGCCATGTGCTTGCTTGGTATGCCGTGTGGGAGCGCAAGCGGGCCGGCGATCGTCGCGATCGCCGGCCCGCCCGGTGGGTTATCGGATCAGGTCACAGACCCCCGAGTCCGTTCGGCGAGCCCACGCCGGTCGGCGCGTCATAGCCCTTCAGGCCGTTGCAGAGGTAGTCGCCGCCGCAGATGCCATTGGCTCCGCCGACCACATCGAAGAAGGACCCACGCGTGGTGTAGGGCGTCTTCGAGGTGAAGGTCGTGGAGTTCCCCGCCCGCCCGATGAGGCCCGCGACATACGGCGCGGAGGCGCTGGTGCCGCCACCGACGACCCAGCCCGGCTCGAGGCCGAAAGGGTTCTCGTAGGTGTCATAGACCGCGACGCCGGTTTGCGGGTCAGCAACCGCGGAGACATCGGAGACGGTGCGCATCGAGCAGTGCGTGTCCTTCTG
This sequence comes from Nostocoides veronense, assembly GCF_039531185.1. Lineage (NCBI taxonomy): Bacteria > Bacillati > Actinomycetota > Actinomycetes > Micrococcales > Intrasporangiaceae > Nostocoides > Nostocoides veronense. The sequence continues at coordinate 233,139 of NZ_BAAAPO010000006.1, forward strand.
CCACGGGCTCTTGGCGATATAGGCCGAGCAGGCGCTGCCGGCGCCGCCCCAGACGTCCTCGTCCCAGCCGCGCGCGCTGCCCGGCTTGCGGGTCAGGGTCGTGCCGCCGACGGCGAGCACCTTGCGGAAGACCGCGGGCGCGGAGGCAGCCGTGAAACCCCAGTCGCCGCTGGAGGCGACGGAGATGGTGCCCGTCTTTTCGTAGGCGTCTCGGATCTGCCAGATGTATCCGGACTCGTCGCCGCCATAACTATGCGAGATGACAGTTGCGCCCTTACGGGTGGCGGTGCGGGTGGCTTCGGCGAGGCTGTCCATGTAGTTGTCGTCGGCCTCGACGAGCATGATCTTGCAGCTCGGGCAGGCCGCCGACACCATGTCGAGGTCCATCGAAGCCTCAAGCGCCCAGCCGCCGTCCGCCATCGGGTAGTCACCCTTGATGCCGCGTTGGTTGAGCTTGGTGAAGCATCCGTTCGCGCTGGTGCAGGGCGGCAGGCCCATCGTCTTGCGATAGACCGCGAGGTCCTTCTCGGCATTGGGCACATCGAAGGCGATGACGATCGCCACGGTCGTGCTCGCGCCGCCGGCGGCGGGGATCTTGTATGCGGATCGCAGGTCGGCCGCGCCATAGCCGGCGGGCATGCCCTTGGCCGTGGTGCGCCCGCCATTCTCTTGGCGGAAGACGCTCATGCAGCGTGCGTAGGCCTCGCGGCTCTCTGACGAGCACGGTTTGCCCGCCGGCTTGGCGTCCGGGGCGGCCATGGAGATGGCCGGGATCATGCTCATGCCGAGGGTCGCGGCGGCGAGCACGGTCATACCCCTGCGTGCCGACTTGCCCCGGCGAAATGGATTGATACCCATGATGATTCGTGTCCTTTCGAAAGGGTCAGCCGGCGATGCCGAAGGCGCCGTCGATCTGCTCGGTCAGGGTGGAGCCGGCGGCGTCGGTGACCGACACCTTCAGCCCGATGGTGTTCTTGCCGGGGGCGGCCTTAGGGATCGTCAGGTTGATGGTGCGCGCGGCACCCGAGCCCGCGACGGGGGCAGCGGTCCAGGTGCGGCCGTCATACGACACCCACGCCTTGACCGACGTGATGCCCTGGGCGGTGGCCCGGCCGACCTGGCTGATGTCGAGCGAGATGGCTCGCTTCCCGGAGGGGAGGGCGTTGAGGGAGTCCAGTCCGGTCGCGGTGTAGTCGAGACCGAGATACGGCAGGACGGTGCAGGTCGTGCCATTGCACAGCCAGTCCTTCGGAGCGGGGAAGCCGGCCGAGACCTTGGTCGACACGGCGGTGGTCATCTTCGTCGTCCGCGGGAACGGATATCCCGAGCGAGTGGCCGAGGCAGACATGGAGATGACCTTGGGGTTGGCGCGCGAGGGGAGCTCGCTGCCGCCGGTCAACTGGCCGGGACCGTCATACAGAACGGTGTTATCGGCCTTGATCGTCACCGATCCGAAGTTGTCCGGGTCCACAAAGTCGATGCCTCCGCCGTGCTGGCGGTCGCTCAGCGGGGGTGCCTGGACATTGAAACCCCGATACGACCCATCGGCGCCGAGGCAGGCAGGGCAGATCTTGAGCAGGGTCTGCGGGGTGACCGGAGTGAAGCGCTGGTGCAGGGGCGCTTGGCCCCAGACATCGGAGGTCACGGTGCCCGGGCGGGGCGCGCTCGTGGATGAGTTGAAGAGACCTTTGAGCGTGAACACCGGATCGAAGCTGAAGTACTGGTTCAGCTCGGCCTCGGAACTGATGCCGGCGCCTGCGGAGACGTACTCGGTCAAGGTGGAGCCACCCGGAGGTAAGCCCACCCCGGAACCGAAGTTCCCCGTGTAGATGGTCCGGGCGAACATGGCGGAGGAATAATCCTTGACCCCCACGAAGCGGTTCTGGAAGGTGGTCATATTGGTCCGGTCGTTGCGGCGCACGATCACGCCATTGGGGATCCGGCCCACGATGGCATTGGCCGTCAGCACCCGGTAGTTCCTCTTGACCGAGTCCGGATTGACCCCGACGACATTGCGCGAGAGCAGCTGATCGCCGTGCAGGGATCCCACGGTGGGAGTGAGGCGGACGACCGTCGAGGCGTCGCCTCCGACGCTCCAGAAGAAGGTGGCGAAGCCGCTGTCCGGGGATCCGACACTGCGCAGCAGGGTGGTGTCGGCCATGAGCGGCGTCATGGGCCGGTCGACGCTGGCGCGCATCGTCGCGGTGGCCTTGCGGGCATCGAAGACGATCTCGCGGGGTCCGGTGATCGAGGTCTCCGGCGTTGTGCCCATGACAAAGGAGCCGTCGCCGCCGTCCACGGAGGTGATCAGCTGGTAGGTACCGGCCGCGACGCTGACCTTGGCCGTGCCGTGGAATGTTGGCGTCGCTCCCACGCCCCGATTCGGATCGTTGACGTTGTAATAGCCGACGAAGGCGTCGGTCGGGTTGCCGTGGCGGTCGAGGACCTTGATGGTCAAGGTGACCATTGGCCAGCTCGGGTTCGCCGTGGGCTTCGCGGGCACCTGCACCCTGGTCACATGGGCGAAGAGGTGCCACGCCGTGCTGCCCGCGAGTGCCTTGCCCAGTGCCGCGCTGCTGGAGGCATCGACATACCCGATGCCCTTGGTCCCGGAGCGCGAGGTGATGACGACGCCGGGGACGGCAGTGGCGGCGCCGGCCGAGGCGTAGGTGATCGTGACAGCCGTGCGACCGGTTCCGCGCGCCGCGAGGGCGTTGGCGTCAAAGAGGGCCGGGTCGAGAACGCTGCCGAAGACGGGGCGGATCGAGCGGGGCACGACATATGCCGCCTTGCCGATCACCATCTTCTCGACGCCCTGGCGAGCCCAGATGCCGAGCGGGACGAGCGAGAGCCGGCCCTGGGCGTCGCGGGTGACCCGCACGAGGTCGCCGGTGGGCAGCGTGACGATCGAGCTGCTCGCGGCAGTCGACGTCGAGGGAGTCCAGCGGGCCGCGAACGGACTCGATGGGGCGGGCGCACCGGCGACGGCGGGCACGGCACCTCCTGCCGCGAGGATGGCGCCGGCCCCCAGTGCCAGCGCGAGGAGTGGCTTGCGTGTCATGGTCAACCCTTCTGCAGTGAATCGGGTGGTGTGCCGGGACCCGTCGAAATGGCACGGGGCAGGGCTGGTCATTCCGGTGAATGGTCGCCGGGATGGGGGGTTCAAGGGGCCAATCGGTATGCGGCCGTGATGGTTTCGTCGAGTCGAGTGCCATCCATCGCCACGGCGGACACGCGTAGGTCGCCGCTGGTGCGGCCGGGCCCAGCGGACGGGATGGTGAGGGTCACGGCATACCGGCCGCCGCCGAGGGCCGTCACCGGTGCATTGACCCAGCCGGCGCCGTATGCCGTCTCGACCCGCACCGAGCGCAGCGCGGGCGTGTGCAGGCCGACCTGGTGGAGGGTCAGCGTGAGCGTGCGGCGGCCGGCCGGCAACGTGCCGTCAACCCGGACGGGGAGGTTGTAATCCGCATACAGCATCGGCAGCACCTGGCACGGTCCGGTGCCGGCGCACTGCCAGCCGGCGGGGATCGGCCGCGCGGCGGACATCGGAACCGTCAGGATCGTGCGTAGGTGGGTGCCGGTGCGATACGGCGCGCCGCGGTCGACGTCAACGGTCGCGGTGAGGACGGTGGTGCCCATGGGAACCGGCACGCCGGGCTCCGTGATGAGGTAATCGGTGCCCGAGGCGATGGTGCGGGCATCGGCGCGCACCGACCAGGCCACGGTGTCTGGATCGGCATACAGGATGTGCAGGGGGAAGGTGTCGCGCTGAAGTGCATACAGCCACAAGGCTTTTGATGAGTCGAGGCACGCGAAGCAGGTGATGGGATCGGGCGCGAAGATCGCCGGGTCGGAGAAGATCCCGGTGTGGATCGGCTCCTTGGCCCAGTCCTCGGCAAACCGCCGCGGGCTCGGCAGCGAGCGCCACTCGGACTCGATCTGGCCGAGTTGCGCGTCGACGTCCACCATGAAGGTGGCGTGCGTGGAGTAGTTAGGGCCAGTGGAGACGAACTCCGTCACCCGGCGGGCGCTGTCCAGGAGGCTGCCGAAGGACCAGCCGCCAAGGTCCGCGTCCGCGGCCGCCCGAAGCAGCATGCGACGCGTGGTGTTCGGGCCGTAGAACGTGCTGTCAATCCGCGCAAAAGTCTTTGGGTCATAGGAGATGGACACGGGACGATTCGGGATCGGCCCGGAGCGACGGGCGCTGACGGCATACCGGCCCGCTTGTTGTCCGGTGGGGGAGTAGGCGAGAAGCGAGTTGGTGAGGGCGGTCCTCGCCTGCGTGCCGACGGCCGTCGGGGTCACGAGCAGGCGCGGCGTCATCCCATCGCCAATCGTGCCGAAGGAGACCGATGAGCTGTAGTCGACGGTGCCGACACTGCGTTCCAGGGAGAGTTCGAACATCTTCGGGATGTTCGGCACGCCGAGGTTGACGGTGACGGGCGTGGTGGCGCTGCGCACATCGAGTGTCACGCTCCGCGCTGACGTCACCGTGAAGTCGGAGGACTGGGCGATCATGGCGGTGCCGTCGGCCGCGTTGTCCATCGCCAAGAGCAGATACCGCCCGGTGGGCACGCTGGCCTTTGCCACCCCATTCGTGAGCCCGAGGAAGACCCCACCCTTGTCGGGATTGTCGACATTGAAGGCGAAGACGACGCCATTGAGTCCGCGACTGTCGGCCCCGGTGACCCGAGTGGTCAGGGTGAACATCGGCCAGGCCGGATTCGCTGTGGGCTTGGCGATGGGTCGCACCGAGGAGACATTGGCGAGCAAGGCGCTCGCGGTGTTTTTCGCGAGGGCTGCGCCGAACGCGCGGGACGACGCCTCCGTCACGAAACCCTTGCCGGACAGGCCATTCCGCGAGGTGACCTCAACGCCGGCGACGGCCGTTGCGGATGTTGTCTGGGCATAGGTGATGTCGACCGGCATCCGGCCGCGGGAGGCGGCGATCGCTCGCACATCGAAAAGGCCCGGGTCGAGTCGGGTGCCGATCAGATCGTGCAGAGCCCGGGGCAGGACGTATGCCGCCGCGCCCGTCCGCGCGGTCAGCGCGCCACCGCGCGGGAAACCGGAGGGCAGGGCGAGCGTGGTGGCCCCCGCGGACATCGTGCCGAGCTCGACCACATCCCCGGTCAGCAGCCGGACGCGCGTGGGCGCGGCGCGGCCATGAGCCGCGAGCTTGACGGCGGGCGCGGCAGCGGCGGGCGCCGCCCCGGCGGCCGCCGCGCCGGCGGGGGCCACCGCGGCGACCCCTCCCGCGACGCCCAGCGCGAGCGCCGTCAATGGACCCAAAGCGATAACAGAACGACCCACCAGAAACACCCCTGCACCTCTGGCTCGGCCGGTGGTCGGGCGGCGCCCGCGTCGGTCGATGCTTCGGTGATCTTCACACCCGACATACCGGGTATGTCAACCCTTCCTCAGAACTATTTACCGAATCCGAGGACAGGCCATCTCGGGTCTCAGCGGCCGAGGGTGGCGCGGGCGATGACGAGGCGCTGGATCTGGTTGGTGCCCTCAAAGATCTGGGTCACTTTGGCCTCGCGGAAGTAGCGCTCGGCCGGGAAATCCTGGGTGTAGCCGGCGCCGCCGAGGACCTGCACGGCATCGGTCGTGACCTTCATCGCCGCATCGGTGGCGATCAGTTTGGCGATGGCCGCCTCCTTGCCGAAGGGTCGCCCGGCATCGCGCAGGCGAGCGGCATACAGATAGCTCGCTCGGGCGGAGCCGACCGCCGCCGCCATGTCGGCGATCAGGAAGGCGAGGCCCTGATTGCTCGCGATGGGCCTCCCGAACTGCTCGCGCTCCACGGCATACTTCGCGGCAAGGTCAAGGGCTCCTTGAGCCAAACCTGTTGCGCCAGCGGCGATTCCGAGGCGGCCGGAGTCGAGACCAGCGAGCGCAAGCGGCATACCGTGCCCCTCCGCCCCGATCCGGCGGCCCTCGGGGACCCGGACCTCGTCATAGATCACCTGGCGCACGGTGTCGCCGTGCAGGCCCATCTTGCGTTCGGGTTCGCCGAAGCTCAGGCCGGGGCTGTCCGCGGGGACGATGAAGCACGAGATGCCCCGTCCCCCGTCGTCGGAGGTGCGGGCGAAGGTCGTGTAGTAGTCGGCGTGGCCCGCGTGGCTGATCCAGGACTTGGTGCCGGAAATCAGATAGTCGCTGCCGTCGCGGCGGGCGCGGGTGGTCATGGATGCGACATCGCTGCCGGCCTGCGCCTCGGAGAGGGCGTAGGCACCGAGCGTCTCGCCGGACAGCATCCACGGCAGCAACTCGGCCTGCTGCTCGGGGGTGCCGGCGCTTGCGACCGGATAGCAGGTGAGCGTGTGCACGGAGATCCCGAGGCCTGCGGCCATCCAGACGCTCGACAGCTCCTCGAGCACCTGCAGGTAGATCTCGTACGGCTGGCCGGCCCCGCCGAACTCCTCCGCATAGGGCAGCGACATCAGCCCGGAGGCACCCATCAGGGTGAAGATCTCGCGGGGGAAAGCATCGGTCTTGGCCGCCGCGGCCTCGACCTGATCGACACGCGGTCGCAATTCCTTCTCGGCGATTTCGCGAACCAGGGCGATCAGGTCCGCGCCTTCATCGGTGGGCAGCAGGCGCTCGACAGGCATGATCAGCAGGGTAGGCGGGCCGCTGCTTCGGAGTCGAGCCGGGCTGGGGCGATCGGCGCTAGGGCCGGGCGCTTGGCCGATATCGCATCGCCCGAGCTGCGCCCGTGCAGGCGGCGCTGGACCCATGGCCGCAGATGAACACGGGCCCAGGCCGCGTGATTGGTCAGGGCCTCGCGCCGCCCGAGCCGGTTGGCTGCGGGCAGCGGCTCGCGCCAGTCGTCGTTGTTCAGGGGTATGCCGAGTGCGGTCGCCGCCGCGCACGCGACCCGGTGATGGCCCTCGGAGGTGAGGTGGATGCGGTCGTCGGCCCACATCCGCCAGTCTTGGAGTGCCTTGAGCCCCCACACATCGACGACGGCAGCGCCATGCCGACCGGCGATCGAGTGCAGATTGGCCGTGTGGGCGGCATGCCGGGGCCGAAGGGCCGCGAAGATGCCGGCCTTCGCCGGATCGCTCGGCGTGGCGAGCAGAACGTCCGCCCCCATGGCGCGGATCCGTGCGACAGCCGCATCGAGACGGTCAGCGACCTGTTCCAGGTCGACGCTGGGGCGCAGAATGTCATTGCCGCCGCCGACGATGCTCACCAGATCCGGTTGCAGCGTGAGTGCTGAGTCCAGTTGTGGCCCAACGACATCGTCGAGTTTCCGGCCGCGAACGGCGAGATTCGCGTAGGCGAATTCGTGCCCTGCGTCGACGGCCAGGGCGCTCAGGTGCGCCGCGAGCCGGTCGGCCCAGCCGCGAAATCCGTCGGGTGGTTCGGGCAGGGGATCGCACATACCTTCGGTGAATGAGTCGCCGATGGCGACATAGCGATGCCAGGGTGCGGAGGTCACAACCGACAACTCTAAGCAGCCGACCCGGTGGTCAGGCGGTGCGGGTGTGCGGCAGCGGGCGACGGCGTGCGGCGGCTGTCGCCGCGAGGACGACGAGCGCCGCGATCGCCGCAGCGATCCCCACGACGGTCGACTCCGGCCGATCCGTCAGCCGCCCGACCGCGATCCACCCCAGTCCCCAGCCCATCGCGAGGGCGACGCCGAGGCGCGGGCCGAGCCGGTCCGCATACAACATCCCCAAGCCGGCGGCGACTGCTAGCACGATCACGGTGAGGATCTCGGCGACCCACTTCTGCGGCTCGAAACCCGAATCCACCAGGGTCGCTGCGATATTGGCGCAGGTCGCCACGGAAACCCAGCCGAGGTAAAGCCCGAAGGTCCCATCGGTGATCACCCGGTCGAGCGTCGACTCCGCGGGCATCGATGTCAGACGACTCATGAGCACGCCAAGGGTCAGCACGAGCGCGGCGATGATCGCGACGCTGACCCACAGCCAGCCGGCGCGAACCACAAGGAGCCACAAGGCATTGAGCACCATTGTCGCGGCGGCGAGCCAGCCGGTCGCGCGATGCCGCGGGCTCTCACCGACAGCCCGCCACTGCCAAATCGTGTAAACGAGGAGCCCGAGATAGATCGGCGTCCAGATGGAGAACGCTGGGGCAGCCGGCGCGATATACGTCGCATCGGCAGCCAGCGCGCCACCCGACGCCTGCTGGACCTCCGGGCCGCCGAGGACCCCGAGACCGACCATCGTCCCGATGATGCACAAGATCTCGGCCGCCGTGATGGCCAGCCGGCGGGCGAAGTCGCTATTCATGAAGGGTTTCTTGAGTCGGTGGAATTCATTGTCAGGCCGGAGTTTTCGAGCACCCACGTCCAGAGGCGATCTCGATCGGCGGGCGTCGAGCGCGTTGTCGGCAGGAAGTTCGTCGACCGCTCGTGCCGGTCGTGCCACAGCCCCCCGCCGGGCGGAGCGGGCATGGTAGCCAGCAGCCACGTGATCGTGTCGGCACCATCATCCGGCTGCCGCAGGAGAGGCCCCATGACCTTGTCGAAGCCTGGGAGCGATTCGGTGACGCCGGGCGTCGTGACCCACCCGGGGTGCATGGCATAGACGTGCGCCGCTGGCCACCGCCTGACGAAGTGGTCGAGCAGGTCGACCTGCGTCCTTTTGCTGCGCGCGTATGCCGTTGCGCCAGAGAACTTTTCGGATTGATACTCCGGGTCGTCCACGGGCAGCGGCTGCGTGTACATCCCGCCTGAGGTGACGAAGACGATCCGCGAATCGGGAGCCAGTCGATCCGCCAGGAGGTCGGTGAGCAAGACCGGACCGAGCACGTGGACCGCCATGGTGAGCTCGTGGCCCTGGGCGCTCTCGGTGCGTTTCGCCGGGAGCACGCCCGCATTGTGGACAATGCCGTGCAACTCAATGCCGCTGTCTCGCAAGGCCGTTGCCGCAGCACGGACCGATTCCAGGTCAGCCAGGTCGGCGGTCCAGACCCGGGCATCGTGGGGGAGGCGATCGGCGACCGCCTGCCCCTTGGCGCGGTCACGAACGAGCAAATGCACCGTGGCGCCCAGCGCGGCGAGTTGCTCGGCGACGGCGGTTCCGATGCCCGATGACGCGCCGGTGACAAGCACCTGCCGCCCGATCAGCGTTGCCGGCTCCGGGTCGGCCGGCCAGGTGGACAGCCGCGACCGCACGGCCGGGCCGATGCGCGAAAAGCCGGGAACGACGGTGCGGTCCAGGGCGGCATCGAGTGCACTGGCGGCCGCTGAGCGGATGGATCGAGAGGTCATGACGCGAACTCCAGGACGTGAGGGAGGAGGAAAAGCATGCCGAGCGACCAGGTCAGGTGCGTGATGATTGGCCCAAGGATGCCGCCGGTGACCCGGCGTTGCAGACCAACAACCAGCCCCAGCAAGGCGGCGGCGAGCACAAGGAGCGGCACGCCCGAGGCGGCCGTCACCACGGCATACACCAGCGTGGTGATGGCGACGGCGTGACGGCGCCCGATGCCGGCATACAGCGCGCCCCGGAAATAGAGCTCCTCGGCGATCCCATTGACCGCGGTGATCACCGCGACGACCGGCAGCGACCCCAGCGCGGCATGCGCCAGCAGCCCGTCGACGGGCTCACGCAGCAACGGAATCCGGGCGACGACGAGGGCGCCGACCAGGAAAACCAGCAGCAGCACGGTCCCGAGCGCGAGGGATTGCACAACGGCCCGGCCATCGGCCGCACCCGAGCGCGTGTGCGCCCGACCCAAGTGCAATTTGCCGGACGCGAAGGCGCCGATCGTCCACACCACCGCCAGGGCCAGGGTGCCGACATAGAAAAGGGGGTCACCCGGCGTGATCCGCAGCGCCCACCCGAGGACCGCGGCCCCCACCACGAGGGTAATGACGGCCACCAGCCGCCGACGACGGAAGGCCGCATCGCTCTCGGTGTGATCGCGCGGCACCGGTTCGACGAGAGCTGCGCGGACGAAGCGGCGCAACTCGGTGACGGGTCCGTTCATCCGCCGCGCCGCAGTCCGCGCCCCAGCCTCCGCAGGGCCTGGGGTATGCCGATCGCCTGGGCCAGCGACTGGGTGCCGGCCCACTCCGGGTCGGCCGACGTCAGCCGCGCCGGGTCCGTGGTGCCGGGCTCCGGCAGAGCGCCGTGAGCACCGTCGACCAGCGCCGCGCGGACCGCCTCGTCATAGCCGATCAGGTCGGCCGGCGACTTGCCGAGGTGGTGGGTCAGATCGCTCTCCTTAGCAACGACCTCGTGAACCAGGCTGCCTACCAAGGGTTTTGCCACACCGGTGGGCACCGGAGTGACGAGCCCAACCCAGTGACTGGCCAAGCGCGGGGTCAGGACGGGGACGGTGATGATTCTCCTGGGCGTGAGGCCCGCCAGGCGGGCATACCGCTGGATCATCTCGCGGTAGGTCAACACATCCGGGCCACCGATGTCGTAGGTGCGATTAGCGTTCTCCGGCACCGTGGCTGCCGCGACGAGGTGGTCCAGCACATCAGCAATGGCGATGGGCTGGATGGAGTTGTCGAGCCACTTGGGAGCGATCATTGCCGGGAGGCGCACGGTCAGGTGGCGCAGCATCTCAAAGGATGCCGAGCCGGCGCCGAGGACGACGGCGGCCTGCAGCACGCTGGTCGGGACGCCGCTGGCCATCAGGAGATTGCCGACTTCGACACGTGAGGCCAGGTGCTCGGACAACTCCCCGTCGGGGTGCAGGCCGGAAAGGTAGACAATGCGCCCGACGTGCGCGTCATAGGCCGCCCGCCCGAAGCGCTGTGCGAGCTGCCGGTCGCGCCCGGAGAAGTCCGCTTTGCCGTCCATCGAGTGCAGCAAGTAGTAGGCGATGTCGACGCCGGATAGGGCTTCGCGCAGTGCCGCATCGGAGTCGGCGTCGCCCTCGACGACCTCCACATCATCTCTCCACAACCGGTCACGCACGCGCTCCGCCGAGCGGGTTAGGACACGCACGGCATACCCCTCGCCCACGAGCCGGGGCACGAGACGAGCCCCGATATAGCCGGTTGCCCCCGTGACGAGGACGGTGCTCACGGGGTGAGTCCGTCGAGGGCGGTGCGCAGGGTTTTGGCGGTTTCGTCGCCGAGGCGGTTGAGCAAAGGCATCATCAGAGGGCCAAGGAAGCGTGCGGGTCCGGTGAAGGTGAATTCCGCGGTGTAGTCCACGACGCTGCCGCCGTCGGGAGCCGGCGTGACGACAATGAGGTCGCGGCTGGTCGTCGTCTCGTTGCGCCCGACGATGACGAAGTCGGGTGCCGAGACGCGCTCGACGGTGTATTCCAGCTTCACAGTGCGACCCACGAACTTCGAGACATTGGCATAGGTCGTCCCGGGCCCGCCGTCGCCGCTGGTGCGAGTGCAGGAGACGGTGCCGGAGTCCCATTCGGTCGCGTTCTCGAAGTCGGCGAGATAGGCGAAGACGGTGTCGCAATCCGTGTGGGTGGTCACGCGGCGGTGCAGGGTCGGCATATCAAATCCTCCGGAGGGTGAGTTGGGCGACGTCGAGATAACCGGTGCGAAAACCGGCCTCGCAGTAGGCGAGATAGAACTCCCACATGCGGCGGAAGCGCTCGTCGAAGTGCTCGCTGGCGATGCTCCCCCAAGCGTCGGTGAAGCTCGCCCGCCAGCGGCGCAGTGTCTCGGCATAGTGCCGGCCGAAGGCGAAAGTCTCCGCCCGCTGCAGGGTGGTATGCCGGGCGAGGACGCCGTCGATGGCGGCCAGGGACGGGATCAGGCCGCCGGGAAAGATGTACTCCTGGATCCAGCCATGGGAGTGCCGGGTGGCGAGATAGCGATGGTGGTCCATGAGGATGGCCTGGATAACGGCGCGCCCGCCGGGGACAAGGCGGTTGTCGATCGTGGCGAAGAAGTCGGGCCAGAACTCGTCCCCGACGGCCTCGATCATCTCGATGGAGACGATCGCGTCGAACTGGCCCGTGACGGCGCGGTAATCCTGCAATCGGACCTCAACGCGATCTGCCAGGCCGGCCGCCGCGATGCGTTCCTGAGCGAGGTGCTGCTGCTCGGCGGAGAGGGTGATGCTGATGACCCGAGCGCCGCGCTCGGCCGCACGCAAGGCGAGCTCGCCCCACCCGGTGCCGATCTCCAGCAGACTGGTGCCCTCCCCAACTCCGGCCGCGTCGAGCGCGCGATCGATCTTGCGCCATTGCGCCTGCTGCAGGTCTTGCTCGGGCAGGGGTTCAGGGCCGACGAAGAGGGCGGAGCTATAGGTCATCGAGGGGTCGAGGAAGGCCGTGAAGAGTTCGTTGCTGAGGTCATAGTGCGCCGAGACGTTGACTGCGGCGTTCTCGGGGGTGCCCCGATGGTGTTGTGGCAGAGCAGAATCGGCGAGTCGTCGCAGGGAGACGACGGGCTTCGGTAGGAGAGATTCGAGTTGGGAGGCAAAGGGTGCGAGGGCATCCGCGAGGTCGGTCCCCTCGCCCGCCGTCCAGTCGCCCTCCATATAGGCCTCGCCGAGGCCGATCTTCGGATGTTCGCCGAGACGGCGATAGAGCGACTCCGGGCGCACCAGGTTTAGGCGTGGGGCGTTAGCGTCGCCGCCGCCGAGAATCTGCCCGGCTGGCAGGTGCACCTGAACCGGAACGCGAGCGAGTAGCGCTTCGGTCAGTCGACGAGCCACCGCCGTGCGCAGTGTGGCCACGGGCCGGATCGGCGCGAGCCGTGCCGTGTGTGTCGCGGTGCTGCTCATGGCTAGCGCACCCCACCCTGACGTGCGCCCGGCTGAATTGGTAAGCGCCGCAACCACAATCGGATTCCATGCCAGCGGATCATCGTGCTGACCCGATGCGTCATGAGTGGGCGGGCGACCACGGTGCGGAGCAGGTTGGCGCGCGTGAGGGGGCGAGCCTCGCCACTGAGCGTCGCCGTGAGAATGGGGCCGCCATCGTCCGTGAGTTCGATGTGGATGGCGACCTGACGGGGCGTGGTGCGCAGGCGCACGGCATACCGGCCGGAGATGTCGTTGAACGGCGAGACATAGAAGGTCTTGTCAATCTCGGTGCCAGCGACAGCGTCGGCCCCCGAGACGACATACGCATGTCGCCCGCCATAGGTGTTGTGCACCTCGATGACGACCGCGCGAAGGTCCTCGCCGGCGAGACACCAGTAGGCCGTCATCGGGTTGAAGGTGTGACCCAACACTCGCGGATGGGCCAGCATGAGGACACGGTCGATGGGATCGCCCGGGATGCCGGACGCGTCCACTCGGCTGATCGCGTCCGCCTTCAGCTCGGCGAAAGTCGTTGCGCCAGAGAGGTGATCACGGGCGTCGAAGTAGATGCCGAGGGTTCTCTGCACCTGTGGCGGGAAGTCGAGATCGATGAGCCACGAATAGTGACGATTGCTGAAAGCTTTGCGGATCGGGCGGTGGCGGACGTGCGCGACCTCGCCGATGACCAGGCACGGCGTATCGGGCAGCGTGGCTGCGGCCATCGCTGCCGGGCCGGTGTGGAAGGAGAGCGCCATCGTTGTCACCACTGTGCTCCAAAGGCTGCGGCGGCCGCTACACCCGAACGGCAGCCATCTTCGTGGAAGCCCCAGCCGTGATAGGCCCCCGCGAAAGTTGTTGTGCCCGTGGTGAGTTGCGTGAGGCGAGATTGGGCGGCGACGGCCGCCGCGTCGAAGATGGGGTGGGTGTAGCGCATCCGCGCGATGACGTCGTTGTCACTGACCGCACGAGTGGGGTTCAAGGTCACCAGCAGCGGATCGCTCTCATCGAAGCCCTGCAATCGGTTCATCCAATACGTTACCTGCGCTGGCGCGTCCGAGTTGCGTTGGGCAACAACGAAGTTCCACGAAGCCCGGGCTCGCTTAGTCGACGGAAGGAAGGACTCGTCCCGGTGCAGAAGGGTCTCATTTGTCGAGTAGCGGAAGGCCCCCAGGATCTCCTTCTCGTCAGGGGTCGCGTCGCGCAGGAGGGCGAGTGCCTGATCGGCATGGGTGGCGACGACCACCCGATCGAAGGCCTCCTCGCCCGCCGTGGTGGCGAGGGTGACGCCATTGCTGTGGCGTGTCACCCCGACGACACCGGACCCGCGCCGCACGTCCGGGAGGCGATCGGCGATCGCGTGGACATAGGTCGCGGACCCACCGACCACCGTCCGCCATTGCGGCGAGTTGCCCACGCTCAACATTCCGTGGTGATCGAGGAATCGAAAAAGATGGACCGCTGGATAGCCGAGCGCGGCCTGGCGTCCACTGGACCAGACACACGAAACCAGCGGCACGGCATACAAATTCGTGAAGCGTGCCGAGAACCCGTGCTCGTCGATGAACTCCCCAAAGGTCGTCAGATCGTCCGCGGGATGACTAGCCAGGAAGGCTGCGCCGAGCTGGTGAAAGCGCCGCACGGAGCGGAGCAGGTCGACATAGGCCGGGCTGAGGAGGCGTCGTGGCTGGGCGAGGAAACCCCCGATGCCCTTGCCGCCGGCATATGCCAGCCCGGAGGAGGGATCGCTGATCGACATCGACATCTCGGTGTCGCGGGTCGCGATCCCGAGCTCGGCGAACAGGCGGGTGAGCAGGGGATAGGTCCGATCGTTGTGGACGATGAAGCCGGTGTCGACGGCCAGCGGACCGCTGCGGCTGGTCACCTGGTGCGTGTGCGAGTGGCCCCCGAGCCGGTCTTCGGCCTCGAAAAGCGTCACCTGGTCGCGCCGAGCCAGCAGGTATGCCGCGGTGAGACCCGAGATGCCCGACCCCACCACCGCGACGCGCCGTGGTCTGGCGCCGGTCTGGGCATGTTCACTCATAGAGTCGACGGTAGTCGACAACTAGGGCCAGTTGTCGAATGATTGTCTAAGGTTTTTGACCGCTAGAGTGACCCCCGTGACCGGCGCCACAGATGCCATGCGCATCGGAGAGTTCAGCGCTCGCGTCGGTCTGTCCACGCACACGATCCGCGCCTGGGAGCGGCGATACGGACTGGTGTCCCCATTGCGGACCGAGGGTGGGTACCGCGTCTACGGCCCGGGCGATCTGGCCCGGGTGCGCGCCGCGGCGAGCCTGGTCGAGTCCGGCGTGTCGGCTGCGAATGCCGCCGCCCGCGTGCTGGCCGCCGAACGTGCCAATGGTGGGCCCAAGGCCAACTCAGCCTCTCGTCCCGCCCGCGATGTCGGGGCCAGCTTGCTGGCCGCGGTCTTGGATTTCGACGAAGCCGCCGTGCACGCGATTTTGGACCGGCTCTTCGCCGATCGGCCCATCGAAGAGGCCATCGAGACGCAACTCTTGCCCTTCTTGCGTCAACTCGGTGGCCTGTGGGCCGCCGGCGAAGCCAGTGTCGCGCATGAACATTTCGCCAGTGCCCTGATCCGGAGCCGGCTCTCGGCTCACACGATGACGTGGGGACGCGGTCAGGGGCCGGTCGTCATCCTGGCCTGCCTCCCGGGCGAACAGCACGATCTCGCGCTGCTCTGCCTCGGCGTGCTGCTCGGCCGCTCCGGCTGGCGGGTCCGCTTCCTCGGCTCCGACACCCCAATCCGCGATGTCAGCGTCATGGCCGACCGCGTCACACCGGACTGGATCGTGCTGTCCGGCCGCGACCCCGAATCCGTGACCACCAACCGCCGCGCCCTAAGCGATCTGTCCCGCCGCCACCGGGTCGGCATCGCCGGCCCTGCCGCCGCACCCGGACGTATGCCGGGTCGCGTCCACCGGCATACCGGCTCCGTCGCCGACACCGCCCGCGCCCTCACCGCCCGCGCCTGACCGCTGTGTGTAGGGAAACCTACATGGCGTCCGGTTACGGGAGGCGCCAGTCGATGGGGTCGGCGCCTAGGGCGACCAGGGCGGCATTGGCGCGGCTGAACGGGCGGGAGCCGAAGAAGCCGGAGTGGGCGGAGAGCGGCGAAGGGTGGGCGCTTTCGATGACCGGAGTAGCGCCGAGGGCCGGCTTGAGGTTGCGGGCGTCCCGGCCCCACAAAATGGCGACCAGCGGCCCACCGCGCGAGACCAGGGCGTCGATGGCGCACGCGGTGACCTCCTCCCAGCCCTTGCCGCGATGCGAGGCCGACGCGCCAGGACGCACCGTGAGTACCCGGTTGAGCAGGAACACCCCAGCCTCCGCCCAGGGCGTCAAGTCGCCCGTGCTGGGTCGGGGCAACCCCAGGTCGCTCTGCAGTTCCGTATAGATGTTCTCCAAACTGCGGGGGATTGGGCGCACCTCGGCGGCGACAGAAAAGGACAGGCCGATGGGATGGCCCGGCGTCGGATACGGATCCTGGCCCACGATCAAGACACGCACCTGATCGAGCGGTTGCTCGAAGACGCGCAGGACATGCGAGCCGGCGGGCAGGTATCCGTGCCCGGCCGCGAGTTCGCCGCGCAGGAAGTCGCCGAGCTCGGCAATCCGCGGCTCCACGGGGGCCAGCGCGCTCGCCCACGACGGGTGAACCAGGTCAGCCAGCGGGCGCGCCATACCTCTCCTGCCCAATCGAGACGATTCGGCCGCAGCGGCCGTCCGCTGGCAGGCTATCGGGGTGACAACTCCTCCGTGGCAGGGTGCGCTCTTCGATCTCGACGGCACGCTCGTCGACACCATCCCGCTCATCCTCGCCTCCTTCGACCATGCCCTGACGACGGTCGTCGGCGCGCCCCGCCCCGAGGCGGAAGTCCGGGCGTGGATCGGGCGGCGGCTCGGGGAGGTCTTCGAGGCGGAGTATCCCGAGCGGGCGGCCGACCTTGAGGAGACCTATATCGCGTGGAACCGGCGCAATGCTCCGACTCTCATCGGTCGCTATGACGGCATCGAGGACCTCGTGCGCGCGCTGGTCGACGTGCAGCTGCGCCTCGGCATCGTGACCTCCAAGCGCCGTGAAACGGCGGACGAAGCCCTGGAGTTGACCGGCCTGGCCGGCCTGGTCCCGATCCTCGCCGCCAGCGAGGACACCACCGATCACAAACCCAACCCCGCCCCCCTGCTGCACGGCGCGGCCCGGCTCTCGGTGCCGGTGCAGCAGTGTGTGTATGTCGGGGATGCCGTGGTCGACATCCAGGCTGCCCAGGCGGCCGGCATGGCGAGCATCGCCGTGACCTGGGGGGCCGGGGATCGCGACGCGCTGATCGCGGCCGCTCCCGACCATCTCGCCGACACCGCAGAGCAACTGCAGCACCTGCTCCTCGGCGCCTAGCCGGCCCGAGCGCCAGTCGGTCGCCGGTGGCCTGCGTGATAACCTCTTGGGGCGTATGTGGCGTCGGCGCTTCTCCTCGCGCTGCCACCGGTGGTCGTCGGGGACGGGCCCGCACACTCTCCTACTTGTCTTCAAAGGAAGGCTCTTTCATGGCGCAACCCAGCCCCGAGACGCTGACGCATCTGCAGCGTCTGGAGGCCGAGAGCATCCACATCATGCGGGAGGTCGCGGCCGAGGCCGAGAACCCGGTGATGCTCTACAGCATCGGCAAGGACTCCGCCACGATGCTGCACTTGGCCCGCAAGGCGTTCTACCCGGCGCCGCCCCCCTTCCCGCTGCTGCACGTCGACACCACCTGGAAGTTCCAGGCGATGTATGAACTGCGGGACAAGGCGGCACGCGAGGCGGGCATGGAGCTGCTCGTCTACCAGAACCCCGAGGCCAAGGAGAAGGGGATCAATCCCTTCGACCACGGTCCCCTGCATACGGACATGTGGAAGACCGAGGGCCTGAAGCAGGCGCTCGACAAGTACGGCTTCGACGCCGCCTTCGGCGGTGGCCGCCGCGATGAGGAGAAGTCCCGCGCCAAGGAGCGCGTCTTCTCCTTCCGCAACGCCCGCCACCAGTGGGACCCCAAGAACCAGCGCCCGGAGCTGTGGAAGCTCTATAACGCCCGCAAGCACAAGGGCGAGTCGATGCGAGTCTTCCCGCTGTCCAACTGGACCGAGCTCGACATCTGGCAGTACATCCACCTCGAGGGCATCGAGATCGTGCCGCTCTACTTCGCGGCCGAGCGCCCGGTCGTCGAGCATGACGGTCTGACGATCATGGTCGATGACGACCGCTTCCCGCTCAATGGGCGCGTTCCGGAGATGAAGAGCGTGCGCTTCCGCACCCTCGGCTGCTACCCGCTGACCGGTGCCGTCGAGTCCACCGCCACCACGCTGCCCGAGGTCATCCAAGAGATCCTGCTGACCACCACGTCCGAGCGCCAGGGCCGCGCGATCGACCACGACAGCGCTGGCTCGATGGAGAAGAAGAAGCAGGAGGGCTACTTCTGATGACCACCACGGAAGAGCCGATCTACCAGGTCGAGTCCCTGATCGCCGAGGACATCGACGCCTACCTCGAGAAGCACCAGCACAAGACGATGCTGCGCTTCATCACCTGTGGCTCGGTCGACGACGGCAAGTCCACCCTGATCGGGCGGATGCTCTATGACAGCCACATGATCTTCGAGGATCACCTGCAGGCCCTTGAGGCCGACTCCAAGAAGGTCGGAACCCAGGGCGAGCAGATCGACTTCGCGCTCCTCGTCGACGGCCTCGCGGCCGAGCGGGAGCAGGGCATCACGATCGACGTGGCCTACCGCTTCTTCGGCACCGAGAAGCGCAAGTTCATCGTTGCCGACACCCCGGGCCACGAGCAGTACACCCGCAATATGGTGACCGGCGCCTCGACCGCCGAGCTCGCCGTCATTCTGATCGACGCGCGCAAGGGTGTGCTGACGCAGACGCGCCGGCACAGCTACCTCGCGCACCTGCTCGGCATCCGGCATATCGTCCTCGCGGTCAACAAGATGGACCTCGTCGACTACAGCCAGGAGCGCTACGACGAGATCGTCGCCGACTATCGCGCCTTCGCCGACTCGATCGGCATCACGGCGTTCACGCCGATCCCGATCTCGGGCTTCCTCGGCGACAACATCACGAACCACTCCGAGAACACGCCCTGGTACACCGGCACCACGCTGATGAACCACCTGGAGACGGTCGAACTCGACCAGACCCTGGACCAGGCCCGGCCCTTCCGTATGCCGGTGCAGCGCGTCGTGCGTCCGGACCTCGACTTCCGCGGGTTCTCTGGAACGATCGCCAATGGCATCGTTCGCCCCGGCGACAAGGTCCGCGTGTTGCCGACGAATCGCACCTCGACCGTGGCGCGGATCGTCACCTTCGATGGCGACCTGGAACAGGC
This sequence comes from Nostocoides veronense, assembly GCF_039531185.1. Lineage (NCBI taxonomy): Bacteria > Bacillati > Actinomycetota > Actinomycetes > Micrococcales > Intrasporangiaceae > Nostocoides > Nostocoides veronense. Next base: position 252,258 of record NZ_BAAAPO010000006.1, read on the forward strand.
CGTCGTGGGGCAGGCCGTCACGCTGACGCTCGAGGATGAGATCGACTGCTCGCGCGGTGACGTGCTCGTCCTGGACAGCGCGCCGGCCGAGGCCGCCGACCACTTCGAGTGCCACCTGGTGTGGATGGACGACAGCGAGATGCTGCCGGGCCGGCCCTACTGGATCAAGACCGGCACGACGACGGTCACCGCCCAGTTCGAGCGCCCGAAGTATGCCGTCAACGTCAACACGATGGAGCACGTCGCGGCGAAGACGTTGGGGCTCAACGCGATTGGCGTCCTGACCTTCTCGACCGACAAGCCGATCGTCTTCGAGCCATATGCCGACAGCCACGACCTCGGCGGCTTCATCGTCGTCGACAAGATGACCAACGCGACGGTTGCGGCGGGCATGATCCACTTCGCGCTGCGCCGCGGCAAGAATGTCGCGTGGCAGCCGCTGGAGATCGACCGGGCCCACCACGCGAAGATGAAGCACCAGGCTCCGGCCGTCATCTGGCTGACCGGGCTCAGCGGCGCCGGCAAGTCCGAGGTCGCCAATGAGCTGGAGGTGCAGCTGGCGCGGATGAACCGGCATACCTTCCTGCTCGATGGCGACAACATCCGCCACGGCCTGTCCAAGGACCTCGGCTTCGATGACGCCGACCGGGTCGAGAACGCCCGCCGGCTCGCCGAGGTCGCCAAGCTGATGGCGGATGCCGGCCTGATCACGATCGTCTCCTCGATCTCGCCTTTCCGCGCCGAGCGCGAGATGGCGCGCGAGCTGATCGCGGACGGCGAGTTCGTCGAGGTCTTCGTCGACATGCCGCTTGCGGAAGCCGAGAAGCGTGACGCCAAGGGCCTCTACGCCAAGGCCCGCGCCGGGGAGCTCGCGCACTTCACCGGGGTGAACAGCCCGTATGAAGCGCCGACGGCCCCCGAGGTCCGCATCGATGCGCTGACCACCACGCCGAAGGATGCTGCGGCGCAGATTATTTCGCTGCTCATCCCCTGACCGGCCACGCCGCCGAACGACCGCGCGCCGCAACCATCATGGTTGCGGCGCGCAGTCGTCGATGGCCGCGGCGACCATGGTGGCGAAGTCCATCAGGGCCGGTCCGCTTTCCGGCGGGCCGGCAGCCGACACGGCACATACGGGTATGCGGGTCGCGCCCGCCGCGGCAAGCGCCGCCAGCCGCTCCGCAATCAGCGCGGCGCTGGAATCGATCGGCACCGAACAAAAGGCAACGACATCGAAAGGGTCCGGTCGGCCGGCATCGGCCCGGGCGTCCAGGGCGATGCCGAGCAACTCGGGCAGGCGTTCGACAGATTGGTCATAGACCAGTGCGTCGCCCAACTGCCCGGCCAACGCGAGCGTCTTGGGCCGCGCACCGCCCATGAACAGCGGCACCCGCTGCTCGTCCGGCACTGGATGTCGCAACTGGACCCGGTCCAGGCGGACATACCGGCCCTGTGCGGTGACCTGCTCGCCGTCGAGAAGGCGGCGCAGCGCGACGGCATATTCCCGCAGCAAGGTCAGGGGCGAGTCGGCGCGCACGCCCGCCTGGCCCATCCACTCCAGGACGCCGTGCCCGATCCCGGGGAGCAGTCGTCCAGGGAACATCCGCGCGAGCGTTGCCACTTCCATAGCGGTTAACGCGACATTGCGCAGCGGCACGGGCATCAGCCCGATGCCCACGCGCAGGTGGTCGGTGGCGGCGAGTGCGGCTGCCGCACAAGCAATTCCGGATTCGGCAAAGCAGTCTTCCCAGAGCCACAGCTCGGGTATGCCCGCGTCTTCCGCCGCGCGGGCCACCACCAGCAAGGCCTCGGGCGGCTGGTCGGGCGGGAAGATCAGGCCGACCTCCATAAGGTCAGCGGGCCTTCAACTCGGGGAAGTCGTCATCGCGGAACTCGCCGGGGGCCCGTTCGGCCGACTCCTCGGCCTCCCGGGTGCGCAACTCGACCCGGCGGATCTTTCCGGACATCGTCTTCGGCAATTCCGCGAACTCCAGACGGCGCACGCGCAGATAGGGCGCGAGGTGTTCGCGGGCATAGGCGAAGATCGAGCGAGCTGTCTCGGCGGTCGGCTCATATCCGTCGACCAGCGCGACATAAGCCTTGGGCACGGCGAGGCGCACGGGATCGGGCGCGGGCACGACCGCTGCCTCCGCGACGGCCGGGTGCTCAATGAGAACCGACTCCAACTCAAAGGGACTGATCTTGTAGTCCGAGGCCTTGAAGACATCATCGGTGCGCCCGATATAGGTGATGTAGCCATCTGAATCCCGTTCTGCCACATCGCCGGTGTGATAGAAACCGCCAGCCATGGCCTCGGCATTGCGCTGCGGGTCGCCCTGATATCCGGTCATCAGCGAGAGCGGACGGGCGGACAGGTCGATGCACAACTCACCCTCGCCGGGGCCCTCGACCAGGGTGCCCTCGAGCGGGTCGACGAGCACCACGGGCACGCCGGGCAGTGGCCGGCCCATCGACCCGGACTTGACCGGCTGACCGGGGCTGTTCGCGACGCTCGCGGTGGTCTCGGTCTGGCCGAAGCCATCGCGGATCGTCAATCCCCAGTGCTTCTGCACCTGTGCGATGACCTCGGGGTTGAGGGGTTCACCGGCGCCGATTGCCTCGCGCAGCACGCCCGCACCCCCGGACAGATCGGCATTGATGAGCATCCGCCAAACGGTCGGCGGCGCACAGAAACTTGTGACGCCCTCGCTGCGGATCTGATCCAGCAGAGCCGGCGCATCGAAGCGCGCATAGTTGTAGACGAAGATCGTCGCCTCGGCCAGCCAGGGCGCGAAGAAGTTCGACCAGGCGTGCTTGGCCCAGCCCGGGCTCGAGACGTTCAGGTGCACATCACCGGGCAGCAGGCCGAGCCAGTACATCGTGCTCAGGTGCCCCACCGGATACGAGATATGGGTGTGCTCGACCAGCTTGGGCCGGCTCGTGGTTCCGGAGGTGAAATAGAGCAGCAGCCGGTCGGTGCTCGCATTGCCGGGGTGCTCGATGACTGCGTCGTGGATGTCGTATGCCGTCGCGAAGCGCACCCAGCCCTCCACCTCGCCAACGGCGATACGGACGTAATCTCCTGGCACTACTGCGAATTTCGGCGCATCGGCCGGATTGCAGACGACCGCCTTGGCGTCGCCGCGGTCGAGGCGATCGATCAACTCGGCCGGGCCGGCTGCCGCCGTGGTCGGCATGATGACTGCGCCGAGCTTCATCACGGCGAGCATGGTCTCCCACAGCTCGACCTGATTGCCGAGCATGACGACGACGCTGTCGCCGCGACCTATGCCCTGGTCACGAAGCAGCGCCGCGACCTGATCGGAGCGCGCCGCCAACTCTGTGAAGGTGAAGGATCCGCGACGTCCGTCCTCCTCGACGATCACCAGTGCCGGGCCGTCGACCCGCGCGGCGATGTCATCGAACCAGTCGTGGGCGAAGTTGAAGTTCGACCCGACATCCGGGAAGGCGAAAGTGGCCAGCGCGCCGGCGTAGTCCTCTCGCAACTCCAGGAGGTGGTCGCGCGCCGCGCGCAGGGCCTCGGTTCCGGTCATCGACGGTCTCCTTCAACGCCACGTCCGCGCCAGTGCGCGGCGCCTACACCAAACCTCCCACACGCCGGGCGAGCACGACCAGCGGCCCCGCTGCTTAGAGGTTCTCGTGGGTGATTCGCCCGCCCAGCACCGTCAGGAGCGGGTGTATGTCGCGCAGGTGCTTCGACGTGGCCCGCGAGTCCGATTGCGGCGCAAGGGGATTGGTGTCCAAGAGAACCAGATCGGCGACCGCGCCGACGTCCACGGTCCCCACGCCATCGGTGCTTGCCGCCAGGGCTTCGCGCGCGGTCAACGACTCGGCCGGATTCCATGGCTCCCGCTCATCACCGCTGCGATGCACGGCCGCGGCCATGGCGAGCCACGGATCGAGGGGCGAGACGGGGGCATCGGAACTCAGGCGCAAGCGAATGCCGAGGTCAGCCATCGTCCGGAAGGCGAAGCACCGATCGGCTCGATCCGGCCAGACCAGCTGCGTGACATCCCGGTCGTCCCACGCATGGGCCGGCTGCACGCAAGCCGCCAAGCCCAGCGCCGCCATCCGCGGCAGATCCTCGAAGGCGACCAATTGCGCGTGCTCGATGCTGCCCGTCGCGCCACTGGCGGTGAAGGCGTCCAGCGCCGACGTCAAGGCGGCATCGCCGATCGCGTGCGCCGTGACCTCCAGCCCGTGCGCGCTCGCCCTGGTCATTAATTCCGCCAGGGCAGCGCCGGTGATATTCAACGTGCCGTAATGCGCCCGCGAGTCGGCATATGCCGTGTGGCAGAAGGCCGTCCGGGTGTTGAGCGAGCCGTCGGTGATGACCTTCAGCGGGCCCATCGCCGCCTGACCCCCGGTGCCGCCCAGTACATCGCCGGTGCGCAAACCAGCCGTGATCACCTCCTCGAGCGTGTCGGGATAGGTCGCCGCCCGCACGCGCAGCTGATCGATGCCCGCCGCGAACCGCTCCGGCCAGTCCGCCCACCCCCGCGCCATCTCGAGGTCGGTGATCCCGACGACCCCGAGGGCCGCCGCCGCGCGCACCGCCTCGCCGTATGCCGCCGCCTCGCCCCCCAGATCGCGCGGCAATTCCCCGAGCCGGGACCAGATCGCGAACCAGGCCGCCTCATCCAACGGTTCCTCGCGCGGCGGAACACCAAAGAACCGCTGGGCCGCTGAGTTCAGCCAGCCCGCGTGCGCGTCGCCGCTGATCAAGACCACCGGGCGCCCGTCGCCTGCCGCATCGAGATCAGCGACCCGAGGCGGCTGCGGCCACGTGGCCGGCCGATAGCCGAAGCCGACGAGCGCCGGCGCGTCGGTGGCGCGCAAGGCGGCGGCGACCCGGCGGCATACCTCCTGCGCGCTGGCCGTCCCCGCAAGGTCGAGGCGCGCTCGGGTTTCCGCCCACTGCGCCATATGCACGTGGTGGTCCCAGAGCCCGGGGATCAGCCAGGCGCCGTCGGCCTCGATCACCCGCTCGCCAGAGGCGGCCAGTCGCGGTCCGATTTCCGCGACCCGACCCGCCTCGATCCGCACGTCGAACGGCTCTGTTGGCGCCGGCGTGTCGAGCGCGACGATTCGGGCGCCGCGCAGCAGGAGGGCGGGGGGCTGCGGCATACCGCGATGCAATCACACCGGTCGGCAGTGCCCTAGGCTCCGCGTGTGATCGGCCAGTCGTACCACGCCAACAAACACGCTGACCTGCAGGCGCTCGCCGCCCAGGTCGTCGCCTACGCCGAGGAGCGCATCCGGCTCGCGCCGCCGCTGGACAAACCTCTCACCGAGACGCAATTGCGCGAGCGGGTCGGCCAGACGATCACCGCCAAAGGCCTCGGCGGCCTGGAGTCAATGCGCCTCTTCGCCGAAGATCTCGCCCCCAGCTGCCTCTCGACCGACCACCCGCGCTACCTCTCCTTCATCCCGTGCGCCCCAAGCGATGCTGCCGCGATGTTCGACCTCGTCGTCGGCGCCTCCTCGATCTATGGCGGCTCGTGGCTGGAGGGTTCCGGCGCCGTGTATGCCGAGAATCTCGCCCTGCGCTGGATCGCCGACCTGGTGGGTATGCCGTCCGGTGCCGGCGGAGTCTTCACCCCGGGGGGCACGATCGGGAACCTGTCCGCGCTGGTGGCCGCCCGGCATACGGCCCGGGCTCGGGCAGCCGCGGGCGTGCGCCCCAACATCCTCGTGGCGACCGAGGGCGCGCACAGCTCGATCAAGTCCGCGGCCGAGATCATGGACGCGGAGTTCGCCGGGGTACCGGTGGACGCGGGCGGACGCCTGCGGGGACCAGCCCTGCGCGAGGTGATCCTGGAGCGGGGACCCGAGCAGGTCTTCGCCGTCGTCGCGACGGCCGGCACGACGAACTTCGGCATCATCGACGATCTCGCCTCGGTCGCCGAGGTATGCCGCGAGTTCGGCATCTGGTTCCATGTCGACGGCGCCTATGGCGGCGCGGGCCTCGCCGCCCCCTCGATCCGGGAGCGCTATTCCGGGATCGAGCACTGTGACTCCTTCATCGTCGACCCGCACAAGTGGCTCTTCGCGCCCTATGACTGTTGTGCCTTGCTGTATCGCGAACCGGCCCTCGCGCGGGCGGCACACACGCAGAAGGCGGGCTATCTCGATGTCCTGACCGAGGCGCCGGAGTGGAACCCGACGGACTACTCCGTCGGCCTGACCCGCCGCGCGCGAGGCCTGCCCTTCTGGTTCTCCCTGACCGTCAATGGCACCGACGCCTATGCCGCCGCGATCGAGCACACGCTGAATATCGCCCGGTATGCGGAGGAGGAGGTCGCCCGGCGGCCGGACTTCGAGTTGGTGCGGGCGCGGGAACTGACGGTCATCGTCTTTCGCCGGCTCGGCTGGGAGGCCGCGGACTATCACCGGTGGAGCGATGCGATGCTCGCCGACGAGTTCGCCTTCGTCGTGCCGACGACGCACGCGGGGGAGACGCTGGCGCGCTTCGCGATCGTCAATCCGGAGACCTCGGAGGGCGACATCCGCGCCATCCTCGATTCGATGCAGGAGTGGGAGGCGGCGGGGTCAAATGCGCCTGGCGCAGGGGAATGACATCGATGTGATTCCCGGGTTATGCTGGCAGGGATGAAGACCGCGACCGCCCCTGCGACCGTCCACGGCAGCCTCGATGACCGGGATCGCCAGATCCTCGCCTTCGAGCGGCAGTGGTGGAAATACGCCGGGTCCAAGGAGCAAGCGGTCCGCGAGCTTTTCGACATGAGCTCGACGCGTTACTACCAGGTGCTTAACGCCCTGCTCGACAATCCCGCCGCGCTCGCCCACGACCCCATGCTGGTCAAGCGGCTGCGCCGGTTGCGCGCCTCACGCCAGCGGCAGCGCTCGGCGCGCCGCCTCGGCGTCGAGGCCTGATCGCGTCCCGGTCGACACGGCTCAGGGCAGGTCGGGGTCGGGGAACTCCACGGGCCACCCCTTCTTGGCCAACTGTTGGCGCACTCGCCGCAGATCGTCATCGCTCGCCGTGGTGTGCGTGTAATCGCTGATCGCGGCCGCAATATCAGCCGGGCCGGCCGGGCTGACATCCGCGCGGCGCAGCGCCTTGGCCACCTGCTTGACCTCCGAGCGGGTCAAGCGGCGCTCCAGCAAGGCGAGCAGCGGGACATAGTCGTGGTCGGGCACCCCGCCGGGGTAGCCCTCGCGCAGCCACGCGACGATCCGACCGAGGGCATGCCCTCCCGCGGGGGCGCCTCGTCGTCGCCGCCATCTGCGCTGCCGCCGCCCAGTGGCCAGCCGCCCAGGGCCAGCTTGGCCGCCACCTGGCGCTGAGCCGACTCGCCGGGCAATAGAGCCGCCGCCGCCTCCGCCGAGAGCCGGCCTTCGGTCTGCAACTTCCGCAGCACATCCCCGGCGCGTTCTGCGCCGACGCGGTCCGAGAGCACCGAGAACAGCGCCGGAGCCTCGGCATCCGGTATGCCGTCAGGGAAGCCGTCACGGATCCAGTGCAGGATGTCGGGGGTCAGGGGACGCATGGTGTCGGTGCCTATTCCTTCTTACTTATCCACGATCGAGGGCCAACCCCCGTCGAAGGTCACGACCTTGCCAAAGCCGGAGGCGGCGATGATCGTAATGCCGAGGATCACCGCGAGCGCGATGACCGCCAGCAGCAAGCCGGCCGCGATCTTGCCGAGCGGGCTGAGCCGGGTGTGGCTCTTGCCCGCCGCGTCGACCTCCGTGGTGGAGCCGACGAGGAGGACCCGCATGGCCAGGGCGTAGATGATCGGCATACCAGCGCCGAAGATGATGGCGGTGTAGAAGACCTTCCAGCCGCCCTCGAGAGCAAGTTCGATGCTGCGCATGGTGGGTGCTCCTCTCAGTTGCTCGCGGTGGTGTGGCTCGGGTGTTCGAGAACGTCTTGCGGTCGGTCCCATTCGTCGTTGACGTTATGGGCGCCGACATGCTCTTGGCGTGAGCGCATGAACATATAGGTCGACATGGCGCACAGCAGCACGAAGACGACGATGGAGCCGGCGGTGTAACCCAGCGCCGAGCCGATCCACCACATGATCGCGCCGATGAGCGCGGCCAGCGGGAAGGTCGTGGCCCAGGCGATGACCATGCGCCCGGCCGTGTTCCAGCGCACGTGGGTGCCGCGACCGAGACCGCCGCCGAGCACCGAGCCGGTGGCGACATGGGTCGTGGAGAGGGCGAAGCCGAGGTGGCTGGCCGCGAGGATGACGGCGGCCGAGGAGCCATCGGAGGCCATGCCCATGCTATGCGTCTGACTTAGATCGGCATCTGGCTGGGAAATCAGCCCACAGGTTGGCGGCGTGCCTGA
>NZ_BAAAPO010000007.1:0-22937 GCF_039531185.1 Nostocoides veronense
ACCTCGCGGCCGCCCTGAACGCCATCCACCGTGTCCGGGTTGCGCACTAATTTGGCCGAACTCAGGTCGCGCCAACGACCGTGTAACCCTCTTCCGCGATCAGCCGGTCCAGGGACTCCACGCGGGCCGTGGTGATGCAGTACTGCACAAGGCATTCCTGCTGGGCACCGATCAGGCCAACCTCCCGCTCCAAAACGGGGCGGAGAGCTCGGTACAGCTGTCGGGCACGGGACGCGACGTCCGTCGGCCATTCCGGCTCCCTGAACGGAATGCTCTTGTCGACGAGCGGCTGCCGCTTCGAGGACTCGATATCCGCCTTCGACCGGTGCCCTGGATTACCCCCACGGACAATCGCGAGTTTCGTCTTCGGTGCCATACCCCTCAAGGGTATCTCCTGTGGGTCCAATACCCTATGCCCCAGAGGTGAGGGTCCGTGCGAAACCCTAGCAGCGCCCGCCCCTGCACACCCGAGTCGCCCCCTCCCCCCTACCCTTTAAGGAGGTTCATCGGCTTATGGATCGACCTCTCCCACCCAATCCGCGTATATGCGCTGCGACATAGGCGGATACACTCGTTTAGATCGTCATGATCTGATTGCTTAGCATTTCTGGGGTTATCTATTAACTTAGCGACGACAATCCACACTTGCCTTAGTTCATGGCCAAGGGCGTCCCCAACTGAAACTTGCGCAGCTTCATAAGCCGAAGCAAGATTCTGTGCAAAGCCAGAAGGCATCCATGTCGGCTGTAGTGTCGCCATGTTGGCGCGTGAGTGGACTTCTGCCTCGCGGGCGAGTGCTAAGAATTGGATGAGCCGCTCTGACTCCTGCGCCTTCCTAGCGTCCTTCGCCTTGCTAGCCTCTTGGCTGCTCGCCGCTTCGAGCTCGGCGTTCCGCACGGCCAGCTCCTGGTCGCGTATCTCTCGACGTTCGCGGGCCTCGCGCTCGCTGCTGTCCTTGTTCTGCTTGTAGAGCAGCCACGCCGGCACAATGCCAACCAGCGCCGGGAGCACGACCTTGACCACGTCTAGCCACATGCTGGGGACACTACCCGGTCCGTGCAACGCGCACATGCGTCCGCACGCGCCTGTCAGACACCGGCGTCCGAGTTGCCGGATCCGCGCCCAGGTTACTGGCTCCCGGTCGCGTCGCCCGCCTTTGAGTACACCCTCGCGAGTTCTGCCCTGAGTTCGGCGCGACGTTCGTCTACCCACGCTGGGCTATTTGAGTGTTCCTCGCTGGGATCCACGCGCATCTCGGGCATAGGGCCTTCGCCATCCCAGACACTCAGGCGGTTTGCGTACGCAATGAGTCGCATGTAATATTTGCCAGCGACTAGCGTAGCCACCTCTCCTCGTTTTCGGTCGTCCGGAAACTCGTCGCGAAGAGATGCTGAGATCCTTGACACAGTCATCAGATCTCCAAACCAGAGCCACAAGACCGAAAATTGATCTAAAGAAAGCATCTGATTGCCCTGCAGCGTCAAGGGAAAATACGCGGACGTCAATTCCGACTCACTCAATTCGTGCTCATGGTAAGCGGTTGGATTGAGGCGGTTGGTCAACTGCAAGATGCTCAAGCTTAGTGCGTGAGCCCTCTCGGCTGAGTCTGCTGCAACCCGTGCTGCACTATCCATTCGAAAGGCAGTTTCCTGGAGTTCATGGTCTTTCGCCCAGGAGGCCTCCTGGAGTTCACGATCTTTTGCCCATGATGCTTCCAACAGCTCCCTATCGCTTCGTAGCTGCTTCCGGAGGAATATCCACGCCAGAAGAATGGCGAGCAGCTGTAGCGCAAGCGGCACCCCGGTATCGGCCACCCACTCCGACGACGTGATCCGGTCCCACACCCGCTGCCAGTCCATGGCGCCACAGAATAGCAAACCGCCCGGAGCAGGTGGTTCTAAGCCTGCTCCGGGCGGCGAAACTTCCGCGCAACCTTCAATTGGCGATTTGTGGGATTGGTTACCCTATTTGTCGGCGACAAGCGCCACCCCTATTCGGGGCAACGCGAAGGCTACTCGCTATTTCCGTAACAGCCGCACGCCGCGCCGCCAGGACCCGTAGGCTTCCTCTTGCTTGATTGGAACGCAAGCGCTCACCCGCCCCGATAGCTCCTACGCTTTCTATCGGGGCGGGGTTTACTCGTTTGTTGGGCCAAGCCACTCGAAGCGCATGCGCTCTAGTTTCGCTGCAGGGGAGCGCTTTCCAGCGCCACCGGGCGATACCCAGATACGCTCCAACCCCCACGAGAGGACGCGCCGCTTGGCCGTCTCGTCCTCGGCGGCTGCCCACGCTTCCGCGTAGCTGTCCCCCATAGGCGTCTCCACGACGTGCACTGTCGCTGTGCGGGCCGCGCGGCGGAGCTCCCGCAGGCGGGCCAGCTGCTCGTTGAGCCGCGCTACCTCGTCGTCGTTGTCCGCTTGGGCAAGCTCCGCGCCGACCTCCTGCATGCGGTGCTGGATCTCGGCCACCGAGCCCGCGTCGCGGACCTCCTCGACGCGGCTAAACGGCATATCATCGCCCTTGGCGCGCAGAAACTCCTGCACCACAACGTCTTCCATGTTGCTGATGACCTGGTGGCACTTCTTGCAGTAGTACCCCGCCCGCCCCTGGACGGTGCCACGCCACATACGCTGGTCGCCACAGCGGGCACACCACAGCAGCCCGGCGAGCAGCCCGCTTGTCTTGGATTTCGTTGCCCTGGGCCGCGATTGCGGCGACACGCGGTGATCTAGCCGGTGCTGCAGCCGTCGCCACTCCCCGAGCGGGAGAACCGCTACCGACTCATCGATCACCGGGAGCCCATTCTCGTCGCGGAGGACACCGGAGCCGCGCTGCCGTTTCTTGTTGCCAGGGTTGTATGGCGTCATACCGGCGAGCGCTGGATGCCGAAGCACCCGCTCGACGGTTGTGTGGCCCCAGCGCTCCTTCCCTGTCGGGGACGGGATGCCCTCTGCTGCAAGCCACCTGGACACCCCGTAGATCGTCTCCCCGCCGAGTACCCGCTCCGCCATCCCGCAGACGGCCACGGACTCCTGGGGATGCTGCGCGAGGACGTAGCCCGCCCCGTCGGGGTTCCGGACCGACTGAAAGCCATACGGGACGGTCCCACCGGGGACTCGGCCATTTCGCTGCAGGTAGCGGCGAGCCGCTGCGACGCGAGCCGAGATACCCGCTGCCTCCAGCTCTGCGAAGACGGCCAGCATTGTCGCGAACGCGCGACCCTGCGGGGTCGTCATGTCGACCGGGTCGGCGACTGCCACGATGCCCGCATCTCGTTCCTGCAGAGCGGCATCCGCATTCAGGAAGTCGAGGACGCGACGCGCCAGCCGGTCGACCTTCCAGATCACGACAGCGTCGTACGGCTCGGACGCGGCGAGGAGCGCGCGCCACCCCGCCCGGTCGGTCGGCTTGTTGTGGGTGGCGCTGACACCGTCGTCGGTGAACGTCCCGACAACGGTCCAGCCGCGCGCGGCGGCATACTGTTGCGCGCTCTCCAGCTGCCGCGCGATAGAGACGCTCTCGTCGCTGGTCTGGCTGAGCCGCGCGTAGATAACGACACGCTTAGACATGGGTTACTCCTAACATGGGGGTGACCCCCGGCTGCTACGAACAGCCGGGGGTCTTAGTTCTTGACTGGGGTAAGAGTTATCCGTAACGAGCTATCCACTCGCTCCACACGGACCTGGATCGCGACACCGCCGCGTAGCGGAACGGTTACCCCGCGCTGCGCTACAGCCGCCTTGGCTAGCTCGGTGGCGCGGCTCATGGGGACCAGCTCCCGCTAGCCAGGCTGGCGACCGCAACGACCGGGGCGGGGGGCTCCGGCCCGGTCGTTGCGGTCGCCAGCCTGGCTAGCGGGCTGTGGAGCGGTGCCACAACCGTGACAACCGACCCGTCGGCGAGCGTGAGCGTGTACTCGTCAACCCAAACCGTTGGGGCGATCACCGGCTGTACCAGCTTTCGGGCGTGTCGCCAGCGTCCGCCGCGTCCCGTGCGTGCCGGCAGCAGTCGCCACACAGGTAGCTTGTGTCCGGTCCCGGGATCGTCCCGTCGAGCCGATACGCGGCCACCGGATCGGGGCACAGGTCGCAGGGGGTAGCGCCGGGCCACCGCCGGACGACGAGGACGGTCTGCAGGTCGTGCAGGTGGACCAGGTACGCGGGCTCCCCGAGCAGCCGGACCGTGTCGCCCGGCTCGATCAACGGCTCGCCGTAGCTGCCGGTGTTGCTGTCCACGTGCCGGGCGCAGAACGTCCACGTGTCGGTGCTGTCCGGCCGGATGACGAGGACGGCAGCGGGCTGCCAGCAGACACCGCAGATAGGCGCGCTCATGCCGAGACCAGCTCGGTGGCGACACGGACGAACGTGAGGAGGGCATCGCGCTGCATGTCGTCGGCCAAGTTGCTCGCAACGGACGTGGAGCGCGACAGCGACGAGCCGTAACCCGTGGCGAGCAGCTGCTTCGTCGCGTCCTCCAGGACGGACTGGAGCGCGTCCAGTGGGCCGACCTCGTTGCGGAGCGCTTCCGCCTTGACGGCCGACCACAGGTTGCCGAGCTCGAGCGTGTAGACCCGCTTCGCGGCTGCCTCGATCACGCGGTAGGCGTTGAACCGCTGCGTGGGGTCGTCGGCCATGGCCCGCTCGACGTAGGCGTTGGCTTTCGCGGTCCAGTCGGTCTTCAGCTCGTCCAGGACGCGTCCTTCGGCGTAGGCGCGGACGTTGAGATCCCGCCACCGCTTGATCAGGTCGGCGTAGTCGCGCTCGAAGTCGCCCTTGGCGACTGCCTCGACGAGTTCGCCCTTGCCACCGGAAACGGCAGCGTTGCGCCCAGCCAGGACCTGGCGGAGCTCGCTGACCGTCTGCTTGGCGCGGTCGGCGCGATAGGCACCCATGGCGGTTTCGCGGGTTGTTTCGTACTCAGCTTTGAGAGCCTTGGCGGCATCCTGAGCGGGGGTGGTGAGTTGCATGTCGGTTCCTCTCGGGCGGGAGCCGGTCCCTCCGGCTTCCCTGCGTCGAACGTTTGTTCGAACACAAGAGGAAAGCTACTCCCAAAATACTTGTTAGCGAGCTGGCCGTACGCAGGCCGGCAAAACCACGCTCTTGAACTGTCTGGCCGCTGCCGTGCCGCCGCGCGAGCGCATCGTCACCGTCGAAGAGGTCTTCGAACTGAAGATCCCGCAGCGCGATGTCGCGGCGATGCAATGCCGTCAGCCCAGCCTCGAAGCGTCGGGAAGGGCGGACCCTTCGCAACATCGCTGACGTTCTCAACGACGAGCAGGTGCCGACCGGGCAGGGCGCGGCAGCGTGGCGGGCGAACGCCGTAAGCAGCGTCTTGGCACGCACTCAGGGCTAGCACACGGGCACGGACCCTCGACCTTGCCGCAGATTGCGACACTCTAGGTCAAGTGGCGGAAGTTCCTACTGGTTCCCTTTCGGGCGGATGCCGAAACAGACTCATACCGGTGTTTGTGCAGGTCAGAGGCAGTAAAGCCAACCTTCTGCGGTCACCCTAAGGCGATGCGTGTCGCATCTGGCAGACAAGATGCGTTTGCTACGACGCGCGTCCGCCGGTAACACTGCTTGCGCGGGAGGGGGTCATGTGCTTACGCTTCATCTAGGCCCGAAGGTCGGGCTCAAGATCGAAACTCCGGCATCTGCCAGAAAGGAGGTCCCCGTGAGCGACGAGGTCGCCCCCTACGAGGAGAGCATGACAGTGACCACCGACAGCGCGAAGTACACGGGGCCCACCCCGCCGTACATCGCGCTCACGACGTTTCAGTCGATGTTGGACAAGCTGAGGGAGCACGGTGTCCCGCCCGTGTTCGATGGGTCGTACTTCGGGAACATCAGCGGGTCGACCATCGCTCTGCACCGAGCCACGTTCAAAGCGTTCGGTCTCATGGACGATGAGAAGGCACCCACGCCGCTCATGCGTGAGTTGGCGCAGGCCGACGACGAGCGGCGCAAGGAGATGCTTACGGGGATCGGGCGGGAGATGTATGCCGACTGCATCGCGCTAGCGGAGCAGCGGGGCACGACGAACCAGTTGGCAGACCTCTTCCGCGCCAAGGGCATCACGGGCGCGACGGTCCAGAAGGCCATCTCGTTCTACCTGTCCTTCGCGGAGTACGCGGGGTACCCGACTAGTCCATTCTTCAAGAAGGGGCGGATCACGAACTCTGGCGGCAATGGCTCCACTGCTCGGCGCGCTCGGAAGAAGGCGACGGCCCCCACCGTCGTGACCCCTGCACCGGTGGCCGTCCACCAACCGACGACCGGCAGGACGGTGGAGGAGGAGCAGAAGGCCAAGTACATCGACCTGCTCATGAAGTTGGCGGCGCCCACCGAGGGCGGCGGCGACATCAACGCGGACATCCTGGACCGCATCGAGCGGATGCTGAACGTCGAGGTCCCCAAGCCGGCGTCCACCCAACAGGCGAGGGAGGACGACTAGAACTTGCTCGACCGGGGTCGACGGCGTCCAAACCCGTTGACCTGATGGGGTCCAAACCCAGAGAACCGGGCGGGAAGTTGGGTGGCTAGCCACCCAGCGCTCACGAGGACCGTCAGCGTCAGTCTGTGAGAGGGCAGGCGCTGGCGGTTCTCACTTGTCTACACCATCGTAGCCAAGGCGTGGCGGTGCTGGCTCCCCCTGCCGCGATCCGTGAGGATGGCGGGCATGGCGAAGGCGAAGCTAGACCCGACCAAGGACAAGCTGTTCTACGGGGACAACCTCGAGGTCATGCGGCAGCACATCGCTGACGAGTCGGTCGATCTGGTCTACCTCGACCCGCCGTTCAACTCGAACCGCGGCTACAACGTCATCTTCAACCGTCACGACACACGGCAGATGGACGACACAGCGCAGATCCAAGCGTTCGATGACACGTGGCACTGGACTCCGGTCACGGATCAGCAGTACCTAGACGCGATCAACGGCGGGCTACCGGCGAAGGTCTCGGACGCGCTGGTCGCCATGCACACACTGTTGGGCGAGAACGACGCGATGGCGTACCTGGTGAACATGGCCCCGCGTCTGGTCGAACTGCACCGGGTCCTCAAGGACACGGGCTCCCTGTACTTGCACTGTGACCCGACGATGAGCCACTACCTCAAGGTCATCCTTGACGCGATCTTCGGCGCGGAGAACTTCGAGAACGAGGTCATCTGGAATCGGTCAGCAGTGAAAGGGGACGCCAAGAACCGATTTGGCCGGAATCATGACGTGCTGCTGTTCTACAGCAAGTCGGCCAGTGGCACGTTTCACCGAACGACGACTCCGCACGGTGACAGTTACCGAGAGAGGTTCCGCCGCGACGATGGCGATGGCCGCGGTCCCTATAGAGATGGACCGCTGGACTCGCCCAATCCGAGGCCGAATCTCACGTACGAATACAAGGGGTACGAGCCGCCAAAGAACGGATGGCGCGTGAGTCGCACTGAGATGGAGCGGCTCGACGCGGACGGTCGATTGATCTTTCCCGCAAGCAAGAAGGCGCGCATCGCACGCAAGCTGTACCTCTCCGAGCAGCCAGGCGTTCCCCTTGGTGACACATGGACGGACATCCCGCCGCTCAACTCTCAGGCAGCAGAGCGCCTCGGCTATCCCACCCAGAAGCCGCTAGCGCTACTTGAACGCATCATCGAAGCCAGCAGCAACCCGGGCGACGTTGTCCTAGATCCGTTCTGCGGCTGCGGAACGACAGTGGACGCGGCGCAGAAGTTGGGGCGCAAGTGGATCGGAATCGACGTCACCTACATTGCGGTGGACTTGATCGACAAGCGGTTGCGGCACACCTACGGCGACTCGATCCGCGCGACGTACGACATTCACGGCATCCCGCGCGACCTTGGTGCGGCACAAGCGTTGTTCGATCACTCGCCGTTCGACTTCGAGCGGTGGGCGGTGTCGATGGTCAACGCGCAACCGAACCAGAAGCAGGTAGGGGACAAGGGAATCGACGGCGTTGCTCGTTTCCCTTTGGATGCCAAGGGCAACGTCGGGAAGGTCCTCGTCTCAGTCAAGGGCGGCAAGTCGGTGGGACCCACTGCCGTTCGCGACCTCATCGGCACGCTGAACAGCCAGAAGGCCGAGATGGGCGTCCTCATCGTCTTGAACCCAGCGTCCAAGGGGGTCATCGACGCGGTCAACCACGGCGGCAACTACACCCACCCAGCGAACAGCCAGACCTTCCCGAAGGTTCAGGTCATCACGGTTGAGGAGCTGCTGGCGGGCAAGCGTCCCCAGATGCCAACGACGATCCTTCCGTACATCGCGGCTACCAAGGCGAAGGCTCAGGTCTCGACCGACACCCTGTTTGACTGAGCAAGCAGGGCGTCCACGTCCTCCACGGTTAGGACGGTCTCCTCTGCCCGTCGCACGAGAGCGGCGAAGAGTTCTTCACCACCACGATTGCGGGCAAGCATGGTGTGGGACTTGCACAGTCCACGCGTGTAGTGGACCCGACCGCAGCCAGTGACGTTGCAGCGCGGGGCGAGGGACGCACGCTCGCGGACGACGGGATCACCTGTCACGGGGAAGATCGTCACCGTGTCCGGGCCAACCTCAACGCGGGCGAGGACACCACGGAGTGCGGCTGTCTCGTCTGGAGTCCAACCAGTCTCCAGACCACGACGAACTGCGTCAGGATCGGTGTCGGGTTGGGCCATGGCAGCGGCGGCGACCTTCACAGCAGAGTCGGCGTCTGCGAGTTTGGCGTCCAGCGTCTTACGGGCGCGCTGGTACACAACGGGTGCCATATCCCCTAGCGCTTTCGATACCTCAAGGTTGGCCAGACCATCAGCGATCTTGTCGCGTGCCGCGACGGCTGCCTGGTAGGCCATCGCGGCAGCGTTGGCCGTCTGTCCCGACTCCAACCCAGCGAGCGCGTCCAGTTGGTCGAGGTGACCGCCGAGCCACATACCCACGGCGTCCTCTACGTACCGCCGGAGGATCGTTACCCCAGGACACGACGCCGGGTTGCCGCGGTGGCCGGTGCAGAGGGCAGAGGACGCGTCGCGGGTAAAGGAGTCGACGTAGAGCGAACTCCCGCAGTGTGCGCACTTGACGAGGCCGGCGAGCCACCAGCGGGCGGATGCGCCGGAGGACTTGCGGGCCATACGAGAGCGGTCACCACGCTCAGCGCGGTAGGCCATCCAGTCCGCCTCGGAGATGAGCGGGTCATGCGCACCGCGAAGGTGGCGGAACTCGTCCTCACGAGAAATGAACCCAGCAGCGAAGCCAGATTCCATGAAGCGGGAGAGGGTTCGAACTGTCCACGGTCCACCGGAACCGGCGACGTGCCAACCAGATTCGTTGAGCCACGTCACGAGCGGGGTGAATCCTTCACCTCGGGTGTAACGGCGGTACAGGTCGCGGACGACCTCACCTTCTGCCGTGTCCACCACGTACGTGCCGTCGACCACGCGATAACCGAAACGGGGCGATGAGGTCTTGGGAAGTCCAGCGGCGAGGCGACGTTCGTGGACTCGGTGCCAGTTCTCACGGACGCGTTTCGAGTGGGCAACGTCCAACAAGGTGTTGATCCCGTAGGTGATGTACCCCGTGTACGTGCTGCGGTCAACGCGTCCACCGTCGGCGACCGCGTGCCAGTCCACGCGAAGCGCGTCAAGGAAGTCGAGCAGTTCGGCGCGCTGACGTTCCTCACGTGACAGGCGACTGGTCCAGAGCGTGACGAGGACGTCCGCTGATTCCATGGCAGTCAGCGCGGCGTCAAGGCCGGGTCTCTTGTGTCGATCAAGCAATCCGGAACGACCGTCGTCGGTGAACTCACCAACGATCTCCCAGCCATGATCCACGGCGTACGCACGGCAGCGGTCGAGCTGATCCGACACAGAGGACGACTGCTCTTCAGTTCGATCGTTCTTCAGACTCTTACGTGCATAGAGAACCGCCCGTTGTCGTCCATTCGTCATTCGGCGATTGTATATTGGACATGGTAACTTCATGGTCGCGGCTAGCCGTCGCCGCCCCGTGGATCGTCCTGGCAATGATGTGCACGCGGCCCGAGGCCGTGCAGTCGTATGCTTCCGCGACCGGCACGATGGTGCTAGCTGGCGGGGCAGGGTGCACGCTCATCGCCTACCGTCTGATGTTGCGGATCGCGAGACTGCCCGAGGAGGACCGGGTGCTCGGATGAACCCCGTCTTTGAGCTCGGCCCGGGACGCTGGGGTGCCCTTGTCGGGGTGACCCTCGCCGCCGGGATCCTCCTCATCGCGCGGCATGCCGTCGCGCGCCGGCGACCGACCTTGCAGGCGCGCGTGGCGCCATACCTCGTGGACACGGTCGGGTTCACACGTCTCCGGCAGCGCGAGGTCATCCATCCCGCGGGTGTCGTGGCTGTGCTCGGTCGGCCCCTGGTCCGTGATGGAGCGCGCTTCGTCGAACGGGTGCTGGGTGGGGCGGAGTCGGTGCGCGCCCGCCTGGTTCGGGCGGGGCGGGCACCCGATGTCGAACGCTTCCGGGCCGAGCAAGTGATCGCCGGGGCCGTGGGCGCGGTTCTCGGCGGAGTCTTCGGCGTTTTCCTGGTGCTGTCGGGAAACTCTGGGGTCTTCCTCCTCATATGGCTCGTCGCCCTGGGCGGGGCGATTGGCGTAGTGGCCTGGGATCAATGGCTTAGCCACCAGGCGAACGCGCGGGAAGCCCGGATGCTGGCCGAATTCCCCACTGTCGCAGAGCTTCTCGCGCTTGCTGTCGGCGCGGGCGAGGGCGCCGTCGGCGCGCTGGAGCGGGTATGCCGACTCTCTCAAGGGGAGTTGGCGACCGAACTCGGCCGCTGCCTAGCGGATGCGCGGGCCGGCGCGAACCTCCCCCGCGCGCTGGGCGGGCTGGCCGAACGCACCGGTTTGACCTCGCTGAGCCGCTTCGTCGACGGCGTGGTCATCGCGGTCGAACGCGGCACACCGCTCGCCGATGTCCTGCGCGCTCAGGCGCAGGACGTGCGCGAAGAGGGTCGCCGCGACCTGATGGAGAAGGGTGGCAAGAAGGAGATCGCGATGATGGTTCCAGTGGTCTTCCTGGTGCTTCCCGTCACCATCCTCTTCGCGGTCTATCCCGGCTTTGACTTCTTGAATTTCTCTATGTGACAACCCATTCGCCCGCAGGGGCGACAACGAAAGGAACACCATGTCGCAACAACTCATCAAGGCCCACGTCCTGCTGAGCGACACCATCCGCCGCGCGCTGCGCGACCGGGATGGCGAACGTGGGGACGTGCCCGGTTGGGTCCTCATCACCTTGATGACCGCCGGTTTGGTCGCGGTCATCTGGGGCGCCGCCCAGGGCCGGCTCCAAGAGATCTTCGACGACGCGCTCCGCGACGTCGGCCCGAGCGGCAACTGAGCAACGCGGCGATGACTGCCCGCCGGCGGCGGGCCGAGACATCACGTCAGCGCGAGGAGGGGGCGGCCGTGGCGGACTTCGCCCTCGTGGCGGGGCTGTTGATGTTCGTCTTCGCCGCCGTCTTCCAGCTCGGGCTCACCCTGCATATCCGCAACACCTTGATTTCGTGCGCGGCCGAAGGTGCGCGCATGGGTGCCCGGGTGGACGCCTCCCCGGGGGATGCGGTCCAGCGCACGACGTCGCTGATCAACTCGGCCATCTCGCCGCGCTTCAGTCAGGACGTCCGCGCGTCCCTGGAGTCCGTCGATGGCGTCAGTGTCGTGGTCGTGCGGGTCTCGGCCCCGTTGCCGCTGATCGGCCCATTCGGCCCTGATCACGAGTTGACGGTGACTGGGCGCGCCTTCGAGGAGGCTCAATGAGCCGGGCGTCCCGTCGGGATGCGGGGGTCGGCGCCGAGGACGGCTCGGCCGTCGTCGAGTTCGTCTTCCTCGCCGTGCTGCTCCTGGTCCCACTGATCTATTTGACGATGATGATCGCGCGCGTCCAGGCCGGGTCGTATGCCGTGGCACAAGCGGCTCGGGAGGCCGGCCGCGCCTTTGTCACGGCCGAGTCGGATCAGAGTGCGTCCGGTCGGGCCCAAGCAGCCGCGCGAATCGCGTTCGAGGACCAGGGGTTTCCAGGAGGCGATGGGACCGTGGCTATCGCCTGCGCCGCATCGCCCTGCCTCACGCCGGACGCCACGGTGACCTTCACGGCCACCGTGACCGTCCCACTGCCGCTGATCCCCTCCTTCGCTCGGGACGTCATACCCCTGGAGATCCCGGTGACCAGCGTGCATGCACTCACCATCGACCGCTTCCGGGAAGGTCTCGGATGATCCTTTGGCAGCCCACACATCAGACGAGTCGTCGGCATTCTCTGCGCCCCGGTCAGGACGATGGCAGCATCAGCCTGCTCATCCTCGGCCTGTGCGTGATCGCCCTGACCCTGATCCTCGGGATCATCACCGTCACCACCGTGCACCTGGCGCGGATCCGACTGCTTGACGCTGCCGATGCGGCGGCTCTAAACGCCGCAGACGCCATCGACTCGCGCGTATATACGGACGGCGTCGGCAGCGCCGTTCCGTTGACCGATGACTCGGTGTGGCTGGCCGCATCCGATTCGCTCGCCTCGCGGTCGATGCCCGACCGCGTCCGGTCGTGGAGTCTCGCGCCGGGCACGGGCTCTCCCGATGGCGAGACGGCGGTAGTTGTGGTCACCGGAACGGCCGAATTGCCCATTCTGAGCCGGGCCGTGGAATTCATCGGCAGCAGCATCACCCTGACCGTCGAGTCGCGCGCCCGCGCAACCGTCGCGGGCTAGCGAGCCTCACGACGGCGGCGGGTCGCCGCGAGGGCGTCCGCTCGCGGGGGCACCGAGGTGTCGCGCCCGACCAGCCCGACTGCGGCAATAGCGAGGTCGCGCAGTCCGTATGCCGTGACCGCCGGCTTGGCCCAGGCGTGCTCGCCGATCCGGTGGTCGGCCGCCCGAGTCAGACGACGTGCCAGGTCTGGATCCTGTCGACGCAGGTACCACCGAGCACGAAGTGCATGCAGCGGATTGGACACGATCGTCACGGTTGCCGCGTCCTGCATCAGTGGTCGGGAGTTGAGCACATTCTCCCAGGTGCTCAGCGAATCCTCCTCCAGGACAATGGTTCCCGGGTCAAGGCCCCGCTCTGCGAGGTAGCGGCCGATCAGCGCCGCCTCGCTCAGGCCGTCCCCGCGCGCTCCCCCGCTGACGATGATGCGCACCGAACCATGGCTCGGGAGCGACCGCAGCGCCACTTCAGCCCGCCACCGGTTGACTGCATTAATCCGCGCCGGGTCAGGATTGTGGAACCCCAGGACAAGCAGGACGTGCGGGCCGGGGTGGGGCACGACATACCTCGGGATCAGCAGCCGCGAGGCGCACGCCTCGATCGACTCACTCGCCGCCCACACCCCGAGAGCGGCGCCGGCGAGCCGGCGCACGGCATACCCACCCCCCACGGCGACGACGAGATCAGGCGAGTGACTCGGCGAGCGCGGCGAGCCGGTCGAGAGAGGCCATCAACTTTTCCGGGGTCATGGCTCGGGCGCGGCCCAGTCGGTTCGGGTCGTTCAGGTCGGTCCAGTCATAGGTGTGGATGACGCGCGCCGAGTCGTCATCGATCGGCTCCACCTCCCATCGCCACAGGTGGCCCGGCTGCGGCGCCCCGACTTCCGAGGGCCGCCAGGCGATGCGGCGGCCTTCCTCGAACTCCACGATGTGGTTCTCACGGTCCTGCGCGAGGTGGATCGTCATAACGAAGACATCTCCAACCTGCCGGACCCGCTGGCCGGGGGCCGCGGTGACGAGATTGTCATTGCCATCCCAGCGCGGCTGCTCCGCGGGATCGGCGATCAACTCGAAGATCGTCGCCGCAGGGGCCCGGATGACGCGTGCGGCGGACGCGACTTTCGGCTCGGACACGGCGGTCTCGGACTCAGTCATGCCGCCATACAACCGCAGCATCCAGCCGTCGGGGAAGGGCGCCATCATGCGGAATCAGGTGACGGGGAGGGGCGGCGGCTCCTACCGTGTCGTCATGGAGCGCACCTTGATCGATCGCCTCTCTGCCGTGTCCTCGACCAGCCTGGCCGATGCCGCGCCCGCCCTCGTCGTTCTCCCGACGAGCCTGCGTCCGGTCGTGCCGGGGCGCAAGTTCGCGGGGCGCGCCGTGACCGTGCGCGCCGAGCGCGACCTGATGGGCGCGATCGCGGGGTTGGCAGCCGCGGAGGCCGGGGATGTCTTGGTGATCGATGCAGGTGGCGACGATCGAGCGGTGGCTGGCGAACTGTTCAGCACCGAGGCGCAGCGGCGCGGGCTCGCGGCCTTCGTCGTCTTCGGCCGGTGCCGCGACAGCGCCATCCTGGCGACGCTGGACCTGCCGATCTATTGCACCGGCTTCGCGCCCAATGCGTATGCCGCACAAGCCGTTCCACAGGTTGGGGTGTCGCTCGATCTCGCGGGAGCCGGTGTTGAGCCGGGTGATCTGCTGATGGGTGATGATGACGGCATTGTCTGCGGATCCGTCGAGGCGATGGCCGCGGCGATCGACAAAGCCGAGGAAATTCAAGCCCGTGAGGAGGGATTGCAGCGCGCTATCGCCGATGGGCAGTCGATCTTCGAGCACATGAATTGGGACGAGCACCTGGCGGCGCGGACGGCTGGTCGGCCCAGCGCATTGAGTCTGGCATGACGGCCTTCGCCGCCCGGGCCGCCCTGGTCCAGCCATCTCCGATCCGCGAGTTTCTTTCTCTGGCAACCAATCCCGAGATCATCTCGTTCGGTGGGGGATATCCGGACGCGAGCCTGTTCCCGATGGCGCAGTTGCGGGCGATCTATGCCGACCTGCTGACTCCGGCGAATGCGCAGGCGCTGCAGTACACCGCCTCCGACGGCCTGCCGCGGTTGCGCGCTCAGGTCGCCGAGCGCCTGACGCGCGATGGTATGCCGTGTGGACCCGACGACATCCTCATCACCCAGGGCGGGCAGCAGGGTCTCGATCTGGTGGCCAAGCTCTTCGTCGATCGAGGCGATGTCATCGTCACCGAGGACCCGACCTTCATCGGCGCCTTGATCGCC
Source organism: Nostocoides veronense (assembly GCF_039531185.1). NCBI lineage: Bacteria > Bacillati > Actinomycetota > Actinomycetes > Micrococcales > Intrasporangiaceae > Nostocoides > Nostocoides veronense. The sequence continues at coordinate 15,014 of NZ_BAAAPO010000007.1, forward strand.
TTCAACCCGTGCGAGCCGGCTTATGCCAGCGTCCCGATGGACGAGGACGGCCTGGATGTCGATGCGCTTGCGGAGATCCTGCGGACGACGCCGCAGGTCAAGCTGATCTACACAGTCCCGGACTTCCAGAACCCGACCGGTCGCACCCTCAGCCTCGAGCGCCGGCAGCGGCTCGTCGAGCTGGCGGAGGAGTTTGACGTGATGATTCTGGAGGATACGCCGTACCGCGAATTGCGTTATGAGGGAACGCGATTGCCCACGATCAAGAGCTTCGACACCACCGGGCGGGTGATCCACCTCGGCAGCTTCTCGAAGATCCTCGCCCCCGGGCTCCGACTCGGCTGGGTGCTCGCGACCCCGGAAATCCGGGAAAAGCTGGCACTGCTCAAACTCGCTGCCGACACCCAGAACGGGACCCTCAACATGCGGGCCGCGTCGGCCTATCTCGACGCGCACGATATCGACGCGCACATCGCGGGGATGCTGCCGGCCTACCGCCGCAAACGCGACCTGATGCTCGCAACCCTGTCCGAGGCAATGCCCGACGGCGTGACGTGGACGCGGCCGGAGGGCGGCCTGTTCACCTGGGTGACCTTCCCGGACGGCTTCGATTCCGCCGCCTTCCAGCGCGACCTGCTGATCCCTCGCGCGGGCGTCCTCATCGTGCCGGGTGCCACCTTCTTCGCCGTGGGACATCGACCCAATCACGCGCGGTTGAGCTACTCGGGGGTGCCCGATGACCGACTCGTGGCCGGCGTGCGCGCACTGGGCGCCTTGGTCCGCGAAGCGCTCGGCTGAGAACCCGCAGTCACCAGCCCGCTCGCGTGAGCGGAAACACGGCCAGGACCCTGCTGGCACTCACGCGAACGGATCAGCAGGCGATGAGACAGAGCCAGGCGAAGCCGAGAATGCCGCGGTAACCGCGCAGGTATGCCGCCCGCTGCCCCCGCAACGCGCCCGCCACCTCCGCCCGGCGCGGGTCATTGACCGGCAGGCACGCGACTTCGTCAACCAGTCGTGCCGCGAAGCCCGACTCGAACTCGTCCCACTCCTCCAGGCTGGCCTCCCCGAAGTCGGCCACCAGGAAGCCGCTGGCCTCGACCAACTCGAGCAGGTCTGCGAGAGAGAGGTATTCGTCGACAAGGCCGGCCAACGGGGCGATCGCCTGGGGCGTTGGCGGGGCGGACCAGATCGCCTCCCCATAGACAACGCGGTCGCCCGGTTTCAGAATCGCCCGCATCGCCGTTAGTGCCGCGGTGTAGTCGAGGGGTTGCGCGTCCTCGACCGGCGGCCCCCAGATCTGGCTCGCCCCGACGACGATGAGCGCATCGACCTCCCCCGCGGAGATAGCACGCGCGTCACCCACCTGGAAGACCACCCGCTCCGCGAGGCCGCGCTCCGGGGCCAGGCCCGCCCAAGCTATCGCGCCGACGGCGAGCCGTCATACGCCACTTGTGGCTTGCGCGGCCAGAGCGTGTAGCTGACGGCCCACGCAATCTCGATGGCCAGGATCAGTCCTGACCAGCGGTAGGTCGTTTCCAGGGCAGCGGTCCGGGCAGGGTTGGCGATCCAGGCCGCGAGGAGCCACGTGATCCCCGACGCGATGGCCACCGCGAGCGCGGTCCGACCCACGTCGGCCCAGCACAGGCGCGCGTATGCCGCGCCGTGTGGCTTCTCGGGACGGGGCCCGTCGGCATACCGGTGCGCGAACCGAATGTCCGCCCATCGGATCAGCCTGTGCCCGTAGGCAATCGAGAAACCGAGGTAGAACGCCGCCAGGCTGTGGGCGACGGTTGCGCTCTCTCCTGCTCGGAGGTTGACCGCGGTGGCGATCAGCAGAACCAGGTCGATCAGCGGGACGAGAGCCAAGACGAGGAGGCCAGCGCGCGGCATACGAGCGAGGTAGCGAAGTGCGAGTCCCGAGATGATCGCGACCCAGAACGCGATCTCGCACACGACGATGACGGTGATGATCATCCGTTCTCCCTTGTGAGTACGCCCGTGTTCACAAATAATTTAACACAGTCGTACTAGAATGGCGTCGTGCCCAGGTTGATCGATCATCAAGCCCGCGAAGAAGCCATCGTTGAAGCGGCGTGGCGCGTCCTCGTCCGAGATGGCGCAGCGGCAGTGTCGGTGCGCAATGTCGCTGCCGAGGCCGGACTGGCCACCGCGTCGCTCCGGCGGGCTTTCCCCAGCCAGAGTGACTTGCTCGTCGCCTGCCTCACACTCATGGGCACTCGGGCAGAAGCGCGGATCCGAGCCCTTCGATCCCGACCAGATGCCGTAGCCATGGCCATGGCCCAGCTAGGCGAGACGATGCCGCTCGACGATCAGCGACGGGTCGAGATGGGGGTGTATGTCGTGCTCGGCATCGCCGCGCTGAGTGATCCTGCGTTGCGCGCGGCGCATCAGCGGATCGACGCCGGGATTGAACGCCTCTGCGCCAGCGTGGTCGCGTCGTTGAGCCCCAGCGCGCCGCGGAGCGAGCGATCGCGGGCAACCCGTCACCTGCACGCCCTGCTCGATGGGCTGGCACTTCACCTACTGCACGGAATGTCGCCGAGAGCGGCAACCAACACGCTTCGCGACTACGTGGTCAGCCTGGCCAAAGCGTAGGATCGCCCGCTCGAGCCGGCACACTCGGCAGACCTACTCTCAGGGCCGTGGTCCGTGAGTCGTCAAGCGCGCGCTGGACGCCGTGGCGCGTGGTGCTGTCGTTCGGCATCGTCAGCCTGCTCGCGGACATGGTCTATGAGGGCGCCCGCTCGATGTATGGGCCGTTGCTCGCCTCGCTCGGGGCGAGCGCGTTCGTCGTTGGGCTGGTCACCGGGGCGGGTGAGGCCATGGCGCTCGTGCTCCGGCTGGCTACGGGGCCGATGGCGGATCGCCGCGGCGCGCACTGGTCCTTCACGATCGTCGGCTACGGCCTCACCGCGATCTGCGTTCCCTTGCTTGCCGTCGCACCGCACCTCGGGGCGGCCGGTCTTGCGTTCGCGGCGCTGATGATCCTCGCCGAGCGCGCGGGGAAGGCCGTGCGCTCACCCTCCAAGAGCGCGCTCCTGGCCGACGCGGCACGAGAGGTGGGGCTGGGGCGGGGCTTCGGCATACACAAGGCGCTTGACCAGGTCGGCGCCTTCGCCGGTCCCCTGCTCGTCGCGGCGATCGCCGCTGCGGCGGGCACGATCTGGGCGGCGCCCGCCTGGCTGGCGGTGCCCGGAGCACTGGCGATGGGGCTGTTGCTCGTCATATGTCGTGCGGTGCCGGCATTGGGACGAGCGCCTGGTGAGGAGCCAGCGACGACCTGGTGGGCCGGTGTGGTCGGGGGCGGGCTGCCGCCGGTCTTCTTTCGGTATGCCGTGGCCGCCTCCCTGACCACGGGCGGGCTCGTGACTTTCGGGATCATCGGCTATCACCTGGTCACCACGCTCGGCCTGACGGCCGCTCAAACCGCCCTCGTGTATGCCGCGGCCATGCTCGTCGAGGCGCTCGTCGCGCTGCTGGTCGGCTGGGTCTATGACCGCCGCGGGAACGCGGTGCTGTATGCCGTGCCCCTCCTCGTCGCCCTCGTCCCACCCCTCGCTCTCGGTGGGTCGTTGCCGCTCGCGCTCGCCGGGGTCGCGGTGTGGGGGGCGGCGTTTGGCGTGCAGGATTCGACGATCAAGGCGCTGGTCGCCGCGCTCGTCCCGCCCGGCCGGTTGGCCTCCGCGTATGGCGTGTTCGCCGCCATTCAGGGCGCGATGGCAATCGTCGGCGGCGGCCTGGCGGCCTTCTGCTCGACCACTCGCTCCCGGCCCTAGTCGGGGTGGTCGCGGTCAGCCAGGTCGCCGCCGCGTGGCTCCTGCATACTGCCATCCGCTTGGCACGCGTCGCTCCCCAGCGGCTGAGCTAGCTGACGGCATCCTCAGTCGAGCGGGAGCAAACCGCGGCGCGCAAGATCACGAAGGTGGGTGATGCTCACCCGTCCATGGATCAAACAAAGTCACTCCCGTGAGGAGAAAGTCCTTGGTATTGCGTGTCACGCAGACCGATACTCTGGATCGGCAGATCGCCGCGATCTGCGCATCCGCAGTCGCAATGGGCAGGCCAGCCCCGTCGCGCGCGGCAAGGATATCGGCGTAGTGCGACGCCGCTGCCTCGTCGAAGGAGATGACTGCGCCGGCCCGGCGATAGGGCCGGATCGCGGTTTCCACGCGAAAGGTGAGTTCTGATTTTCGGGCGCCGTCCGGCAGACGACGAAGTCCGGCCAAGAGCTCCGCGAGCGTAATTGCGGTGATCGCGACGTCATCATTCAGTGACTCCAACCACGAGACGACCCGCATGTCCGGATGAGGTTTGAGCACCTCGGACACAACATTGGTGTCCAGGACGATCACGAGAAGTCCACGGCCCTGGCCGCGTCGGCGCGCGCAGGAACCGGAAGCTGATCGACACCTCCAACAGCCTGTCCAGCGTGCAGGATGGCGAGGGCGATGTTTTGGCGTGTCGCCGCCTCAGTCAAGATGTCGCGCACCTCGGCCTCCATGGAGCGGCCGTGCTGCTTGGCCTGAGCTGCGAGCCGAAGCTTGACAGCCTCGTCAAGGCCGCGAACCACAATCGACGCCATGACCACCACCCCCGAGAAGTGTTTGATTACAACGATGCTATCAAAGGCACGAGGATTGGGTCAGACGATCCTCAACGTCTCGACTGCTTGGCGTGTGACCAGCCAGGCTGTCACGGCCATGCGGCATCCATGACGTTGGGGTCCGCGAGGTCGACGAACAGATCTGCTGCTCGTGCCCAGTCCGCGCTGGTCACTGGCACCTGAGGGCGCGCACCCGCCGTGCCTTCCAATTTCCGTCGTAGGAACTCGTTTCGCGACAGGCCCAAGGTTGCTGATTCAGCATCGATGCGAGCGATGGCCTCGTCACTGAGTCCTCGAATGAGCACATTCGGCATATCGCACCTCCGATGCCAGATATCGCGATAGCCATCGTGGTACGAGAACTACCACCAGCGGTCTGGACCTGGTCATCCAGTGACTGGCGGACACGGGCCTCGTAGACGATGACGCCGCCGAGCAGTTTCGGCTCCGCAAACCTCCTGCGCGCTGGCGCCCTGCCGCCGTCACCGCAGCGTGAACCCTTCCATACGCGCGAGCCGCTTCGCCCCCGAAGGGAATCGGCTCGAAGGCCGCCTCGGCCCGTTGTAGCCGATCTTGTCGGCGAGCGCGCTCCGCCAAGTCCGGCGTGGCGGCCAGAGCGGCCGCCAACTCCGCCATGGTGATGGCGCTGACGGCCCTCGTGTGCTGGGACCTGGACCGTCTCACCCGTCAGCCCCGCCAACTGGAGGATTGGATCGACCGGGCGAAGTCGCGAGGGTTGCTGGTCGTCACCGCGAATGGGGAGGCCGACCTGTCCACCGACGCGGGCATCCTGTTCGCGGGCATCAAGTTGCAGGTTGCTCGGTCCGAGGTTCGGCGCAAGTCGGCTCGACAGCGTCGAGCACAGCAACAGCGCGCCGAGTTGGGCCGACCTGCCAAGGGCGTCCGGCTGACCGGGTACACGATCAACGGCAACCTCATCGAAGACGAAGCCGCCGTGGTGCGCGGGGTGTTCGATCGCTTCCTCGCTGGCGACACGCTCAAGGCCATCGCTCGCGGCCTCCAGGATGCGAGCGTTCCCACGCGCCGAGGTGGCAAGTGGAATCCCTCCTCCGTATCGAGCATCCTGCGGAACGCGCGCTACGCCGGGCGTTCCGTCTACAAGGGTCAGGACGTGGGCGCGGCAACATGGCCCGCCATAGTCCAGGAGGCTCAGTTCGCAGCCGTCCAGGCGCGGCTGAATGACCCGCGCCGGACCGTGAACCGACAGGACACCGCCCGGAAGCACGTCGGTTCCGGCGTCTATCGCTGCGATTGCGGGTTGCCCGTACGCTCGTCGTCCGGGTTGGGTGCCGGTCTGCATCGGTACACCTGCCGCGAGGCGTGTTTCTACCGCTCCGGCACGCCCGTGGATGATTACGTTCTCAGGGTCATCCGGGGAAGGCTCGCACGGCCCGACCTTGCCGACCTGTTGGTGAAGCCCGCAGACGAGGCAGCGCTCAAGGAGTTGCGCGACGAGCGAAACGACCTGGACCACCGACTGTCGGTCATCGAGTCCGACTACGACGAGGGGCTCATCGACGGGCGGCGTTACGCGACAGCGGTCGAGAAGGCCCGTGCTCGAATCGTCGAGGTGCAGCGACGTCAGGCAGCCCTCGTCTCCCGAGGCAGCACCGCCACGGTGCATGGAGCACCCGATCCTGTGGCCGCGCTCGACGCCGCCCCCTTAGCAATCCGTCAGCGACTGATCGATGCTTTGGCAGTCATCACCCTCCACAAGGGCGTCCATGGGTCGCGCGCGTTCCGTCCCGAATCGGTGACCATCGACTGGCGTTCCGCTTAGTCGTCACTCTCAGCGAAGAGGGTGACAGGCCCGGATGCCGGTCTGATGCTCAGCAGGGTGTGCTGGCGTACCATCCGGCCGTCCGGGCGTTCTTGGAGAGCCACGCGAACGTCCACATCCACGAGGTCGTGCACCTTCCATCGGGTCAGTTCCTCAGGCGGCAACTCGGCGATATCGAGTCGTATGGTCTCTTCGCCTAGGTGCAGGACCCATTTCTGACGATCGCTGATGGTGCCCAGTGTTCCAGTCACCGTCTCGACCGTGGCGTTGAGGCCCCTTCCCTCGACAACCTCCGCTATGAACCTCGCCTCGGACGGAGTGACAACGGCGCGACGGGTTGGAGCTGTGGGCTCTCGCCACGAGGCGTCCAGCGTGACGTTCGTTGCCTCGATGGCGCGGGCAAGTCCGTCGATTGCGCTGCCGACCCGGGGACCCAGGTCACTCAACTGGCCACTGATCGCATCGACCATGGCGGGCGTCCCCGTGGTTGCCGACGCCAGCAGTTCCACAAGCGCCTCAACGGCACGATCAGCGAGTGGTCGTGGGGCGATCTTTTCCGCGAGCGTTGTCTGACCATGCGGCTCCACCTCAAGTAGGGGCGATTGCTTCGGCTCCACATGGAAGACGACCGATCCGGGGCTCGGTGACGCGGTCAACACGAGCGTCGTCCGAAGGGTGATATCCGTGGGGATGCGACCCCTAGCGGCACGCACTTCCTCCAACGCCGCACCGGTTGCAGTGACAGCCTTCTGCCACGCACTAGACAACAGGGCTATGTCCGCAAGGTCCGCCGAGTGACCGACAACCCCCACTCCCGTGAACCTCAGGAATCCGGCAGAGCGCAATACCCGCGCCGTCCCTTCCTGCTGGCGAACCATAGCCTCTTGACTCAACCGCGTCAGGTCGCCCGGCTGCCATCCCTGGGGCACTGGCCGGTCGCCCACTTTGTCCAGGTACGACTGAACGTCCACCTCAGGCAGCGCAACGGCCCGCCGGTCATCGGTAGCCATCGATCGTCACCTCCAGGAAGCCTCGCCGTGGCAGGGACTCTGTACGCGGATCCGGGTCGCGGTAACGGACCCAGAGGTCATCCCAGTATCCCCGCTGTTGGTAGTACGCGGGAGGGGCGCTTCCGGCCGCTCCTGACGCCGGGCACCACTCGAGAACGAAGGAATCCACGTTCAGGTTGAACGCTGACTTGACGCCATTGCGCGCGATGACATCCAGCACACGCGCCCGGCCCGCGTCGGCCATCGCCGCCTGGACGTCGTCCACATCGACAATGTACAGACAATCGATGTCCCCGGGAACAGGCTTGTCCGTGAGGAAACTGCCAGACAGCCATGCCGCTGGCACGCGACCCACAACCGCCTTGAGCAGGCTCGTCAACTGGAGCCAGTCGGACCACAACTTCTGCCGCACGGGGTCCGAGCAATGATCAGAACCTGTGGATGGCCTTCGGCGGGGTGGCGTGAGGGAGCGCACCTTCCCGAGGA
>NZ_BAAAPO010000008.1:0-58482 GCF_039531185.1 Nostocoides veronense
CCCCTGCTCGCCTCCTCAGCCCGAGACGACGATCAACCCCACGCCATCAGCCCATCGGTGGATCGAGGATTAGCCCGGACTATGTCGTGCGGGTCAATCGCCGTCTTCTTAGAGAAGTCGACGGTCCCATGCTGAAGCATGGCCTGCAAGAAATGGACGGCCGGACTCTGCACGTGCCGGTCAAAGGCAGCGACCAGCCCGACCGCGACCGACTCGATCAACGCTTCCAGGGCTTCCTCAGCGCCTGAGCGGGCCTGACTGCTACTCCGAGGCCGCGGCCGAGCGCGCACCTCTCCGCGGAGCGCTCATATCGCAGCGGAGCGCTGCTATACCTATGCTCCGCCACGAATTCAGCGCTCCACCGCTAACTCAGCGCTTCCTCGGTGCTCGACGAGCCGCTTCCCACCAACGGGCAACCGCACGAAAAGGGACCGGTCGTCGTCGACGACCGGCCCCATTCGTTGCCTACCTGATTCGGCTACTCAGCTGCAGCCGGAGGTGGAGCCACAGCCTTCGCAGACGTAGCAGGAGCCGGCGGGACGCATCTTGGTGCCGCAGGTCATGCACATCGGGGCGTCGGCGGCCTTGCTGTTGCCGAACTTCGCGAGCAGGTCGGCCGAGCTGTGGACGTCCGCGCTGACCTCGCGGGCCGAGGCGGCGCCGGCGCCGGAGTGGACCTGGGAGGCGTCGAGGCGGTGCACGCCCGCCTGCTCCGGGGTCTGCTTGGCCTCGGCGGTCTTCTTCGGGGCGGAGCTGCCGATGCCCTGGGCCATCGACTCCAACTCCTCCTCGAGTTCCTCGTTCGACTCCTCGGCCGGGGCATACGAGCCGGTCTCGAGCTGACGGGCGCGCTCGTCGGCGGTGTGGATGCCGTAGTAGGAGCGGGTCTCGAAGTCGAGGTGGTCGAGCGCGAGGCGGCGGAAGACGTAGTCCATGAGGGACTGCGCCATGCGCACATCCGGGTCGTCCGTCATACCGGCCGGCTCGAAGCGCATGTTCGTGAACTTCTCGACGAAGGTCTCCAGCGGCACGCCATACTGCAGCGCGACGGAGGTGACGATCGAGAAGGCGTCCATGACGCCCGCGAGCGTCGAGCCCTGCTTGCCGAACTTGAGGAAGACCTCGCCGAGGCGACCATCTTCATACGTCCCGGCCGTGAGGTAGCCCTCAGCGCCACCGACCGCGAACGACGTGGTCTGCGAGGTCCGGCGCTTCGGCAGGCGCTCGCGGGTGGGGCGGTAGACGACCTTCTCGACGACGGGGGCAGCAGCGGGCGCGGCCGCGGCGGCTTCCTTGTCCTTGGCGGTCGACCCGGCGTCGGACAGCGGCTGGCCGACCTTGCAGTTGTCGCGGTAGACGGCCAGCGCCTTCAGACCGAGCTTCCAGCCCTGGACATAGACGTCCTCGATCTCCTCGACCGTGGCGGTCTCGGGCAGGTTGACGGTCTTGGAGATGGCGCCGGACAGGAACGGCTGCGTGGCCGCCATCATCCGCACGTGCCCCATCGGGGAGATGGCGCGCTCGCCCATCGCGGTGTCGAAGACTTCGTAGTGATCGGTCTTCAGGCCGGGGGCGCCGACGACGTGCCCCTTGTCCGCGATGTACTCGACGATCGCCTCGATGGTCTCGCCGGTGTAGCCGAGCTTCTTCAGCGCGCGCGGGATGGTCAGGTTGACGATCTGCATCGAGCCACCGCCGACGAGCTTCTTGAACTTCACCAAGGAGAAGTCCGGCTCAATGCCCGTGGTGTCGCAATCCATCATGAAGCCGATGGTCCCGGTCGGGGCCAGCACCGAGGCCTGCGCGTTGCGGTAGCCATTCTTCTCGCCGAGCTTGATGACGTCATCCCACGCCTTCGTCGCGAGCTTGTGAATGTCGGCGTCCATCGTGTGGCGCGTGCGCACGACATCATTGGCCGCCTGGTGCTTGCGCATGACGCGCTTGTGCGCGTCCGCATTGCGGGCGTACCCGGCATACGGGCCAACGACGCCGGCGAGCTCCGCGGAGCGCTTGTATGCCGCCCCGGTCAGCAGCGAGGTGATGCTCGCCGCGAGCGCGCGGCCGCCCTCGCTGTCATACCCATGACCGGTCGCCATCAGGAGGGCGCCGAGGTTGGCGTAGCCGATGCCGAGCTGGCGGTAGTCGACGGTGGTCTTGCCGATGGACTCGGTCGGGAAGTCGGCGAAGCAGATGGAGATGTCCATCGCCGTGATGACCAGCTCGACGACCTTCTGGAAGGTCGCGGCATCGAAGGTGTCGTCGTCCTTGAGGAACTTCAGCAGGTTCAGCGACGCCAGGTTGCAGGAGGAGTTGTCGAGCGACATGTACTCGCTGCACGGGTTGGACGCGGTGATCCGGCCGGTCTCGGGGTTGGTGTGCCAGTCGTTGATCGTGTCGTCGTACTGGATGCCCGGGTCGGCGCACTCCCACGCAGCCTCGGAGATCTTGCGCATCAAGTCGCGCGCGTCGACCTCCTCGATGACCGAGCCATCCTTGCGCGAGGTCAGACCGAAGGAGGTGCCCTCCTCGACCGCGCGCATGAAGGTGTCGGTGACGCGGACCGAGTTGTTGGCGTTTTGGTACTGGACCGAGACGATGTCTCGCCCGCCGAGGTCCATGTCGAAGCCGGCATCGCGCAGCGCGCGGATCTTGTCCTCTTCGCGGGCCTTGGTCTCCACGAACTCATAGATGTCCGGGTGGTCGACATCGAGGACGACCATCTTGGCGGCGCGGCGGGTGGCGCCACCGGACTTGATGGTGCCAGCGGAGGCGTCGGCGCCACGCATGAAGGAGACCGGGCCGGAGGCGGTGCCCCCGGAGGAGAGCAGTTCCTTGCTAGAGCGGATGCGCGAGAGGTTCAGGCCAGCGCCGGAGCCGCCCTTGAAGATGAAGCCCTCTTCCTTGTACCAGTTGAGGATGCTGTCCATCGAGTCGTCGACGGAGAGGATGAAGCAGGCGCTGACCTGCTGCGGGCTCGGGGTGCCGACGTTGAACCACACCGGGGAGTTGAACGAGAAGACCTGGTGCAGCAGGGCGTGCGTGAGTTCGTGCTCGAAGATCTCGGCGTCTTCGTCGCTCGCGAAATATCCGTGCTCCTTGCCGGCCTTGGTGTAGGTCAGCACGACGCGGTCGATGAGCTGGCGCAGGCTGTGCTCGCGCGCCTCGGTGCCGACGGCGCCACGGAAGTACTTGGTCGTGACGATCGTCGAAGCGTTGACCGACCAGAACTCGGGGAACTCCACGCCCTTCTGGTCGAAGATGACCTCGCCGGTCTTCCAGTTGGTCTGGTTGATGTCGCGCTTCTCCCAGGTGACCGCGTCATAGGGGTGGACGCCGGCGGTGGTGTAGATGCGTTGCATCGTCAGGCCCTTGGCCTTTCCGGAACGGGCGGCACTGGGACGGGCGGTCTCCGTCATGGATCTCTCTCCTGGGTGGTGTGGTGATGCGTATGTCGTGTGGTCACCGGGCACCGGCCGCGCGTCGCGACCGGCGCCCGGGAGTCCTATGGGGCGCCGATCAGCGGATCGTCGACCGGGCTGCGTTCGGCCCGCAGCAGCGTGATCGCCGCCTCGAAGTCCTCCAAGGAGTCAAAAGCCTGGTAGACGCTCGCGAAGCGAAGGTAGGCGACCTCGTCGAGGTCGCGCAGCGGCCCGAGGATGGCCATCCCCACGTCGTGGGCATCGACCTCGGCATTGCCGGCGGAGCGCACGCTCTCTTCGACCCGTTGGGCCAGCAGCGCCAGGTCGTCTTCGGAGACCGGGCGGCCTTGGCAGGCCTTCCGGACGCCGGCGAGGACCTTGGCTCGGCTGAACGGTTCGGAGACGCCGGAACGCTTGACGACTGTCAGCCCGGCCGTCTCGATCGTGGTGAACCGGCGATTGCAGTCCGGGCACTGGCGGCGCCGACGGATCTGCGCCCCGTCGTCACTGGTGCGCGAATCCACCACGCGCGAGTCGGTGTGGCGGCAGAAAGGACAGTGCACGACCACTCCGATCTACGCGACTTTGGGGATGACACCGGGGACAAGATGGGGACAACCTGTGGGTAACAACGCTGCGGATGTGCACTAGATGTGGACGAACTACATGCGTGTAACCACTAGATGTAGGACTCTACGGAGAAAGTAGCCACTACGTCAACCCTTTGGGTCCACCGGCGTGGCGGCGTCCCACCAGCCATCAACGAGGTCTCAGCGCGCCGGAATGACGAGCCGCTGACCAGCAAGAAGGCGGTCGCTGGAGAGCCCATTGGCCACCTGGATCGCCGAGATGGCGTTGACGATCCCGCGCTCGGGCAGATAGGCCTGTGCCAGGCCGGAGAGGGTCTGCCCGGACTGGACGACGACGACCCGCTCCCCGCTTCCCGCGGGGGCCGCCGCACCGGGCCCCGCGGCATACGCAAGGGCCAGGCCCGCACAGAGCGCGACCGCAGCAAAGAGGGTGATCGACAGTCGACCGAGGCGGGTCAAGCGGAAACCAGTAGCCTCTGGACGCATCGGCCGTGACGGGGCCACCCGCGCTGGCGCAGCGGTCGGCACCAGGCGAAGGTGGCCACGGGAGCGCCCACCACGAGTTCCCACGAGGCGCCCTGCCTCGACACCATCCCAAGCGATTGCTGCGCTCATATCCCTATCTCCCTTCGGCGTGTCTATCGAATGTTCGTTCGATAGAACGGTTGTACGATGTCTAGCACGATCCGAGCCCGAGGAGCAAGACACGCTCGTACAGATGTTTGATCTGAACGCGTCGACCCCCTAGGCTCAAGGTCATGGCAGAAAGCCTGACAGGGGGCACTGACAGCCCCTCTGAGCAGGGAAAATGCGATCTACGAAAGGGACGGAAGGCAGCGATGAGCACAGAGGATGGCAGCGGCCAGGTCCATTCACTGCCCGAACGCGACGGCGGCGAGGCCCTGACGGTGCGGCAGCGACGCGTCCTTGAGGTGATCCGCAACAGCATCGACCGGCGCGGCTACCCCCCGAGCATCCGTGAGATCGGCGAAGCCGTCGGCCTGGTTTCTCCTAGTTCTGTTGCTCATCAGTTGCACGCCCTGGAACGCAAGGGCTACCTCCGGCGCGACCCGCACCGCCCGCGCGCGATTGAGGTCGTCTCGCCGGACGCCCCCAAAGCCCGGGGCTACCGGCCCGGGGACCACGTGGAGGAGCAATTCATCGACGAAACCGGTTCGGGCGACGCTCGGCCCGAGGCGTCATATGTCCCGGTGCTCGGCCGGATTGCGGCCGGCGTGCCGATCACCGCAGAGGAGGTCGTCGAGGACGTCTTCCCGTTGCCGCGGCAGATCGTCGGCGAGGGATCGCTCTTCCTGCTCAAGGTCGTCGGTGACTCGATGATCGACGCCGCGATCTGCGATGGGGACTGGGTCGTCGTGCGGCAGCAGCCCACCGCCGACAATGGCGATATCGTCGCCGCGCTCTTGGACAACGAGGCGACGGTGAAGACGTTCAAGCGCAAGGACGGCAAGGTGTGGCTGATGCCGCACAACACCGCCTTCTCCCCCATTGACGGTGACCACGCGACGATCCTGGGCAAGGTCACTGCCGTCCTGCGGCGCGTCTGATTCAGACACGCGGGCGCACCCCGCGGGGTGCGCCCGCGTGCCGTCGGTGCCTTAGGCCAGGGCCGTAACCTCGGACGCCACGGCGTGCAGCAGCGGCGAGATGTCGGCGTCGATCCGCAGGGTGGCGAGGTCATCGCCGCGGGTCGGTCCCTTGGTGACGATAGCGATTGGTTTGCCTTGTGCCGCAGCCCTTTTGACGAAACGCAAGCCGCTCATCACCATCAGCGAAGAACCAATCACGAGCAAGCCGGACGCCGCATCCGTCAACTCGAAGCAGTGCGCGACGCGCTCCGGCGGCACGCTGGCTCCGAAGAAGACGACATCGGGCTTGAGCCGGTCGCCGCGGCATACCAGACAGCGGGGACTGCGGAATCCCTCGATGAGTTCGGGGGCGAGCACGACATCGCCGTCCGGGCGGATCTGCGCCGAGACCCGCGATCCACCGCCGGGATCGCGGTCGATGCCGTCGGCCGCCTGCGGGTTGGCCTCGGCGAGCCAGGCCTGGATCTGCTCGCGCGGATAGCGGGCCGAGCAATCCAGACAGATGACGTCGGCCAGCCGGCCGTGCAGGTCCACGACATCGCGCGCGCCGGCCACCTGATGGAGCAGGTCGACATTCTGGGTGATGACCGTGCCGACCCGGCCGTCGGACTGCAGGGCGGCAACGGCCCGGTGCCCCGGATTGGGGCGAGCGGCGGCGAAACGTAACCACCCGGCATACGACCGGGCCCAATAGCGTTGCCGCGCAGCCGCACTGGAGACGAACTCCTGATGCGACATCGGGGTCACCCGGCGCGTTCCATCCGGGCCGCGGTAGTCCGGGATACCGGAATCAGTGCTGATGCCCGCGCCGGTCAAGACCAGCGGCGGCCCGGAGCCGAGGTATGCCGCGAGTTGCGCGACATGGGTGGGCGACGCGGACACCCCGTCAGTATGCCGTGCCTCACGTCGTCCTCGGGCTGGCCTATAACGCTGCGTTATGGTGGCCCGGTGATCGATGCTGCCGGGCTCCGCGTGATGCGGGCCATCGCCGACGAGGGCAGCTTCACCTCCGCTGCGGCGTCGCTGGGCTATTCGCAGCCCGCGATCTCGCAGATGGTTCGGCGCCTGGAACAGCGGGTTGGCACGCCCTTGGTCGATCGCGTTGGACGCACCGTCCGGCTGACCGAAGCCGGGCACGCCCTCGCCCGGCACGCCGGGACCGTGCTTGCGGCGCTGGACGCCGCCGAGGAGGAGGTAGCGGCGCTCGCGGGTCTGCGGGCCGGACGCGTGCGCCTGTCGGCTTTCCCGTCGGCCTCCGCGACCTTGGTGCCGAAGGCCTTGGCCCTGGTGCGGGATCGCTTTCCCGGGGTGTCAATGACCTTCACGGAGGCCGAGCCGCCCGAGTCGCTCGCGGCGCTGCGCGCCGGCGAGTGTGATCTGGCCGTGGCCTTCACCTATGCCGGCACCGATGTGGCCCGCGGCGAGGAAGATCTCGACATCTTCGTGACTCGGCATCTGCTCGACGACGAAGTGCTTGTCGCGCTGCCCACCGACCATGCGCTGGCCAGCTTGGACGAGCCGGTGCCCCTGCGCGCCCTGGCCGACGCCGCCTGGATCGCCGGCTGCCCGCGGTGCCGCGGGCATCTGCTCGATCTCGCCGGGCGGGCCGGGTTCACACCTGCGGTGAGCTTCGAGACCGAGGACTATGTCGCCGTTCAGGGCTTGGTGGCCGCGGGGTTGGGCGTTGCCCTGATTCCCGACTTGATCGCGCGCACCGCTTTCAATCCGGATGTCGTGATCCGTCCGGTTATCCCCGCGTCGCGGCGCGAGATTGTGGCGGTGACAACCGCCGACCTGCAGCATGTTCCGGCCGTAGCGGCCGCCCTTGAGGCCTTGACCGATGTCGCCGGTTCGCCGGATCTGCTGCCGACCTTCCCCGCCGTCGCCGCCGATCGTGTCGACTCCGAAGCAGTCCTCGACTATCACCTGTGAGTGGTGCGGGTGAGCACGTGCTCGCCCTCGACCCAGACGGCGATATCTCCCGAGAGATCGGTGCGCAGGACGGTGCTTCCCAGATTTGCCTCAAGCTCGAGTAGTCGCGGTGACGGGTGACCGTAATCGTTGTCGGCACCGACGCTGATCAGCGTCAGCGGCGCCGCCGCCATGGCAATGAGCGCCGGGTCGATATTGGCCGAGCCGTGGTGCGCCGCCTTGACGACATCAAAATGCGGGTGTGCTGCAGGGCTTTTCGCCAGCGAGGCTCGCAACGCGGCGCCGGCTTCCTTCTCGATATCGCCCGTGAGCAGGGCGTCGAGATCCCCGCTGTGGGCACTCACCACGATGCTTGCATTGTTCGGGATGGAGCCCGCGATGATCCGCCGAACCGGCGCGAGCACCCGCAGCCGTAGCGGTCCCATCGCGAACTCCTGCCCCAACACTGCTTCCCGGATGGGTATGCCGCGCGCGCCCGCGAGCCGGTGCACAGCGGCAACCCGATCGGCGGGTTCGGCGACCGGCGAGACAACGATGGCTGCGGTAGATCGACCCCGCAACGCCCCAGCGAGACCGTCGACATGGTCGGCGTGGAAGTGGGTCAGCACAACGAGATCGAGCACGCGCACGCCAAGGCGTCGCAGGCAGCGGTCGACCGCGCGCGGCTCAGGTCCGGCATCGACAAGCACCGCATGGCCGGGCGTGGTCGCCAGGACGAGCGCATCCCCTTGGCCGACATCGCAGGCCACCAGTTGCCACGGACCGGGCGGCCACGCCATGGAACCCACCGGGAGGGTCACTCCGAGCACGAGCGTCAAAGCCACCACTGCGGGCCCAGGGTGGGCGTGAGCTTCATACGCGATGCGCCGGCTGCCGAGCAGCCCCGCGATGGTGAGTGCAGCCAATAGCGCTGCGCCCCAGGCTCCTTCGGGCCATCCCACACTGGCCCACGGCACAGCGGCGGCGCGATGCGCGACCTCCGCAATGGCGAGGGCAGGGGCGCCCGGGAGCCACGCCAGCGGCCCGGTGGGCAGCCCGACGCTGGACAGCACCGCCAGCACCAGCCCTGCGATGGTCACGGGTGCGACCAGCGGTGCGGCCAGGATGTTCGCGGGCACCCCGACGACGCTGACTTTGCCTTGGAGGATGACCACGATCGGCGCCGTCGCCAACTGCGCCACCATCGGCACCACCAGAGCAGCAGCGACGACCGGCGAACGGCCGGGAAGCCGTTTCGCTAGGGCGGCGGCCCACGGCGCCGCGAAGAGCACAAGCCCGAGGGTGGCGAGCACCGAGAGCGCGAAGCCCGCATTGCGCGCCAGCCAGGGGTCGACCATCAGCAGCAGGGCGATCGCGGCGGCCAGGGCGGGCGCCCCGGCCGCCCGTGTGGACCGCAAGACGGCGAGGACGCCGATCGATCCCATCACCGCAGCGCGGATGACGCTGGGCTCGGGGCGCGTCACGATGACGAAGGCGATGACCACGGCGAGCAGGCACGCCGGCCGGCCGCGACGCGGCACGCCCACCAGGGCAAGCATTGGCAGCACCGCGACAAGCAGCAAACTCACGTTTGCGCCACTCACGGCTGAAAGATGAGCCAATCCGGCATCACGCATGTCGTCCGTGAGTTCGGGCGGTGAGCGCGAGGTGTCGCCGAAGACCATCGCCGGCACTAGTCCGGCGGCATCCGCAGGCAAGTCGGCGACTGCGTGCCCGAGCCGCTCCCGAACGTATGCGGACCACCCAACCACGCGCGGCGGCCCACCTCGCAGGCTCGGCGCCGCGAGCGGTTTCCCGACTGCCAGGATGGGCTCCGCGCGGTCCGCTGGGCGCAACCGCATCAGCACCGAGATCGGTTGCTGCCAGGTCAGGCCGGCGAACCGTTGATCGCCGACGACGAGGATCTGGGCAGCTTCGCGAGTTGTGACACCACGTGCCGTCATGGATTCAACTTTGAGCCGCAAGACATTTCGGCCGTTCCCGATGTCAATCGGCTCGCCAACAACCCGACCCTCGATGCGCCCGACCGCCTGAACACGCGCAAGATCGTCGACCTGGCCGGCCCGGCGCTGAGCGTCGGCGGCCCCGGCGGCGAGCAACGTCATACCCATGACGCAGAGGCACAAAGCCGCCCACAGAGCGGGGCGGTGTCCGCGCCGATGGCGTGGCCGACCCCACCAAGCCAATGCACTACCCAACGCGAGCAGACCGAGCGCGGCCACGCATCTCTCGCGTGCCCCGGTGCCCAGCGTCGCCGCGGCCAACGCCCAGGCCGACAGTGCGGGAGCCAGCAGTCGCAGATCCACCCGACGCTTGGGCGAGGTGCGCTTGGGCGCCGGACGGACTCGCCACACGTGCCCGTTGTCGTCGACGACGACGCGGCGATCGCGGGTCCGGGAGAGCACGTTCAGAGCACAACCAAGGGGGTGAGTTGGGCCAGGAGCTTCTCGCCGATGCCGCTGACTTCACCGAGTTGGTCGATGCTGGCGAACTTCCCATTCTGCGCTCGCCAGTCCAGAATCCGTTGCGCCAGAACAGGTCCGACGCCGGGCAAACTGTCGAGGGCGGACAGGTCGGCCGTGTTGAGCGACACTTTGGCGCTCGCGCCGGGCGACGATGCACCCCCTGTCGGGCCAACCGCGCCAGGCACGTCCTCACCCGGTTTCGGGACCCGCACCTGCTCACCGTCCACGACGGGTCTCGCGAGATTGACGGCGGCGAGATCGGCTTTCGACCCAGCCCCACCGGCCGCCTCGATGGCGTCGAGCACCCGGGCTCCGGCCGGAACGCGCACCACTCCCGGTGAGCGAACCTGGCCAACGACATGCACCAGGACCGTCGCCAACGAGCCGCTATCCGTTGCGGATGGCCGCGCAGATCCTCCCCCATCCCCCGTCGCAACAGCACCAGGAGCCCCCGTCGAGGACGTCGACGCCAGCGGCGCGATCGGCTGCGCCCCGGCCTCGGCCCGAGCTACCCGTAGCCCGAGGATCGCGCCCGCAATCAGCGAGGCAACGAGGAAGGCCAGGACCACCGGGTGGGGCACCGCCGTGAAGCGCTCGCGCAGCCCCAAGGGCATCGACACGACCGGCGGCCGCGAGTGCCGACCAGCTGGCACCCCCACGAGGTCGTCAGCCCCCGGATCGTCCTCGGGTAGCGCCTCGCGCAGGATCGCCCGCAGGCGCTGCGCCGGATCTTCGCGGTGGCCAAATGTCATGTCCCCCAACGTAAGAATGACATCGGCCAGCCACCAGGGGTCGCCAAAATCCGTGGATAACCCCGATCAGCCGCCCGAGCCTGTGGACAAACATGCCCACACTCAGTTGCCCAGCGAGCCACGCCGAGAGTCAGGACGAACAAGAGGCCGCCGTCGAGTCGGCGACTTAGCCGACGGCCAACCGGGGACGACCTACAACGGCACGACGTTGACCAGCTTCGGCGCGCGCACGATGACCGTCCGCACGCCACCGGCAATCGCCTCGGCGATCCGCGGCCGCGCGAGCGCCAGCTCGCGCAGCTCGTCTTCGGAGATCGACGGCGAGACCTCGATCCGGTCGCGCACTTTGCCCTTGATCTGCAGGACGCAGGTGACCGTCTCGTCGACGAGTAAGGCCGGGTCGGCCACCGGGAAGGTCTCTCGCACAAGGGATTCCGGGTGCCCCAGCCGCGCCCACAACTCCTCGGCGATATGCGGAGCCATCGGCGCCACCATCAGCACCAGCTTCTCAGCCGCCTCGCGCGGCACCGTCTCTAGCCGCGTCAACGCGTTGTTGAACTCCGTCAACCGCGCGATCGCGGTGTTGAAGGACAAGCCCGCATAGTCACCGCCCACCGCATCGATCGCCTTGTGCAGCGCTCGCTCCGTGGCCGCATCCATGGGCGCGTCAACCACGCGCAAAGCACCCGTCTCTTCGTCAATCACGTTGCGCCACACGCGTTGCAGGAAGCGCTGGCTGCCGACGATCGCCCGGGTCTCCCACGGCTTCGACTGATCCAGCGGCCCCATGCCCATCTCGTAGAGGCGGAAGGTGTCGGCGCCATACTGTGCATACATGTCATCGGGCGTGACGATGTTCTTCAGAGACTTGCCCATCTTGCCGTACTCCCGGAAGACGGGCTCGCCCTGCCACGACCAGGTCAGTTCGCCATCGGCGCCCGCGTGCTCCTGCACCTCAGCGGCCGGGACCGTCTGCCCGCGACCGTCGCGGAAGGCATAGGCCTGGATATAGCCCTGGTTGTAGAGCCGCCGGAAAGGCTCCTCCGACGAGACGTGGCCCAGGTCGAAGAGCACCTTGTGCCAGAAACGGGCATACAACAAGTGCAGCACCGCGTGCTCGACCCCACCGACATACAACCCGACCCCACCGACATCGCGCGAACCTGCCGGCGCACCGGCAACGGCGCTCTCGCGCGGCCCCATCCAGTAGTCCTCGTTCCCCGGCGCCACGAAAGCCTCTTCGTTGCGCGGATCGAGATAACGCAGCTCATACCAACAGGACCCGGCCCACTGCGGCATGACATTGAGCTCGCGACGATAGGTCTTCACACCGTCGCCGAGGTCGAGCTCAACGCTCGTCCACTCGGTCGCCCGCGCGAGCGGCGGCACCGGCTCGGAGATGTCGTCATCGGGATCCAGCGCCTGCGGCCGGTAGTCGTCGACCTCCGGCAACTGCACGGGCAGCATCGACTCCGGCAGCCCGATGGCGTGACCGGACTCGTCATACACGATTGGGAACGGCTCGCCCCAGTAGCGCTGGCGAGAGAAGAGCCAATCGCGCAGCTTGTAGGTCGTCGTGCCCTCGCCGATCCCCTTGGCCTCAAGCCAGGCGATCATCTCGGCTTTCGCCTCGGCAATTCCCTTGCCGTTCAAGGAGATTTCGTCGTTGGCGCTGTTGATCGCCGGGCCTTCGCCGGTGAAGGCGGTCGACTCGTCGTGGCCCTCGCCCGGCTGCACGGTCCGCACAATCGGCAGGTCATAGGTGATCGCGAAGTCCCAGTCGCGCTGGTCCTGCGCGGGCACGGCCATGATCGCGCCGGTGCCATAACCCATCAGCACGTAGTCCGCGACGAAGACCGGAATCCGCTCCCCATTGGTCGGGTTGATCGCGAAGCCGCCGGTGAAGACGCCGGTCTTGCCCTTGCCTTCCGCCTGCCGCTCCAGATCCGTCTTGCCCGCTGCCGCGGAGGCGTATGCCGTGACTGCCGCCCTCGGAGAGGCCGCACCTCCCGTCCAGGCCGGCTTCGTGCCCTCCGGCCAATCCCCCTCGGGGACAAGTGTTTCCAGCAACGGATGCTCGGGCGCCAGCACCATGAAGGTCGCACCGAAGAGCGTGTCTGGGCGGGTTGTGAAGACATCGATGCCCTCGTCGGAGCCCGCGATCGGGAAGCGAACCTGCGCCCCCCGGCTGCGACCGATCCAGTTGCGCTGCATCAGCTTGACCTTCTCCGGCCAGTCCAGCCGGTCCAGGTCGTCCAGCAGCCGGTCGGAATAGGTCGTGATCCGCATCATCCACTGGCGCATATTGCGGCGGAAGACCGGGAAGTTGCCGATATCGCTGCGGCCGTCGGCGGTGACCTCCTCATTGGCCAGCACCGTGCCCAGCCCGGGGCACCAGTTGACAGGGGCCTGCGAGACATACGCCAGTCGGTGATCGTCGATGACGGTCGCGCGCTCGGCGTCGCTCAACTCGGCCCAGTCCCGTCCGCCGGGCACCTCCCGCTCGCCCGCCGCGAAGGCCGAGATCAGCTCGGCGATCGGACGTGCCTTCCCGCGCCCGGCATCGGCGTCGGCGTCGAACCAGGAGTTGAAGATCTGCAAGAAGATCCACTGCGTCCAGCGATAGAACTCCGGGTCCGTCGTGGCGACCGAACGACGGTCGTCGTGGCCCAGGCCCAGGCGCCGCAACTGCCGGCGCATCGTGGCGATATTGTCCTCTGTCGTCTTGCGCGGGTGCTGGCCGGTCTGCACGGCATACTGCTCCGCCGGCAGGCCGAAGGCGTCATAACCCAGCGCGTGCAGGACGTTCTTGCCGAGCATCCGCTGGTAGCGGGCATAAACATCGGTGGCGATATAGCCCAGCGGGTGGCCGACGTGCAGGCCAGCGCCACTGGGATACGGGAACATGTCGAGCACGAAGAGCGGTCCGCCGCTCAGCTCGGCCACGGCCTGCGGGTCGGCGAGCGAACCGGTCGGGTTGGGGGCGTGATAGGTGCCCTCCTCCTCCCAGCGGTCCTGCCAGGCGACCTCGATCTCCTGGGCCAGCTCGGGCGTATAGCGGTGCGGCGTCTCGCTCATCGACTCTCTCGTCATCATTCGGTGGTGCTGCTCAGGCATCAAAAAACCCCTCCGGACACGAAGGGGTATGCCGCGGTGACGTCCTCTCGGTCGCGTCAGCGCGGCTGACTAAGCAGCAACGACCCTGCCATGCCCTCAAGGCTACCTCAGGCTGGCAGGGTCGCTGGGGCCGCTCAGGCCCAGGAGGGCGGGGGTGGCGGCGGGGCCGTTCCACCGCCGCCACCGAGGTCGGTGATCTGCTCCTGCACATCGACGATGGTGGAGTCCGCGAGCACGTCGCCATTGGGCGTCTCGTCGAAGGTGGGGTCGGGGTATGCCGTGCCCTCGGCCCCCGGTCCGTTCGCCTCATCCGCCGCGGCAGCTCCTGTCTCTCCGGCCTCCGCAGCAGGCGACGGCACGGGCGGGGGCGGCGGGGCGGCATACCCACCCATTGGCGCATCTCCCACCGGCGCGGGCATCGGAGCTGCGGGAGGCGGGGCGGCGACAGGTGGCGGCGGCGCAGCAGAGGCCGCAGCGGCGGCCGCGGCAACGGCACCGGGCGGGGGCGGCGGCGCGCCCGGTGCGCCATAGCCGGGAGGGGCCGCCGGGGAAAGCGAGAGGTTCAGTCCGCCACTGGATTCCAGCGAGCGCAATTGCTCCATCACCCGCTGGTAGTCCTCGGCCGAGCCGGGGCGCCCCATCGCGTTGAGATAGGTGAGCACCCCGAGATCACGCAGCAGGCGATCGGCGGGACCACCCGGCATACCCCCGCCCCCCATCGGCCCGCCCCCCATGGGGCTGCCGCCCATCATCCCCGAGTTGGCCATCGCCGCATCGGCCTTCTGCTGCAGGTCCATTGCCGCGGCTTTCGCCTTGTCCAGGAACCCCATCGCACACTCCTTCGTCGGACACCTTGATTTGTGGAAACGATATGCCGCAGCCCGCCTCGGCGCTACGGTTTGAGCGAGGCCGTCCACCGGCGGCCACGAACCCGATGGGGAGATGAGATGACCATTCACGGGTCGCTTTTTCAGGACTTCCGCGAGAAGGAAACGCAAGATCCGTTCTCATTGCAGAACAAGAAGATGCTCCGGGTCGACATGCGCTACGGAGAGGTGATGGCCAAGGCCGGCTCGATGGTGGCCTATCAGGGCGATGTCCGCTTCACCAAGCAGAGCTCCGGCCTCGGTCGGATGTTCAAGTCCGCGGTCTCCGGCGAGGGCGTCTCGATGATGACCTGCTCGGGCCAGGGCGATCTCTTCCTCGCCGATGACAATCGCGAAGTGCAGATCATGTACCTCCAAGAGGACGCGATCTCCGTCAATGGCAACAACGTGCTGGCCTTCAGCAACTCCATCCAGTGGGACATTCACCGCATCCAGGCGCGCGGCGCGGCGATGACCGGAGGCCTCTACAACGTCTCGCTGCGCGGCACGGGCTATGTCGCGATCACCACCAAGGGTGACCCGGTTGCCCTTGACGTCGCCTCCTCCCCCACCTTCGGCGACGCGCAGGCGGTCGTCATGTGGACCAATGGCGTGCGGATGGATGTGCGCGTCGACACCGGCGGGATCGGCTCGATGATCCGCGGCGGCACCGGCGAACTGCTGCAAATGGCCTTCTCCGGGCAGGGCTATGTCCTGGTCCAGCCGAGTGAGTCCGTCACCGACGGGGGCCACCAGCAGCAGAGCGGCGGCTCAGGCAGCATGCTTGGCGGCCTGCTCAACTGACCTCCCATTTCTCTCCGGATGCCACTTTGTTGAGGTTCGGGTGACTTTCTAGGCACTCCGAACCTCAACCTTTCGGCATCCGGAGAGAAATGAGTGACGCGGGCCCCTGCCGTATGCCCGATGCGCCGGGATCAGCCGACGCGGCCGTCGCCCTCGGGCCAGCCCAGGCCTTCGCGGTCGGTGGCGTCCGCCGCGGAGGCCGGCGCCTCGGCCCGGGAATCGTCAACAGATCCGGCCGGGTCGGTCGCGTCCTGCCGGGCGTCGGCCGGCGGGAACTCCGGAGCGAAGGCCGTGCCCGGCATGCCGGCGTTGGCCGCGTCGTCGAAGGCCGAGTCGGCGGGCGAGGAGCGGCCCGGACCGCGCTCGGCGACCTTGTCCACGGCATTGCCCACGGCGACTGAGAACTTCTGCATCTTGTCGTGGTACTTCCCGTCAGTGCGGGCGTCCACGGCCTCGGTAGCCTTGGCCACCCAGTCGTCGACCTTGCCGCGGTTGTCGGCGGCGAGGGCACTAGCTTGCGCCTTGGCGTCCTCGAGAGTCTTCTTCGCCAGCCGGTTCAGGTCCTCGACCCGGCGGTCGAGATCGAGATCGTCGATGGTCTTCTTGAGGGATTCGTTGATGGACATGGGTCCCCTCCTGCTCGGGATCGCTGGGCGACATCTGGCACCGCCCGTTCCGCTCGGACTCAACGCCGAGCCGCGCGGCGCTGTTCCCTCGACTCTACGGACCCTGGATGCCCGCGAGGGCCGTTACGGCTCCTCATCCCAACGGCAGATCAGGTTGGCGACGAGCGCGGTCCACCCGGTCTGGTGCGAGGCGCCGAGACCTGCGCCGGTGTCGCCGTGGAAGTACTCGCTGAAGGTCGGATGTGCCTGCCACAAGGGTCCGGTCGGGATGTCGCGTGGGTCGCTCGGTCGACGACCATCGGGGCCCAGGCGGAAGAGGCCGATGAGCCGGTCCTCGATGGCCTCCGCGACCGCGGCGACGCCGATATAGCTCCCCGAGCCGTGCGGAAACTCGACCTGGACGTCGGCCGCCATCCCGGCGGCATAGGTGCGCAGGGCGTCGGTGAGCAGGACGTTGACGGGGAACCAGATCGGGCCGCGCCAGTTGGAGTTGCCGCCGAACATCGGCGAGTCGGAGTCGCCCGGGTTGTAATGAACCGGCAGGTCCGCGCCGTCGAGCTGAATGACGATGCCATCGCGGTAGGCCGCGGACATCGACCGGATCCCGCCATCGGCCAGGAACTCTCCCGGGTCCACGAGCCGCCGCAGCACCCGCACGAAGCGGTCCTCCGTCAGCACCGAGAGGGTGTCGAGCGAGCCGTCGGTCGGGTGAATGAGCGCATCGAGCAGCTCCGGCCGACGGGCCTGCAGCCAGGCCCGGTGCCGGGTGAAGTCGGGCAGCGCCCGGTCCACCCAGGACGGCATGGTCGCCACGGCGATCAGCGGCAGCAGGCCCACCATCGAGCGCAGTCGCACCGGCTGCGCGTGACCATCCGCCTCGATGATCACGTCATAGAAGAAGCCGTCCACCTCATCCCACAAGGCGATGTTGTCGCTGCCGAAGGCCTCCATCGCCTCGGCGATCGCGAGGAAGTGTTCGAAGAACTTCGTCGCGACCTCGTCCCACGCCGGGTCCTCGCGCGCCAACTCCCAGGCCATCCGCAACATCGCCAGGCATTGGAAGGCCATCCAACTCGTCGCATCCGACTGCTCCAAACGCTGCCCCTCCGGCAAGGGCGCGCTGCGATCGAAGGGCCCGACATTGTCCATGCCCAAGAAGCCGCCCTCGAAGAGATTCGACCCGTCAGCGTCCTTGCGGTTGACCCACCACCCGAAGGCGAAAAGCAGCTTGGTGACAACTCGGACCAGAAAGGCCCGGTCGCGGCGACCGTCGATGCAATAAACCTGCCAGGCGGCCCACGCGTGCACCGGCGGATTGACATCGGAGAAGTTCCACTCGTAGGCCGGGAGCTGGCCGTTGGGGTGCATGGCCCACTCCCTGCACATGAGCATCAGCTGCTCCTTGGCGAAGTCCGGGTCGATGTGCGCGAGCGCGACGCAGTGGAAGGCGAGATCCCAGGCGGCGAACCACGGGTACTCCCATTCATCCGGCATCGAGATGACATCGGCGAGCGACAGGTGCCGCCATCGGGTATTGCGTCCGGCGGGCTCAGGGGCCAGCCGGGCCCGCGGAGGCGCCGGTTGCGCCGGGTCACCCTCGAGCCACTGGCGCACGTCATACCGATAAATCTGTTTGCCCCACAGTAGGCCGGCGAAGGCCCGGCGCGCGATGCTCGCGTCCTCCTCCCCCGTGCTCGGAGGTATGACGCCCGCATAGAACTCGTCCGCCTCGCCGGCTCGCGCGGCGAGCGTCTGGTCAAAGCCCGCGAACGGATCGCGGCCCTCGCGGTCGCCGTCGCGCGTGAGGCGCAGGCGCACCGTGACGCTCGCCCCCGGGTCGATGGCCTCCCACTGCCACCAGAAGGCGGCCTTGGTCCCCCAGGCCCGCCGCAACATCGAGGCGTCGCCACGCACCACGGCGGCGTCGATCGCGTCCTTGGGGTGTTTGCTGCCACCGGCCACCCCGAAGGCTGCCTCCTGGTTGGTCTCGTTGTCGCAGAACAGAACTCGTGGCTCACCATCGGCGACCAAAAGATATCGACCGAGGTATCCGTGCTCGGACAAGATGGCCGCTTGATCGGCCGCGCCGCGTGCCGCACTCAACCGAGGAACCCGAGTGTCCCGGCCCCACGACCAGGTGTTGCGGAACCACAGCGTCGGCAGCAGATGCAGGGGCGCGGCCTCTGGGCCGTGGTTCGTGGCGGTGATCGTCACGAGAATGTCCTCGGGTCCCGCCTTCGCGTGCGTGACCTCGATGTCGAAGAAGCGGTCCTCGTCCAAGATGCCGGTGTCCGTCAGCTCCCACTCCGGCTCGGTGCGAGACCGGCCGCTATTCTCCGCGACCAGATGGTCATAGGGATAGGCGCGCTGCGGATAGCGGTACACCATCCGGGCATAGGAATGGGTCGGCGTGGCATCCAGGTGCCACCAATACTCCTTGACGTCCTCGCCATGATTGCCCTGCGGGTTGGTCAGCCCGAAGTAGCGCTCCTTCAGCCGGTCGTCGTGACCATTCCAGAGGGCCAGACCGAGGTTGAGGAAGCCATAGCGATCACACAGACCCGCGATCCCGTCCTCGCCCCAGCGGTAGGCACGCACGTGCGCCTGATCGAAGGGGAAGGACGCCCACGCATCGCCGTCTGCGGAGTAGTCCTCCCGCACCGTGCCCCACTGCCGGCCCGCGACATACGGCCCCCACAACCGCCATGGGGCATCCGGCCCCGAGGACTCGGCGAGCCGGGCCTGCTCGACCGTGGCTGGCGCGGCCGGTTCGGGACCGGCGGAGTCGGGTGTCGTGGTCATGGACGACAGCCTGCCGCAGGCGGCTGACAACCCCACCTCCTGAGGCCGGCAATGCTGTGCATTCCGTGTGAGTTCCCAGATCGAGCAGGCCCTTGTCGGATGCGGCGTTTAGCATCACGGGATGCAATGGCGACTGGGTCGGGCCGAGAGCGGCGCCCCGCTGCCCGGCTCACCGGGGCCGGCTGCGGCGCCCACGCCTGCCCCGCCCTCAGCACCCGATGCCAAACCGTCACGCACCCGCGCCGCACGTCCCGCATGGTTCTGGCTCGCCCTCGCGCTGGTGGCGCTGATCGCCACGGCCGCCTTATGGCGCACGCTGCACCTGCCTGAGCCCTATACCGACACGCAGGCCCGCGCTGCCGCGAGCCCCTTGATCGAGGAAGCACAAAAGGACCAGGCGCAGCAGCCGGCGGCGGGGGCCGCGGCATACTCCCGAATCGCGCCCTCCTTGGTGGTGATCCGCACCCAAGGCGGCGGCGATCGCGGGCTGGGCACCGGCTTCATCGCGCGCGCCGACGGGACGATTCTGACCGCCAATCACGTCATCGACGGCGGCGGTTCGATCCAGGTGACTTTCGCCGATGGCACCAAGAGTTCGGCCAAAATCGCTAGTCAGGAGCCCGAGCGCGACCTCGCGACGCTCACCCCCGCCCGCCTGCCGCAGGTGGTCGTGCCCGCCACCCTTGGTGCCGCCGGGCCCATCGGGTCGTCGGTGCACGCGGCGGGCAACCCGCTCGGCCTGACCTTCTCGTTCTCCTCCGGCGTCATTTCCGCGACGGGCAGGTCGATCGATGCCGGCAATGTCACCTTGAAAGACCTCATTCAATTCGATGCGGCCGTCAACCCCGGCAACTCCGGCGGCCCGTTGCTCGATGACCAGGGCCGGGTCGTCGGCGTCGTGACGGCCCTGGCCAATCCCTCCAATCAGCCCTTCTTTGTCGGCATCGGATTCGCCGTGCCGATCG
This sequence comes from Nostocoides veronense, assembly GCF_039531185.1. Classification (NCBI taxonomy): domain Bacteria; kingdom Bacillati; phylum Actinomycetota; class Actinomycetes; order Micrococcales; family Intrasporangiaceae; genus Nostocoides; species Nostocoides veronense. The sequence continues at coordinate 19,949 of NZ_BAAAPO010000008.1, forward strand.
AGCAGGCCGGCGGCGCCATCGGCGCCCCGCCGATGTAACCCCAGGAAATCGGAGCCCTCGTGGACAACGACCCGCTGACCGCCCGCCCCTTGGAGCAGACGCTCTATGAGGTGAAGAAGACCATCGTCGGCCAGGACGAACTTCTGCAGAAGATGATCATCGCCCTGCTGGCGCGCGGTCACCTGCTGGTCGAGGGCGTGCCCGGATTGGCCAAGACCCTGGCGATCAAGGCGCTCGCCGAGACGATCGGTGGGGCCTTTCAACGCATTCAGTTCACTCCTGACTTGGTGCCCGCGGATGTCGTTGGCACCCGGATCTATAACCAGCAGAGCGGGGAGTTCCAGGTCAACCTCGGGCCCGTCTTCGCCAATCTGGTGCTCGCGGACGAGATCAACCGCGCGCCGGCCAAGGTGCAAAGCGCCTTGCTTGAGGTCATGCAGGAACGACAGGTCACCATTGGGCGCGAGACTTTCGCCTCGCCCAAACCCTTCCTCGTCATGGCCACGCAGAATCCCATCGAGTCCGAGGGCACCTATCCGCTGCCTGAGGCGCAGGTCGACCGCTTCATGATGAAGGTCAAGGTCGGATATCCCTCTGCCGCAGAGGAGTTCGTCGTCGTCGAGCGGATGCTCGGGCTCGGAGAGAAGCCGCAGCGCGTCATGGATCCCGAGCAACTCGCCAGCCTGCAGCAGGCCGCCGATGCCGTCTACGTCGACCCGGGGATCATCCAGTATGCCGTCCGGCTCGCCACCGCGACCCGCAACCCGGCGCTCGCCGGGCTGCCCGACTTGGGTCGCTTCGTGACCTTCGGCGCCAGCCCGCGAGCGTCGATCAATATGGTGCTCGCCGCCCGGGCGCTCGCCTTCCTGCGCGGTCGCGGCTATGCCCTGCCCGAGGACTGCCGGGACCTGGCCCTCGATGTGCTGCGCCACCGACTGGTGCTGTCCTATGAAGCGCTCGCCGACAATGTGGACCCGGATGACATCGTGCGCGCGATCATCAATGCCGTTCCGCTGCCGGACATTTCGCCGCAGGTGCCCGAGCGTGAGCAGGTGCAATGGCATCCGTCCACGACCTGACCCCGGCCGCCCTCCTGCGGCGGATCGAATGGACCGTGCTGCGGCGTCTCGATGGCGCCCTGCAGGGCGACTTCGTCACGCTCTTTCGCGGGGAGGGGATCGACTTCCAGGAATTGCGTGAGTACGTCCCGGGCGACGATCTGCGCCGGATCGACTGGAATGTCACGGCCCGGATGTCGACGCCCTATGTCCGCGACTATGCCGAGGACCGGGACCTGACCGCGTGGTTGCTGCTGGACCGGTCCGCATCGATGGCCTTCGGGCCGTCCCAACGCGGCAAAGACGATGTCCTCGTGGAGTTGGTGGCCTGCTTCGCGCACATTTTTGGCCGAGGCGGCAACAAGGTCGGTGCGATCGTCTTTGACGACGGCCCGACCGCCACGATCCCGCCGCGGGCCGGCCGGGTGCAATCGCTGCGCCTGATCCATGAGGTCTTGTCGCGCCGACCGCACTCGACATCGACCACCGATCTCGCGGGGTTGGTGCGTGCCGGGGTGGGTGTCATTCGGCAGCGCTCGCTCGTCATCGTCATCTCGGACTTCATCAGCGGCCCCGGGTGGGAGCGCCCGCTGCGGCAACTGGCCGAACGGCACGACGTCGTTTGCATCCAGATCGCTGACCCACTGGAATCAGAGCTTCCCGATGTCGGCGTGATCTCGTTGCAGGACAACGAAACCGGAGAGCAGATCCTGGTCGACACCTCCGACGCTGTCTTCCGCGCTCGGCTGCGCGAGCTGGCCGGCGAACAACAGCGGGCACTGACCGCCGGGGTCCGATCGGCCGGGATCACGCTGCATACGATCACCACGGACGAGGACCTCGGCCGCGGATTCCTCGCCATGGCGAGCCGGCGAAAGCTGGCCCGGCGATGACGTTCGGCATCCCGTGGGCCCTGCTCGCTTTGCTCGTGCTGCCCGTCCTGGTGTGGGTCTATCGCAGTGCCTGGCGACGGGCCCGCGCCGGGCGAGAATCCCTGGCGCGCACCGGCCTTCGCCCCGCTGGTGACGCGGCCAGTGGGCGTGGGCAGCATGGCGCCCCCGCCCTGCTGCTTGCCTCCCTGGCGCTGCTCATCGTGGCCTCCGCCGCGCCCGCATCGACCCTGACGATCACCAAGCCCGAGGGGACGGTGATGCTGGCCTTCGATGTCTCCAACAGCATGCTCGCCGAGGACGTCAAACCCCATCGGCTGACAGCCGCGAAGGCTGCCGCTAAGGCCTTCATCGCCAAGCAACCCGCGTCCGTGCGCATCGGACTTGTGGCCTTCTCCGACACCGGCATCGTCACGCAGCCCCCGAGTGACGATCCGGTGATGGTGAGTCAAGCGGTCGACCGGATGACAGCTCGCGGCGGAACGTCGCTGGGGTCCGGCATTTTCGCTGCGCTGCAGGCTATTTCGGGAGGCAAGCTGCAAGCCGACCCGGAGACGCTGGCCAAGGATCCGGACAGCATTGATATCGGCTATTACGGTTCGGGGCGGATTGTCTTGTTGTCCGATGGCCAGGATTCTTCCCGCGTCGATCCGCTGGCCATGGCCCGGCTGGCGTCGGTTGCGGGAGTCCGGATCGACACGGTCGGCCTCGGAACCGCGCAGGGCGCCAGCGTCACGATCAACGGGGTCACGCAACAGACCCAACTGGACTCCAGGCGCCTCACCGATATCGCCGACGCCACCAATGGCGCCTACCACGAGGCGAGCGATGCCGCAGGCTTGACGGCCATCTACCAAAACATCAAGCTCACCGACACCTCGCGGCGCGAACTGACGGGCCTCGCGCCATACTTCATGATCGCCGGGCTGCTCCTGGCGGCTGCGGCCGCGGGAGTCTCGCTCGCGCGCACGGGCCGGGTGATCTCCGCATGAGGTTCGCGTGGCCGGCCGCGCTCTTGGCGCTGGCGATCATCCCGCTGCTCATCGCGGCATACCTGTGGGCGCAGCGGCGCCGGCGCCCGCGGGCGATCCAGCACTCGAATGTTGCGCTCGTCCGAGCTGCCCTTGGTTCGCGCAAGCGGTCGTGGACCCGGCACCTGCCGCTGGTTGCGATCCTGCTCGGGCTGGCCAGCCTGGCCGTCGGGGCCGCACGTCCGACCTCACAGATGCAGGTGCCGAAGAACCGCACATCGATCATCGTTGCCCTGGACGTCTCGCGCTCGATGTGCTCGATTGATGTCGACCCCAACCGGCTCACCGCCGCGAAAAAGGCGCTGCAGGAATTCGTCGACGCCCAGGACCCGCAGACGCGGATCGGCCTGATCGCCTTCGCCGGCTATGCCGAGATGGTCGCCCCGCCGAGCACCGACCGCGACCAGCTTCGCGCCACGCTCGATGCGCTCCCCACGGGGCGAGGCACGGCCATCGGCGCTGCCATCCTGCGCTCCGTTGATGCCATCGCCAGCATCAACCCTCAGGTAGCGCCCATCGGGCCCGACGAGGTGCCGAATCCGCCCCAGGAACAGCAGTTCCCGCTCCCCGCGCCGAATCTCGACAAGATCTCGCCGCCGACCGCGGATCCAGTCGCTGATGTTGTCGTGCTTCTGACCGACGGTGCCAACACCCGAGGCGTGCTGCCGATGGATGCGGCGGCGGCCGCCGCTAAGCGCGGCATCCGCGTCTTCCCGATCGGCTTCGGCACGACGAATCCGACGCGGATGGCCTGCACCGCCGACCAACTCGGCTCGGACGCCTACGCCGAGGGCGGGCCGTATGGCAGCGGCAATATGGCCCAATTCCTCCTCGTCGACGAGCCCACGCTGGAAGGCGTGGCCAAGGCGACCGGCGCGAGCTACTCTCCCGCCCGCTCCGGCGCGGAGCTAGCCCAGGCTCTCGGGGATGTGCCGAAAGAGACGATCCTGACGACCCAGAAGCTCGAGCTCTCCCCCGCCTTCGCCGCCCTTGGCGCGATGCTGCTCCTGCTCGGCGTCGTCATCGCCAGTCGGCAGCGCGTGTTCCCCTGAGTGTGCCTTCGCGATGGGGTCGGTCCCGAGCGGTTAACGTCGGCCGGTGACGCCCCGAGACCTGATCGTGCGCCCGCTGCGCTTGTGGTGGCGCCTGACCGTCATCGAGGCCATGGGTTTCGTCGCCCTGGGCCGCGGGCTGGCCCGCCGCCCCCATATCCCGCCGGGCGCCCGTCCGCTGCGGTATGCCCGGGGCCGGTGGGCTGCGCCGGCGCTGTTCGGGTTCGCTGCTCTCGCCGAACTGATCGCCATCGACCTGCTGGTCCCGTGGGAGCGCTTCGAGTCGTATGCCGGCACCCGGTGGATCGTCTTCCTCCTGGGCGTCTATGGCGTCCTGTGGGTGGTGTTCTATGTCGTGGCGCAACATATGTATCCGCACTTGCTGCACGCCGACGAGTTGGAGCTGCGAAATGGCCACTTCGCCGTCGCGCGCGTGCCTCGGGATGCCGTGATCGGTGCTCGACCGCGGCCGATGCGCGAGGACGAGTCCGACCGTGTGGTGCTGTCCGATCCGCTCGCCCCGGCGAACCTGGATCTCGACTTCGACCGTCAGATCGCCATTCGCGGCATGCTCGGCGGGGTGAAAAGGCGGACGTCCAAGTTGGCGATCATCGTTGACGATCCTCGCGAGGCGGCCGACCTGCTGGCCACCTGGGCCGACCCTGGCAGGTCGCGGGCCGGCTAACTTCCGAACGGTCAGGCGCGGGCGGCGGCCGTCACAAAAGGCGCGAGGTCGGCGGCGAGGTCCGGGCTGACGAGAGCCACGACATAGGTCCCCTCGGCGCGGTGCTCGGTCTCGCCGATCTCGCCCGTCTCGTGGATGCGGGACATCAGGTCGCCCCGGGCGTAGGGGACGGTGGCCTCAACGCGCACCGAGGGGCGCGGCAGTTCCTCGGCAATCAATTCGATCAGCTCGGCGATCCCGGCCCCGGTGTGCGCGGAGACGGCGATGGAGTGCTTCTCGTGGCGCAGAATCCGGTCCACCACATCGGGGACCGCGATATCGGCCTTGTTGATGATGACGACTTCCTTGACGTCCGCAGCATCGACATCGGCGAGCACGGCCCGGACGGCGCTGATCTGGCCCTCCGGATCGGGATGCGAACCGTCCACGACGTGCAGCAGCAGGTCGGCGTCCGCGACCTCTTCGAGCGTCGAGCGGAAGGCGTCGATCAATTCGTGCGGCAACTGCCGCACGAAGCCGACCGTGTCGGTCAGGGTGAATTCGCGGCCATCCGGCGTCTGCGCGCGGCGCACGGTGGTGTCCAGCGTGGCGAAGAGTTGGTTCTCGACGAGCACACCGGCGCCGGTGAGCCGGTTGAGCAGCGAGGACTTGCCGGCATTGGTGTAGCCAGCGATCGCGACGCTCGGGGTGCCATTGGCTTTGCGGCTGTGGCGCTTGGTGTCGCGGTGGGTCTTCATCTCGCGAATCTCGCGGCGTAGCTTGGCGATTCGCGTGTTGATGCGCCGACGGTCCAGCTCGATCTTTGTCTCACCAGGACCGCGCGACCCGATGCCCTCACCGCCTGCGACCCGGCCACCCGCCTGCCGGGACATCGACTCACCCCACCCACGCAGCCGCGGAAGAAGGTATTGCAGCTGGGCGAGTTCGACCTGCGCCTTGCCCTCACGGGACTTGGCGTGTTGAGCGAAAATATCGAGGATCAGCGCGGTCCGGTCGATGACCTTGACTTTGACGATGTCTTCCAACGCGCGTCGCTGCGACGGGGCGAGCTCGGAATCGCAGACCACCGTGTCGGCGCCTTCGGCGATAACGACATCGCGCAATTCCTGTGCCTTGCCCGAGCCAAGCCAGGTGCCCGGGTCGGGCCGCTGACGCCGCTGAAGCAGCCCGGCAAGCACCGTGGAGCCGGCGGTCTCGGCGAGGGCTGAGAGTTCGCGCAGGGAGTTTTCGGCGTCCTCGGCGGTGCCCTCGGTCCACACCCCGGCCAGCACGACGCGCTCGAGGCGCAACTGGCGGTACTCGACCTCGGTGACATCCTCAAGTTCCGTGGACAGGCCGGCGATGCGTTGCAGCGCCGCCCGCTCCTCGCGGTCGAACTGCTCGCCGTCGCGGTCGTCGTGGTCGTAGGTCGTCCCCGCCAGGGCGCTCGCGCGGCGGGTCAGGACGTCTTGCTCGTATGCGTCATCACTCATGCTGACCCCAGCGTCTCATGCGTCGGTGGGGGCAAGCCACGCTATTTCTCGGGCACCTGGCCATCCGCGGTGCGCCGCGGAATGTTCAGCCGGGCATCGCGGGCCGAGGTGCGCTCGGCGTTCGCTTCCTGGTCGTCCGCCATCTGCTGGCTCTCCCGCTCGGCCTGCACGCGCTGGGTATAGAGCTGCACCTCTTGCGCGATTCGGGCCTCGTCCCAACCCAGCACCGGGGCGACGAGTTCGGCCACGGCCGCCGCCGAATCGACTCCACGGGAGGGGGTTTCGATAGAGATTCGCGTTCGGCGTGCGAGCAGGTCGTCCAGGTGCAGCGCGCCCTCGTGGGTGGCGGCATACAGCAGCTCTACCCGGAGGTACTCCTCCGCACCGGGCAGCGGTTCGTAGAGGCTCGGGTCGCCGTCGGCGAGCTCGAAGATTTCGTTGACGAGCGAGCCGTAACGACCGAGGAGGTGATCGAGGCGCCATACGGGCAGATCGACCTTGCGGGAGAGACGGTCGAGCTGGTTCATCAGGGCGGGGTAGCCATCAGCGCCGAGCAGCGGGATGTGCTCGGTGACACTATCGGCGACGCCCGGGCCAATGTCTTCGCGGGCGGCGTCGATGGCGTCGGCGGCCATCACGCGATAGGTCGTGTACTTGCCCCCGGCGATCGAGATCAGCCCCGGCTGCGGGCGGGCAACGGCATGCTCACGGGAGAGTTGCGAGGTCTGCTCGTCCTCGCCGGAGAGCAGGGGGCGCAGGCCGGCATACACACCCTGAATATCGGCATGGGTGATGGGTGCGGTGAGCACCGAGTTGACTTGCGAGAGAAGGTAATCGATGTCGGCCTTGCTCGCGGCGGGGTGCGCGAGGTCGAGGTTCCAGTCGGTGTCGGTCGTGCCGATGATCCAGTGCGTGCCCCACGGGATGACGAAGAGAACCGAGGATTCCGTGCGCAGGATCAGCCCGACCTCGGAGTTGATCCGATCGCGGGCGACGACGATGTGGATGCCCTTCGACGCCCGCACATTGAAGCGGCCGCGCCCGCCGGCGAGGGTCTGGATCTCGTCGGTCCACACGCCCGTGCAGTTGACGACGACCGATGCCGAGACGGTGGCTCTGGTGCCGGTCTCGATGTCCTCGACGACGGCACCGGTGATGCGCTCCCCGGCCCGGGTCAACTCGACCACGCGGGCTGAGTTGAGGACGGTCGCGCCATAGGCCGCAGCGGTGCGGGCGAGCGTGAAGGTGTGGCGCGCGTCGTCCATCTGCGCGTCGTAATAGAGCAATGCGCCCGTCAGGGAATCCTTGCGCAGCGCGGGCACCAGCCGGCGAGCGCCATTGCGACTGAGTTGCTTGTGCCCGGGCACCGACCGAGCGCCGCCCATGTTGTCGTAGAGCGTCAGCCCGGCCGTGACATAGGGCCGCTCCCACGCGCGGTGCGTCAGGGGATAGAGGAAGGAGACCGGCTTGACCAGATGCGGCGCGAGTCGGGTCAGGGCCAACTCCCGCTCCTTCAGCGCCTCGCGGACCAGGCCGAAATCGAGCTTCTCGAGATAGCGCAAGCCGCCATGCATCAACTTGCTGGATCGGGAGGAGGTTCCGGAGGCGAAATCGCGCTGCTCGACAAGGGCGACGGACAGGCCGCGGGTCGCGGCATCCAGCGCGGCACCGGCACCGGTCACCCCGCCGCCGATGACGAGCACGTCGAAATCGCGCTGCCCGAGCCGGTTCCAGGCCTTGGCGCGGTATGCGGGGTCGATGCGCGGTGGGGTCGCCATACCGGCATTGTGCCAAGACGGCTAGGTTGACTCCCGAATCGCACCCCGTGATGAAGGCGACGAAGGAGCATCACCCGTGAGCGAGCCGACATACGTCCTGGCCGTGGACCAGGGCACCACGAGCACCCGAGCCATCCTGTTCGACCACTCCGGCTCGGTGGTCGCGGTGGACCAGCGCGAGCACGAGCAGATCTTCCCCCGCGCGGGCTGGGTCGAGCACGACGGTCACGAGGTGTGGGAGAACACCCGGATGGTCATCGGCGGCGCCCTCGGCAAGGCCAATGTCAACCGGTCAGCGGTGGCCGCTGTCGGCATCACCAACCAGCGCGAGACGACGATCGTCTGGGACCGCACCACGGGTCAGCCGATCGCGAATGCCATTGTCTGGCAAGACACCCGGACGGGGCGGCTGGTGGAGGAGCTGGCCGGTGACGAAGGCCCACGCCGGTATGCCGATCGCACCGGCCTGCCGCTGGCGACCTATTTCGCCGGCCCCAAGGTCCGCTGGCTTCTCGACAATGTCGAGGGTGCCCGGGAGCGGGCCATGGCGGGCGACTTGCTCTTCGGGACGATGGATTCGTGGGTGCTGTGGAATCTCACCGGCGGCGCGGATGGCGGCTTGCACATCACCGATGTGACGAATGCCAGTCGCACGCTGCTGATGGATCTGCAGACGCTGCAATGGGATTCGGACCTGTGCGAGGCGATCGGCGTGCCGATGTCGATGCTCCCGCAGATCCGCTCCTCCTCGGAGGTCTATGGCGTCTGCCACCCCGGCATCCTGGACGGCGTGCCGGTCGCCGGGATCCTCGGCGACCAGCAAGCAGCGACCTTCGGGCAAGGCTGCCTCGAGCGCGGAATGGCCAAGAACACCTATGGCACCGGCAACTTCATGCTGCTCAACACCGGGACCGAGATCGTCCCGTCCGAGAATGGCCTGCTGACGACGGTCTGCTACCGCCTCGGTGACGAGCCGGCCGTCTATGCCCTGGAAGGGTCGATCGCCGTCACCGGATCGCTGATCCAGTGGTTGCGCGACAACCTCGACATCATTTCGGCCGCCCCGGAGGTCGAGAGGCTGGCCCGGTCAGTGGACGACAACGGCGGTGCGTATGTCGTGCCTGCCTTCTCCGGTCTGTTTGCGCCGTATTGGCGCCCGGATGCGCGCGGGGCCATCGTCGGGTTGACGCGCTTCGTCAACCGCGGCCACATCGCGCGGGCCGCGTTGGAGTCCACGGCATACCAAACCCACGATGTGCTGGAAGCGATGAATGCCGACTCCGGTGTCGCCCTGACCGAATTGAAGGTCGACGGCGGCATGACCGCAAATGACACCCTCATGCAATTCCAGGCCGACATCCTCGGGGTCGATGTGATCCGGCCGGTGGTGGCCGAGACGACGGCCTTGGGGGCTGCGTATGCCGCTGGCTTGGCCGTGGGGTATTGGTCCAGCACCGACGACATTCGGGCGAACTGGCAGGAGGGCAAGCGGTGGTCGCCGGTTATGGACGGGGGGGATCGCGACCGGCTGTTGCGTGGCTGGGACAAGGCCGTGCAGCGCACCCTCGACTGGGTCGATGAGGACGTCGAACAGGACTGATCGAGCACGATGAGCGAGCACTACTTCACCGCCCAGCCGGCGAGCGAGGCGGACCTTCGGGAGCGCACGGTGACGCTGGCGGGTCGCGAGTTGCCGGTCACCGTCGCCTCCGGCATCTTCTCGCCCGAAGCGATCGACCGCGGGACGGCAGTGCTCTTGCGCGAGGCGCCGGAGCCGCCGGCGGAAGGCACCTTCCTCGATCTCGGCTGCGGTTGGGGGCCGATCGCTCTCACCCTAGCTCTGCACTCCCCCGCAGCCACGGTGTATGCCGTGGACGTCAACGAACGCGCGCTGGATCTGTTGCGGCGCAACGCTTCTCGGCACTCATTGACGGGGGTTCGACCGACGGGACCGGACGGCATACCCGAGGATGTGCGCTTCGATCTGATCTGGTCCAATCCGCCGATCCGCATCGGCAAGGCTGCGCTGCACGAGGTGCTGACGCGGTGGCTGCCGCGGCTCGCGGCGGGCGGATCGGCATACCTCGTGGTCGGGAAGCAACTCGGGGCGGACTCGCTGCAGCGCTGGATCGCCCAGCAATGGCCGGACTTCGTGGTCGAGAGGTATGCCAGCGACAAAGGCTTCCGGGTGCTGCGGGTGCTCGCGCCCTGACTCACGCAGGCCGCCACCGAGCGGACGGATAAATCCGCCTCGGTCAGGGCAAGTCGACGGTGCCGTCGGCGACGAGCACGGCCGGGCCGGTGAGTTCGACGTGACCGTCCTGACGGATCGCCACGCGCAGCCGGCCACCGGGCACATCGACGGTCCACGGACGGTCACCATCGAGGTCGCCCGCCCACAGGTGCGTGGCGACGGCGGCGGCGGCAATGCCGGTGCCGCACGATTCGGTCTCCCCCACGCCGCGCTCGTGGACGCGCATGGCGATATGGCCGGGGCCGAGGATGTGGACGAATTCGACATTGGTGCCCGCTGCCGGGGCGGGGTTGACGGTCGGCTGCTCGGTGAGGTCGAGCGCGGCCAGGTCGACGGCGGGTGGCACGGCGACGACGGTGTGGGGATTGCCCATGTTGATGCGCAGGGCCGAGAAGGGTTCGTGGCCGGGCACATGGACCAGCGCGTCAATGCCGTCGGCGCCCTCGGCCTCGTCTTCATAGCGCCACGGCCCCATATCGACAACGACATCATCGCCCTCGAAGCGGACCTGCTTGACGCCAGCTCGCGTGGCAACGCCGAAACCCGTTGCGGGAGCGAGGCCCTCGCGTCGAAGCCAGGTCGCAAACACCCGGACGCCATTGCCGCACATCTCGGCGATGCTGCCATCGGCATTGCGGTAATCCATGAACCAGGGCGCCGCCTCGGCGTGGTGTCGAACCGTCTCATCGGTCGCGGTCGCAGTGGGTGCGATCCGGATGACACCATCGCCACCGATCCCGGAGCGGCGATCCGCCAAGGCGGCGGTCGCGGAGGCCGTTAGGGCGAACTCGCCTTCGCGGTCGTCGAGCAGGACGAAATCGTTGCGGGTGCCGTGCCCTTTGGTGAATCGGACGGTGCGCGTCATGGCTCCATTGTCCGGCACCTTAGGAGTGCCTCGCGCGCTGGACCTGGTCGAGCGCCTGCTGTAGAAGGTCCGGTGCGCCGGCGTCGAGCCAGTGAATCCGCGGATCGGGCCGGAACCAGCTTTCCTGCCGCCGGACCAAACGCCGGGTCGCCTGGGCGGTCGCGTCGATCGCGTCATCCTGCGTCAGTTCGCCGTCCCATTGCGCAAGCGCCTGCTGATAGCCAATGGCGGTGCGGGCCGTGCGACCCTCGCGCAGTCCTCGACGGATCAGGTCGCCGACTTCGGCGAGGAGGCCGTCAGTCCACATCCGCTGCGTGCGTATGCCGATCCGCTCATCGAGCGCCTCCCGCGCCATGCGCAGACCAATCGTGATGGTGGGCACCCGATAGGAGCGCTGCGGCAGGGCGGCGAGAAATGGCTGGCCCGTGAGTTCGTTCACCTCTAATGCCCGGACCACGCGACGGGCATTGGTCGGCAGGATATGTTGTGCCGCAACGGGATCTAGGCGAGCCAACTCCTGGTGAGCGGCCTGCGGGCCGTGCGTGTCCGCATACTCCTGCCACCGGGCACGGACCACAGGATCGGTCGGGGGGATGTCGAGCGCGTCGAGGGCGGCGCGGACATACAACCCGCTCCCCCCGACGAGAATGGGCACCCGGCCGGTCGCGGCGATCGCCTCCAGATCAGCCCGAGCCGCGCGCTGGTAGGCCGCGAGGCTCGCCTCCTCGCGCACGTCCAGGACGTCGAGTTGGTGATGGGGTATGCCGCGCCGCTCCTCCAGAGGCAGCTTCGCCGTGCCGATGTCCATCCCGCGATAGAGCTGCATCGCGTCGGCATTGACGATCTCGCCATCGAGCCGCTCCGCGAGGTCCAGCGCAACGGCCGACTTGCCCGTGGCGGTCGCGCCGACGATGGCGATGACCGGCGCCGCAGGCTGGGCCATCAGTGACCGAAGGGGTCCGGATCGACGCCGGGCATCCACGTCAGGCCCGCGACGCCCCAGCCTTCGCCGCGAATTGCCTTGCGCGCCTTCTTCTTCCAGCGTTCGTCGAGGCGATCGACATAGAGGAAGCCGTTGAGATGGTCGTACTCGTGCTGCATACACCGGGCAAACCAGCCGGTCGTCGAGAAGGCCAGCTCGCGGCCCTCGCGGTCGAATCCGGTGACCTCGGCGCGCTCCCCACGACGCAGGGGGTAGTGCAGCCCCGGCACGGAAAGGCAGCCTTCGGACTCGTCATCCTTGTCCGGCTTGCCCTCCGGGGGTTTCGTGGCACGGACAAAGGGGTTGACGATGACCCCGGTCTCGGGGACGCCATCCTCATTGGCCATCTGCCACGTGAACACGCGCAGCCCGACTCCGACTTGGGGCGCCGCGAGGCCCACACCATTGGCCGCGAGCTGGGTCTCGAACATGTCGTCGATGAGTTGCTGCAGGTCAGGACCAAAGTCGGTGACAACCTCGGCTCGACGGTGCAGGACCGGCTCACCGGTGATCGTTATGGGGCGCGCGGGCATACCTCCATTGTCGGCCATGCGCTGGTCCGCGAGTCACAGGCAACTCCCAGTTAAAGCACTGACCAAAAGGGTGGTCTCGTGCTTAGAGTGGGGGCGAACGCGGATGCCGGCCGGCACTCGTGAGCCGAGCGAAAGGAGTCGAGACATATGGGATTTCTTGACGACGCAAAGGGCAAGCTTGAGGACCTCGTCGGAAACAACCCCGACAAGGTCGAAGAGCTGAGCGACCAGGGCATCGAGAAGGCGTCGGACCTCGCGGACAACGCGACCGGCGGCAAGTTCTCGGACCACATCGACTCCGCTGGCCAGAAGGCCGATGAGGCCATCGGGCAGTAGTTGCCCCGCACGCCGTGAGCGGGCACCCGGATCACCGGGTGCCCGCTCGTTGCGTTCACCCCTAGGGGTGAATTTGCCGAGATCTTTGGGTCGTGGCCCAAGTCCCCGATCGCTAGACGAGGGTCAGGAAGTCGGCGGGTGCTAAAACTTCGGAACCGGCGCGGCGAGGCACCGGAAGCCACCGAGGACAGGGAGCGCACCGTGGGATTCATCGATGACATGAAGGACAAAGCCGACGACGCGTGGGACGCGACCAAAGACAAGGCCGACGACGCCGGCGACGCGGCGGGTGACGCCTGGGACGCGACCAAGGACAAGGCCGAGGACGCTGCTGATTCGGTCGGCGACGCCTGGGACAGCACCAAGGACAATGCGGCAGATGCCGCGGACTCCGTCGGTGACGGCGCGGACAACACCGGCGACTCCGCAAGCGACGCCTGGGATTCGGCCAAGGACTCCGCGGGCGACGCGTGGGATGCCACCAAGGACGCCGCCGGCGACGCCAAGGACGCGGCCTCGGACGCGTGGGATGACGCAAAAGATGGCGTCGACTCGCCCGACAACAACCGCGGCCTCGACGCCGACGGCAATCCGGTGGGCGAGGACCCGCGCTTCGCCTGATCCTTTCCGTCGGGCCTGACCACCCGACTCGACACCGCCGCCGGGCGCGCACGCGCTCTGGCGGCGGTTCGGCTTTAACCGGCCTGACCAGGACGTATGCCGTACGGCTGGGTTGCACGTGGCCAGCCGGGGTGGCCTAGCTGCAGGAGGGAGCGGCGATGCGGGGCGGGGCGCCGAGGGACGGCATACCCAAGGAGACGGCGGGCTTGACGCGCGGGGCGCCCGCAGGGGCGCCCTCGTTGAGGGCGGCCCAGGCGTCGCCGCCGGGGCTGCGGCGCACGGCATACGCCCCGCCCTGGATGCCCGAGTCGGCGATCAGGTGGTGGGGAGCGCCATAGGTGACGCCGACGGTGACGAGGTCGCCGGGGCGAGCGCGATCCGCGCCCTCGGGCACAGAGAAGTGCACGAGCCGGTTGTCGCGGGCGCGGCCCGACATCCGCGCGGTCGCCTCGTCCTTGCGGCCCTCACCAGGGGCAACGAGGACCTCGACTTCACGGCCCTCCTGCGTGCGGTTCTCGGCCCAGGAGATGTCCTCCTGCAGCGCGATGAGCCGGTCAAAGCGTTCCTGCACAACGGCTTTCGGGAGTTGGTCGGGCATCGTGGCGGCGGGCGTGCCGGGGCGGATGGAGTACTGGAAGGTGAAGGCCGAGGAGAACCGGGAGGCCGCGACAACCCTCAGCGTCTCGTCGAAGTCGGCATCGGTCTCGCCGGGAAAGCCGACGATGATGTCGGTCGTGATCGCCGCGTGCGGGATCTGCGCGCGGACCTTGTCGAGGATGCCGAGGAACTTCTCCGAGCGGTAGCTGCGGCGCATCGCCTTCAGGACCCGGTCTGATCCGGACTGCAGCGGCATGTGCAGTTGCGGCATGACATTGGGGGTCGAGGCCATCGCGTCGATGACGTCATCCGTGAACGCCGCCGGGTGCGGGCTGGTGAAGCGCACCCGCTCGAGCCCCTCGATGTCGCCGCAGGCGCGCAGCAGCTTGGCGAAGGCGCCCTTGTCGCCGAACTCCACCCCATAGGTGTTGACATTCTGGCCGAGCAGCGTTACCTCGATAACTCCCTGGGAGACAAGGGCTTCGATCTCAGCGAGGATCTCGCCGGGGCGGCGGTCCTGCTCCTTGCCGCGCAGGCTGGGGACGATGCAGAAAGTGCACGTGTTGTTGCAGCCGACCGAGATCGAGACCCACCCGGCATACGCGCTGTCGCGGCGCGTGGGGAGGGTGGAAGGGAAGACCTCCAGGGATTCGAGGATTTCGACCTCGGCGCGCTTGTTGTGGCGGGCGCGGTCGAGCAACGCCGGGAGCGAGCCGATGTTGTGGGTGCCGAAGACGACATCGACCCACGGGGCGCGCTCGACGATGGCGCCGCGGTCCTTTTGCGCCAGGCAGCCGCCGACCGCGATCTGCAGGTCGGGCTTCTTGAGCTTGGCCTGGCGCAGGGTGCCGAGATTGCCGTAGAGCTTGTTGTCGGCGTTCTCGCGCACCGCGCAGGTGTTGAAGACCACGACATCGGCCACCTCGGGCCGCTCGCCCGCCGGGAGGCTGGCGATGTCGACATAGCCCGCCGTCTCGAGCAGGCCGGAGAGCCGCTCGGAGTCGTGGACGTTCATCTGGCAGCCGTGAGTGCGGACGTCGTAGTACTTCTCATTCATCGCCCGTCAAGGGTACGTGCTGCGCCCGTCAACCCCCTCCCCCGCTCGCGCGTGCAGGAGGTATGACGCCGCACCAGCTCGTTCGCCGCTCACCGCGCCCACGCTTCCGGGCGCGGTGGAGCCGTTCACCGCCTTCCTCCTCAACCCCAGCGTGGCCGCGGCTGCCGCGGTGCCCTTTGCGGACACGGTGCGCCTGGGGCTTGGCCCGACGCTCTATCAACGAGTCCCCAGAGGCGATCTGGCGAATCAGGACCGATGGCGGGTGACGCCCCCGGACAACCTCTTTCGGGCCAGCGTCGGACCGTTCTCGGCGTTGGCGACCGCGCGCGCCTTCCTAGACCGGCCGGGCGCCCCGACGGATCCACGGGAGGCGTTCGCGGTGGCGGGCGGTCCGCATACGGACTGCTTCGGGAACGCCAGCCCGGCGCCGGAATCGCTGGCGAGCGCGGACCGGATCAGCCTCACCCCCGCGGAGGGCACGATCGACAGCTGTATCCAGTGGTTCAGCGTCGACGCCTTCCTGGTCGACGGGGCGATCGTTGCGGTGACCCTCGACATCGGGGAGCCGTAGGTCGTCGCGCGACAATGGGCGGGTGAGCACGATTGATCTCAATGCCGACATCGGGGAGGGTTTCGGGCGGTGGTCGCTGACGGACGACGCCGGCTTGCTCGATGTCGTCACCAGCGCGAATGTCGCGTGCGGCTTCCACGCGGGCGATCCCGCGACGATGCAGCGCGTCTGCCGGTTAGCGGCGGAGCGGGGCGTGGCGATCGGGGCGCAGGTTTCCTATCGGGACCTGGCGGGTTTCGGGCGGCGCTTCATCGAGGTCGAGTCGGCCGAACTGACCGCTGACGTGATCTATCAGATCGGGGCGTTGGAGGCCTTTGCCCGGGCGGCGGGCACGCGGGTGTCCTATGTGAAGCCGCACGGCGCGCTCTACAACGCGGTCGTGCACCACGAGGCGCAGGCGGCGGCCTTGGTGGCCGCCGTCTTGTCGTATGACGGGCAGCTCGACGTCCTCGGCCTGCCCGGTTCCCGCTGGCTCGCCCTCGCCGGGGAGGTCGGATTGCGCACTGTCGCAGAGGGTTTCGTGGACCGCGGCTACACCGCTCAGGGCACTTTGGTGCCGCGCTCGGAGGTGGGCGCCTTTGTCGAGGAGTCGGCGATGCCCGCCCGGGCGGTGCGTATGGCGCGTGAGTACCTCGTCGATGCCGTCGACGGATCGTCGATCCCGGCAGCGGTCGAGAGCCTGTGCGTGCACGGCGACTCCCCCGGTGCGCTCGCTAACGCCCGTGCGGTGCGCGCGGCATTGGAGGGCGCCGGGGTGCGGCTGGCTGCTTTCGTGGCGGAGTGAGTGCCGGTGCAGCTGTTGCCGTGTGGCTCCGAAGCGCTTCTGGCGCAATTCGATTCGCTGGATGCGGCGCTGGACTTCGATGCGGCGGTCGGCGCCGCCGCGATCCACGGGGTCGTCGAGACGGTGCCCGCGGCGCGGACCGTATTGGTCATTTTCGACCCATTAGTGACCGGCCCTGATCTGCTCGCCGGGCACTTACGGCGCGTGGCTTCCCGGCCTGCGTCCCCGCGGCCCGCGGAGGCGAGCGCGGACATCGAGATTCCCGTCGTCTATGACGGGCCGGACCTGGATGACGTCGCCCGGCACCTGGGGATTGCACCCGCGGAGGTGGTGGGACGGCATACGGCATGCCCCTGGCGGGTCGGGTTTGCGGGGTTCGCCCCCGGCTTCGCCTACCTCCTCGGCGACGGCTCGCTGGAAGTGCCGCGCCGGGCCGAGCCTCGGGTGCGCGTCCCGGCGGGGTCCGTGGCATTGGCCGGGGAGTTCGGCGGCATCTATCCGCGCGACTCCCCCGGCGGCTGGCAGCTCATCGGCCGAACGGACGCGGTCCTGTGGGACGCCGCACGACCCGAGCCAGCTTTGCTCGTGCCTGGGCGGCACGTGCGGTTCGTGGCGGTGGCGCCGTGAGTTTCGTGATCGAGGCGTCTGGGTTGTTGGCGTCGGTGCAAGACCTCGGGCGGCCGGGGTACGCGCGGCTCGGCGTCAGTCGGGGTGGTGCCGCGGATCGCGGCGCGCTGCGCCTGGCGAACCGGCTCGTCGGCAATCCCGAGGACGCCGCCGGGATCGAGGTCACCGCCGGCGGCTTCCAGGCGTATGCCGAGCGCGACCTCCTGCTCGCCGTCACCGGCGCGGTGGGTCCTGTCCGGATCGGCGGGCGCGCGGTGGGGACGAACGCGCCGGAGACGTGGCGGCACGGTGAGTCACTAGAGATTGGCGCGCCCACGGCGGGCCTGCGTTCCTATCTCGGCGTCGCAGGCGGCGTCGCGACGACGGTGGTGCTGGGGTCACGGTCATACAGCCGGCTCGGGGACCTCGGCGCGCCCCTGAGTGCCGGCGAGCGGGTTCCGGTGGGGCGAGCCCCCGGCAAACATCCCGTGGTGGAGCATGCCGCGGTGCCGCCGCCCGCGACCGGCGAGCTGACCCTCGCGGCCACCCTGGGGCCGCGCGCGGGCTGGTTCGACGAGGCGGCCCGCGCGACGCTGCTGGCCGAGTCCTTCACGGTCACCGGGGAACTGGACCGCACGGGCGTACGCCTGGACGGGCCGGCCATCCACAGGATGACGGACGCGGAGTTGCCGAGCGAAGGGATGATGCGTGGCGCCGTGCAGATCCCCGCTGGTGGGCGACCGATCATCTTTCTCAGTGATCACCCGGCGACGGGTGGCTACCCCGTGCCGCTGGTGCTGACGCCTGCTGCTGCGGACGCGGCAGCCCAACTCGTGCCGGGAATGTCGGTGCGGTTCGCCCTGTGCGGCTAAGGGATTGGGTTGGATAGGCGCATGACTGAACCCATGCCTCGCGAGCCGGTCACCCGGGGTCACGCCACGTTCCAGAGCGCCTACCCGCCGAGCGAGGAGACCTTCGCTGGCGACATCATGCTGCGGCTGGCGGGCGGGGTGTGGGAGGACACCGACGAGATCCGCGACCACTTCGTGGAGACGGCGGAGGATATTGACGACTACTACCCGGACGGGCCGGCAAGTGCCGACGACGTGCCAGGGATCTTCGATCGGGTGCTCGCGGAATACCGCCGCGTGGTGACCGATGTGTCCTATGACGCGGCCTTCCTGACCGCGCTGCCGGAGCTGCTGCTGAGCCGCGGCATCGTCATGTCGTGGGGCGACGGCTTCGACACCGGCGAGGCGGTGGAGTATGCCGCGGAGCTCGCCGAGGTTGCCCGGGACGAGGGCTATTCGGTGCGCGGCTACGCCTATGTGCACACCCAGGACATCGACCGGTTGGTGATGACCGGGCACCTGTTCGTCGGCTTCGGTGTTTTCGGCGACCGTGATGATGCGGCTGCTCGCGCGATCGGGCAGGAGATCGTCGACATCCTGCGCGCCGCCGACCTGCCGGTCGAGTGGACCGGCAGCACCGACGCCCGCATCGAGTCTCAGCCGCTGCTCTACGAATTCCCCATCGACGACTGAGTCGGGTTGCGGCGGTGCACTTTTCCGCCCATTGCCGGAACGTGGACATACGCAACGGATCATTACCGTTGCGTATGTCCATGTTGTCTCCCATGAGCGTGGCTGCCATTGGCGGACGGCGGGGTTGTCGGTGGCGCGGCATACGGTCTTGGGTATGACGAAACTCGCCACCTCCGCCACCGAGGCTGACCGCGGCACGCCTGAGCGCGACGCGCACGCGCGCCTGCTGTCCAGCGCCACCGCCGCGCTGCGCCGGCTCGTCGGGCGGGAGGATGCGCAATTCCGAGATGGGCAGTTCGACGCGATCGAGGCGTTGGTGGCTGGCCGGGCGCGGGTGCTGGTGATCCAGCGCACCGGATGGGGGAAGTCGGCGGTCTATTTCGTCGCCACCGCGCTGCGCCGGGCTGAGGGCGCCGGCCCGACGGTCATCATCTCTCCCCTGCTCGCGCTCATGCGCGACCAGATCGGTGCCGCCGAGCGCGCGGGGATTCGAGCGGTGACGATGAACTCCGCCAATGCGACCGACTGGGACGACGTGCGTGCTGCTCTCGCGGCGGACGAGGTCGACGTGCTTCTCGTCTCGCCGGAACGTCTCAACAACCCGCGCTTCCGCGAGGAGCAATTGCCCGATCTCGCGCGCCGGTGCGGGCTGCTCGTGGTCGACGAAGCGCACTGCATCAGCGACTGGGGTCACGACTTCCGGCCCGACTATCGCCGCATCCGTGATCTGCTCGACGGCCTGCCGCCGGACACGCCCGTGCTGGCGACCACGGCCACCGCCAATGCCCGAGTGGTCAGTGACGTCGAGGGGCAACTGGCCACTGGCGGGGGTTCTGTGACGACGATCCGCGGCGGGCTCGCTCGGGATTCGTTGCGACTGGGCGTGCTGCGCTCGATGAGTCCAGAGCAACGCTTGGGCTGGCTGATCGCGCATCTCGGCGATCTTCCAGGCAGCGGGATCGTCTATGTGCTGACCGTCAGCGGTGCGGAGGACATCGCCTCGGCGCTGCGGGCGGCGGGGCACGAGGTGGCGGCATACACCGGGCGGACCGATCCCGCCGATCGCGAGCGACTCGAAAACTCGTTGCGGCACAACCACATCAAGGCGCTCGTGGCGACTTCTGCACTCGGTATGGGCTTCGACAAGCCCGACCTCGGGTTCGTCGTGCACGTGGGAGCACCCTCGTCGCCCGTCGCCTACTACCAGCAGGTCGGTCGCGCCGGGCGTGCCACCGAGCGCGCCGACGTCCTCCTGCTGCCCGGTCCGGAGGATCAGGACATCTGGCGCTACTTCGCCTCGGTGTCTATGCCGCGCGAGGAGCAGGCGAGTGCGGTGCTCACGGCGCTCGCGGAGTCCGGTCGGCCGCTATCCACCGCAGCCATCGAGACCATCGTCGATATTCGACGGACGCGGCTGGAACTGCTGATGAAGGTGCTCGACGTCGATGGCGCTGTCAACCGCGTCTCGGGTGGCTGGATGTCGACGGGGCACGCGTGGACGTATGACGCTGAGCGCTACGCCTGGGTGGCTCAGCAGCGGCAGGCTGAGCAGGACCAAATGCTCGCGTATGAACGTGGCGGTGAGTGCCGAATGGCTTTCCTGCAGGCGGCCTTGGACGACGAGACCGCCGCGCCGTGCGGGAGGTGCGACAACTGCGCTGGTGTCTGGTTCCCGACCGACGTGCCCGATCGCGTGATCGGCGCCGCCCGGGATCAGTTGACGCGGGTCGGCGTGCCCATCGAGCCGCGGGCGATGTGGCCGACGGGCATGGACCGTCTCGGGGTGACCTTGAAAGGCAAGATCGCGCCCGAATTGCAGGCCGCCGAAGGCCGTGCCTTGGCCAGACTGTCGGACCTCGGCTGGGGTCAGCGGCTGCGACCTCTCCTCGCGGCGGACGAGCCCGTGCCAGCCGAGTTGTTCCGAGCCGTCGTGCAGGTGCTCAAGGAATGGGGGTGGCAGGAGCGGCCGGTGGCGGTGGTCTCGATCCCCTCACGTGCTCGTCCGCACCTGGTGCGGTCACTCGCGGCCGGGATCGCCGAGGTCGGTCGCCTGCGCGACCTCGGTGACCTCGATCTGGTCGATGGCGGCCCGGTCGGTGAGGCGGGAGGCAACTCCGCCTTCCGGCTGGCCGGTGTATGGCAGCGGCTCGCCGTGGGTGCATCGCTCGCCGATGCTTTGGCTGGCATCCCGGGACCGGTGCTGCTGGTGGACGACTACGTCAACTCGCGCTGGACGATGACCGAGGCGGCGCGGGTGCTCCGTGAAGCCGGCGCTCCCGCTGTCCTGCCTCTGGTTCTCGCCATCGACGGCTGAGTCCCGCGCCTTGGTTCGAGGAGCCAGGCGCCCATCCTCCAGCACCGCGGGCTCAGGGAAGCCCTCGGCGCCGCAGTGCTCACCGGTCAAGCGTCCGTCGCGGCGGCGACCCTGGCACACGCCGAGATGCGGCGCCTCGCCCCGGACCTGCAACCCGACACCCTCGACACCGTGTGGGACGTGTACGCCGACTACGCGTGCGGCGGTGACGTTCGGGACATCCGGGCAATCCGGCCCGAACTGTATGCCCGGTTCGGGCGCCCCGACCGACTCGACGACCGCGACCAGCGAGCCCGCGCCCACCGCGCATTCAGCACCGGCACCCCCGACCCCGTCGACGGGCTCACCGAATACCGGCTACGACTCGACCCCGCCGGCGCCGCCATCGTCGAAGCCGCCCTCGACCCGCTAACCAAACCCGTACCCGGCCCCGACGGGGAAGCAGACACCCGCGCCTATGTGACACGCCGCGCCGACGCGCTCCTGGACCTTGTCAGCCGTGCCGTCCGGGCCGGCGACACCGTCCCCGCCCAGCCCGGCACCCAACTATCGCTTGTCGTGAAACTCGCCGACCTCCAAACCAGTTCAGCCGGCGGCCAGCCTTCCGGGTGCGGTCAGGCGATCGGTGGCGTCGACGCCGGCCGCTACCTCGCGCTTGCCACCACCCGCACCCTGTCCTGCGGCGCGGACATCGCCCCGATCGTGGTCGATGAGGCCGGGAACCCCGTCCTGATCGGAAGAACCAAACGCCTGTTCACCAGAGCCCAGATCCGGGCGTTACACACCCGCGACGGCGGATGCAGCTACCCAAGATGCTCCAAACCCGCCGGCTGGACCGACGCCCACCACCTCATCCACTGGATCGACGGCGGCCCCACCGAGATCAGCAATGCCGCCCTGCTCTGTAGCTACCACCACCACATCGTCCACACCCGACGCCTCACCGGCCACCTCACCACCACCCCACCACCAGACAGCGAAAAAGATTGCGTGGGAACGGAAAACGGCGTCGACGCTGATGGTGATGTCGGCGCGGTCCACCCGGTACGCGTCCGTGTCGAGTGGGACCTCACCCCCGGCAGCTACGACCGCGCCCTCGGGCAGCCAACGCGTTAAGTCAACCCGTGGCTGCCGCGTGTCCAAGTGACGGGCGGAGCGCACTGGGTGAAGCCCAGAGGGGCAGTCGAGGAGCGGAGTCGAGCGAGGCACGAGCGAGCGCAGCGACGAATCTCCTGCCCCGAGGGCTTCACCCACGAAGCAGAGCCCGCGCTCAGCCGTATCCATGGTCGACCCGAGTCGAGCGGAGCGCCCTGGGCGAACCCCAGAGGGGCAGTCGAGGAGCGGAGCCCAGCGAGGCACCAGCGAGCGCAGCGACGAATCTCCTGCCCCGAGGGCTTCACCCAGGAAGCGCAGCCCCCGACCTACCGTGCGCCGTGCCGTTCGGTTCTCGCCCGATCACGGCGCGAATGACCTCAGCCGGCGCTGGCCTCCGGTACTGACGCCGGGACCACAACCCGCGTCGGCGGGTGGACCCGCACGGTCAGGATGGGCAGGAAGAACTGCACGATCGGGCCGATGCCCACGGCATACAGCACCGTCCCCACACCGACCGTCCCACCAAGCAGCCAGCCGAGCACCAGGACCGTCACCTCAATGGTGGTGCGTACCAAGCGAATAGAGCGTCCGGTGCGCCGCGCCAGACCGGTCATCAGCCCGTCTCGCGGGCCGGGCCCGAACTGGCTGCCGATATACAACGCGCCGGCCAGGCCGTTGGCGACGATGCCGCCGATCAGCAGACTCCATCGACCGGCCAGATTCTCCGGAGCGCTGAGGAAGCGCAAGGTCACGTCCGTCGCGATCCCGATGAGCACGGAGTTCAGCAAGGTGCCCAGACCGGGCCACTGGCGCAGCGGGATCCAGAACAGCAGCACGACGAAACTCGTCACGATGACGACGGTGCCGAAGCTGACGCCCCAGTGCGTTTGCACGCCCTGATGGAAGACATCCCACGGGTCGAGGCCCAGCCCGCTGCGCAGCAGCATGGCCATCGAGACGCCATACAGCACGAGCCCCGCGATCAGCTGAGTGAACCGATGCGCGAACCGTCCGGCGCGCACCTGTTCCAGCGGGGTCATCGGCAGCAGGTCCACACGACGCGAGAGGCCGCGACGGGCCAGGTGGAGGGGCGACATATGAGAAGGATGCCGCACAAGTGGACTGTCTTTCTATAGCCACTTATGTCATGGTGGCCTCATGACGCCCGCGATCTCCGCAACGCGCCTCACCCGGCTACTCGGGCCGGACGCGCTGGCCCGGCCCGCATACCGCTCCTTAGCCGGCGCGATCATGGCCCTGCTCGCCGACGGCCGCATCGCCTCCGGGACCCGCCTGCCGAGCGAGCGGGAGCTCACGGCAGCCCTCGGCTGCTCGCGAACCACGGTCACGGGTGCGTATGCCGTGCTGGCCGACCGCGGCTACCTCACCTCCCGTCGCGGGTCTGGGTCGATCGCCGTCGTGCCAGGAAAGGCCGTCGCGGCCAGCCGGGTGCTCTCGCCGGCCGTCGATCTCGACCCCGATGCCATCGACCTGACGTGCGCCGCGACGCGGGCGCCGGCGGGCGTGCTCGATGCCTTCACCGAGGCGATTGCCGAGTTGCCGAGCTATCTCGCGGACAACGGCTACGCCCCCGTGGGCCTCCTGGAACTCCGCACCGCCATCGCCGATCGATATGCCGAGCGCGGACTCCCCACAACCCCCGACCAGATCCTCGTCACCTCGGGAGCCGTTGCCGGGCTCGCGATTGTCGCGCGCGCGCTACTGTCGCCCAGGGACCGGGTGATCGTCGAGAGTCCGACTTATCCGAACGCCCTGGAAGCGTTGGGGCACAGCGCGATTCGCACGGTGGCTGTTCCCGTCGACAGCGATGGGCACGACCTCGACGAGACCTCGCGAGTGATCGCCGGGGCGGGTGCTCGGGCGGCATACCTCATCCCCGACTTCCACAATCCCACCGGCGCGCTCCTCGACGACGCGGGTCGAGAGCGCCTCGCGGCGAGCCTCAGCGGCGCCCGGACGCGGCCGATCATCGACGAAACGATCGCCGAGGTCGACCTCGGCACCGGCGCGGCGCCGAAACCTTTCGGCCACTTCTCCCCCGAAGCGATTTCACTGGGGAGCGCCGCGAAATCCTTCTGGGGTGGCCTGCGGATTGGCTGGCTGCGCGTACCAGCCGCGCTCGCACCGCCCCTGCTCGACGCCCGCGCGACCTTGGACCTTGGGGCACCGATCCTGGAGCAGCTGGTTCTCACCTCGCTGCTGCGCACGCACGGAGGTATGCCGTCCGACCGGCGAGCCGACCTGCGCGCGGCCCGCGATGCGACGGCTGGTGCGGTGCGTGAGCGACTGCCGGACGCGAGTTTTGTCCTCCCGCGCGGTGGTTTGAGTCTGTGGGTGGACCTCGGGTCGGTGAACGCGGGCGCGGTCACCCTGGCGGCTGCCGAGCGGGGTCTCCTGATCGCCGCCGGACCACGGTTCGCACCCGCCGGAGGATTCGAGCATCACGTGCGGGTTCCCTATGTCACCGATCCGGCGCGGATGACCGATGCGGTGGATCGACTGGCGGAGGCCGTGGCGCAGGTGCGGGAGCGGGGGGTCGCCGCCATGACCACGGCCCCGGCCCGCGGCTTCGTCGCCTAAGCCAACTCACACCAGGCACGACGTGGCAGGGTTGAGCAATGGGTGACTTCCAGGTCGAACGCTTGCAGCACGTGCAATTGGCCATCCCCGCTGGCGGGGAGGACGCAAGTCGTGCTTTCTGGGTCGGCTCCCTTGGCTTCGACGAGGTCCCGAAACCGCCACTGCTCGCGGTGCGCGGAGGCTGTTGGTTCCGGCGCGGCGACCTCGAGATGCACATGGGTGTTGAGGATCCGTTCACGCCCGCGCGCAAGGCGCACCCCGCGCTCCTCGTCACGGGGCTAGACGCCCTCGCCGAGACGCTGTCAGCCACGGGTGCGGACGTGCGCTGGAGCGACGAAGTGCCGGGCACCCGGCGCTTCCACACCGACGACCCCTTCGGCAACCGACTGGAGTTCATCGCCGCCGACGAATGAACCGTCCTCGCGCTGAACGAAGCTCAGCCGGAAAGTGGACTATCCGGGCGCAGCATGGCCGGCTGGAGATGCGTGGCGGACCCGCGCCGGTACAACAGCGCCGGCCGCCCGAGACGCCCTTCGCCCTCGTCGACCTGCTCCGTCGCCACGACAAATCCTGACGTCGACAGCACCTTGCGGCGGAAGTTGCCGAGGTCGGGCGCGGCACCCCAGACCGCGGCATACACCCTGCGCAGATCGGCCAGCGTGAACGGCTCGTCGACGAATTGTGTTGCGAGCGTGGTGTATTCGATCTTGGACCGCACCCGCTCCAGTGCGTCGCGCAGGATCTCGGCGTGATCGAAGGCAAGTTCGACGCCTGCCTCCTGGCCACCATCGAGCCCGAGGTCTTCCACCGGCCACCAGCGGGCAGCGGATGCGTCCGATCCGGCCGTCGGGCCGCGCCGGGACAGCCCGGGCGCGAACGCGAGGTGCGCGATCGAGACCACCCGCATCCGCGGATCACGATCGGGCGCAGAATAGGTCGCAAGTTGCTCCAAGTGGCCAGAGAAGCGTTCCAGCCCGGTCTCCTCCGCGAGCTCCCTCCAGGCGGCGGTCGCAGCATCCTCGTCGGGTTCGACAAAGCCACCTGGCAGGGCCCAGCGGCCGGCATACGGATCGTCGCCGCGCCGGATCAGCAGCACGGACAGCGCTCCATCGTGGATCGTGAAAACCGTCAGGTCGACCGTGACCGCGAAGGGCGGGTGGGCACTCACGTCGTAACCGGCCGGCGCGGTCATCGCACGACCTCCACGCCCGCGTCGATCAGTTCATCGACGGCCGCGCGAGTGGATTCCGGCGCAACGCCAGCGGTGAGCGGCAAGAGCACCCGGGTGCACAAACCGGAGCGGGCCGCATCGAGGGCGGTCGCGCGGACGCAATAGTCGGTGGCGATGCCGACGACATCGACGGCCTCGACATCGGCCGCACGCAGGAGCGTGGTCAACGACTGACCGCTGTCTACCGCCACGCCCTGGAACATTGAATAGGCTGGCTCGTCCATCCCCTTGCGCACCTGGTGCGTCAGCCGCTGGGACAGCTCGGGGTGGGCGTACTCTGCGCCCGGCGTCCCTGCGACGCAGTGCACCGGCCAGGTCCCGGCGAAGTCCGGCGCCCCGGTCAGGGCGAAATGTCCGCCATTGTCGGAGTCCGGGGTATGCCAGTCCCGGGAGCCGACGATCAGGGCATAGTCGGCCCTCGATCGGTCGATGAAGTCGACGATGTCCGCAGCCACCGCCGTGCCGCCGGCGACGGCCAAGGAACCGCCCTCAACGAAGTCGTTCTGGACATCGACCACGAGCAAAGCAGTTGCGGTCATCGGTGATCCTCCTCGGTTGCGGTGGTGAAGGGTGCGCCGTCGGCGACATCGCGCGCCTCGGCGGGTAGGGCGTCGATCGCTCGGCGGGCGTGCGCGCGGATGTCATCCAGCGTGGGGTCGTGCACGACCTGTCCAGCGCGAATAACCGGGACCTGGACCGCGGTGGCGTCGCTCGGGACCTTCCCGGTCAGGGTGAAGAACTCGTCGCCGTCGCGGCGGTATGCCGTTTTGCGCCCACCCGCGGAGCCCTTGCCGGACGCCTTCTTGGCCACCGGGCGGACGGGCGCGTCGGCGCCGGGCCGGTCGGCGACGGCCACGAGCTTGTAGACCATCCCCGCCGTCGGGTGGCCCGAACCGGTCACGACGCGCGTGCCGACGCCATAACCGTCGATGGGCGCGGCGCCGAGGGCGGTGATGACGTATTCGTCGAGGTCGCTGGTCACGACGATGCGTGTGTTCGTGGCACCGAGCTCGTCCAAAAGCGTTCGGGCGCGGCGCGATTCGATATCGAGGTCGCCGGAGTCGATGCGGATGGCCCCCAAGTCGGGCCCAGCGACCTCGACCGCCGTGCGGATGCCGTGCTCGATGTCGTAGGTGTCGACGAGCAGCGTCGTTCCCGGCCCGAGGGCCGCGACCTGGCTGGCGAAGGCGGCCCGCTCACTCTCGTGGGCGAGGATGAAGGCGTGGGCCACCGTGCCGACCGTGGGGATCTCGTGGATGTGCCCGCCCGCGAGATTGCTCGTGCTGGCGAAGCCGGCGAGGTATGCCGCCCGCGTCGCCGCGATCGCCGCCTGCTCGTGCGTGCGCCGCGTCCCCATCTCGATGATTGGGCGACCGCTTGCGGCGGTGACCATGCGTGCCGCGGCGCTGGCCACCGCGGTGTCATGGTTGAGCACGGACAGGACGAGGGTTTCCAAGAGCAGACACTCTCCGAGCGGCCCTTCCGCCGTGAGGACCGGGCTTCCGGGGACGTAGATCTCCCCCTCGGGGTATGCCGTGATGTCGCCGGAGAAGGAGAAGTTCGCCAGTCGATCAGCGGCCTTCGGCGTGATGGCGCCCGTGTCGAGCAAGTAGCGCAGCTCGGCGTCGTCGAAGCCGAAGCCGACGATCTGCGGGATGAGCCGACCAAGCCCGGCGAGCATGCCATAGCGCCGGCCGGTCGGAAGGCGCCGGGCAAAGGCCTCGAAAACCGAGTGATTGTCGACGCTGCCGTCCTCGACGAAGGAGGAATACATCGTCAGCTCGTAGCGGTCCGTGAGCATCCCGGGACTGGCGGCATATCGAGCCGGGCGGCGCCCGCCCTCCCCCGCGGGCATCGCCCGTTCCGTTGTCACCATGCCGTCACTCCCTTCGTGGAGATTGCGTCATTGTGACTATATGCCCACCGAACGACCCAGGCGGGCCTAACAGGTCAGCTCATCGCGAGCGGTGTCCCGGCCGGCGCCCCGGTCGATCCGCACCAGCGCCCCTCAGTCCCGCCGGTGCTCCGACGCAAGATCAAGCTCCTCGAAGACCACTCGCCCGGCAATGGAGGAGGGATAGCCCTTGCGCGCGAGCAATCCCGCGAGCCGCCGAACTTGCACCTGGCGATCGAGTCCGTGCAAGCGGGGAATGCGCGCCCGGACCAGCTCTCGGGCCTGCTCCTCTTCGGCGGCATCCGAGAGTCCGTCCAAGACCTCCGCCGCCGTCTCGTCGTCCACCCCCTTGGTGCGCAGCTCGCGACGCAGCGCCGACTTCGCCAACGCCCGCGTCTGCTGTTTGGAACGCACGAACATCTGCGCATAGGCCGTGTCGTCGACCAAACCCACCTCGGTGAGTCGATCGAGGACCTCCCGCGCGACCTGCGGGTCGCACTCGCGTTTGGCGAGCGCTTGCTCCAGTTGGGCTCGCGTCTTGGGTGAGTTCGTCAACTGCCGCAACACGATCGCCTTCGCCACCGCATGGGGGTCGCGCGCCGGGCGCGAGTCGCCGGCACCCCGGTCGTCGTCGCCCCCAGGCTGGCGGCGCCCCCGACCGGCACGCTCCTGGCCGGCACGCTGCCGGCCCCCGCGAGCGTCGGGGTGGTCGTCGCCGGATGCAGTGGCATCCCACGGGGCATCCGGCGACGACCGGGGCGGGTGGTGTGGTGGTGGCCCGCCGGTCTCCATCCGGCCGATCGCGGCGCGTAGTGCGTCGAGATCGGCCGGCGAGCTATCGGTCACCGGCTCAGAATTCGACCGGGACGTCGGCGACCGGTGCCGGGGCATCGACCCGCGGCCCGATGCCGAGCTTCTCCTTGATCCGCTTCTCCAACTCGTTGGTCAGGTCGGGATTGTCCTTGAGGAAGTTGCGGGCGTTTTCCTTGCCCTGGCCGAGCTGGTCGCCGTCGTAGGTGTACCAAGCGCCGGACTTGCGCACGAAGCCTTGGTCGACACCCATATCGATCAGGCCACCCTCCCGGGAGATGCCCAAGCCATAGAGGATGTCGAACTCCGCCTGCTTGAAGGGCGGCGAGACCTTGTTCTTGACCACCTTGACGCGGGTGCGGTTGCCGACCGGCTCGTTGCCGTCCTTGAGCGTCTCGATACGGCGCACGTCGAGCCGGACCGAGGCATAGAACTTCAGCGCCTTGCCACCGGTGGTGGTTTCGGGCGAGCCGAACATCACGCCGATCTTCTCGCGCAACTGGTTGATGAAGATCGCGGTCGTGCCGGTGCTATTGAGGGCGCCGGTGATCTTGCGCAGCGCCTGGCTCATCAGACGCGCCTGCAGACCGACATGGCTGTCACCCATCTCCCCCTCGATCTCGGCCCGCGGCACCAGCGCTGCGACCGAGTCGATGACGATGATGTCCAAGGCGCCGGAGCGGATCAGCATGTCCGCGATCTCGAGCGCCTGCTCCCCCGTGTCGGGCTGGCTGACAAGCAGCGCATCGGTGTCGACGCCGAGCTTCTTGGCATATTCCGGGTCGAGCGCGTGCTCGGCGTCGATGAAAGCGGCGATGCCGCCATTGCGCTGTGCATTAGCCACCGCGTGCAGGGCCACCGTCGTCTTGCCGCTGGACTCCGGGCCATAGATCTCGACGACCCGACCGCGAGGCAGCCCGCCAATCCCCAGAGCCACATCGAGCGCGATCGAGCCGGTCGGAATGACCTCGATCGGTGCGCGCACCTCGTCACCGAGACGCATCACCGCACCCTTGCCGAAGCTCTTCTCGATCTGCCCCATGACGGTGTCGAGTGAGCGACTCTTGTTGTCCATTGCCTTGTCGATGTCCGATTTGCCGGCCATGCCACACCTTCCTTTGTTCGTGGTCTGGGCGCGCCTGCCTTCGACCCCACCGCGGTTTTCCGCGCTGTGATCAGACGCTAGACAAGAGCACCGACAACCCGGCAGACCCACTCGAAAAGCTGTGGATAACGCGAAGTCGAGCTCCTGACTGTGGATGAGCGTAGCCGAACATCTGTTCGACGCAATCAGACACGCCGACGACCTCACACATCTGTCCGCGTCAGCGACTATGGAGACGATGGCCAACACCCTCCCCTTCGAGCGCGCAGTCACCGAGCACGGACCGCGCGTGCTGCGGGTATGCCGCGGCATCCTCGGCACCGGTGCCGACGCTGACGACGCCTGGTCCGAGACCTTCCTCGCGGCCCTGCGCGCCTGGCCGGATCTCGACCCGGAGACCCACCATGAGGCCTGGCTGGTGCGCGTCGCCAGCCGCAAGTGCATCGACATCTTGCGCGGGCGGGCGCGCCGCGCCATACCCATTGACGTTCTCCCAGAACGAGATTCGCCCCCCACCCCGAACGAGAGCATCTGGGCGCACGTCGCGCGCCTGCCGGAGAAGCAACGCCTCGCCATCGCTCATCACTACTACGGCGGGCTCCCGCATACCGAAACCGCCGAACTCATCGGCTCCACCCCCGCCGCCGTGCGGCGCGCGGCCAGCGATGGCCTCGCCGCGCTGCGCCGCTCGCTGAATCCCGAGGATTTCGTATGACGACCGACCCCCGCACCCCGCCCGTCGACCCTGAGGACCTGGCCGCCCTGCATACCCGGCTCGCGCGCGCCGCGGACGCCAATGGCCTGCTCGAGATCGCCTATCGCGAGATCGACTCCCCCGTCGGCCCGCTCCTACTCGCCGCGACCCCTCGCGGCGTGGTTCGCGTGGCGTTCGCGATCGAGGGTTTCGACGCGGTCCTCACCGATCTCGCCACCCGCCTGAGCCCTCGAGTGCTCCTGGCGCCGAACCGGCTGGAGGCGACGGCATACGAGCTGGACGGCTATTTCCGCGGCCGGCGCACGGCCTTTGACCTCCCGCTCGACCACGCGCTGAGCAGCGGCTTCCGGGCAAGGGTGCAAGGCCACCTGACCGCGATCCCGTATGGCGAGACCGCTACCTACGCCCAGGTCGCTGCCGCGCTCGATAACCCCAAAGCCATCCGAGCAGTGGGCAGCGCGTGCGCCACGAACCCGCTGCCGATCCTGCAGCCCTGCCACCGGGTGCTGCGCTCGGATGGGAGTCTGGGCGGCTACCTCGGGGGCCTGCCCGCCAAGGAAATCCTGCTCGCCCTCGAAGGCCGCTGACCGCGCGCCGGCTGACCGCGAGCAGCTCAGCGGGAGCGGCTCAGCGGCCGCGGGCGGCGAGCACCGGCCGGCCCACCACGTGACCGGCGGCCAGGACCAAGGCGGCGCGGTGCGTCATACGCGCTGCCCCGGCGAACCGCGGCAAGCCCGCGCCCACCACCCGCGCACCAACGCCAACGAGCGGCAGGAGCACCGCTGCCCGCGACCCCACATCATTGGCACCCACCCGGTCATTGATCCGGTGAATCACCCCCGCGAGCGCCACCGCAGCCAGGGCCTCAGCAGGCCACGAGGCCGTGGTCGCTGACTGCCGCGGATTCTGGGAGTGGGGCGCCATATCAGTACCCTAAAGAGTCCCCCGCCTTGGGCCCCCTCGAACGAGAGCACTCCGCATACCCATGTCCACCGCCCTTGCCGCCTCCCCGGCACCGGCGCCTGCGGGCGCTCAACCCAAGGGCTTCCGCCCCGACGTCGAGGGCCTGCGGGCCATCGCCGTCCTGACGGTTATGTGGTACCACGCACGGCTGCCCGGGCTGTCCGGGGGCTTCGCCGGCGTCGACATCTTCTTCGTGATCTCCGGCTTCCTCATCACCGGCCAGTTGGTGCGCGAGGTTGAACGCGAGGGCCGGGTCTCGCTTCCGCGCTTCTATGCCCGACGCGCCAAGCGGCTCTTCCCGGCCGCGGCGACCGTCCTGGTCACGACCGCGATCCTGACCTCCACGCTGCTGAGCCGGGTCGATCGCGAGGATTTCGGCGGCGACATCATGGCGGCGGCGGCCTATGTCGTGAACTGGCGCCTCGCCTCCCGCTCGGTCGACTATCTCGCCGAAGATGTCGGTGCCTCGCCGGTGCAGCATTTCTGGAGCCTGGCCGTCGAGGAGCAGTTCTATATCGTCTGGCCGCTGCTGATCGTGCTCTTGGCCTTCGTCATTCGCCGCGGCCATATCGCCACCCGCCCCGGCCTGGCGCTGGGCCTCGCGGCCATCACGATTCCCTCGCTCGCCTGGTCCATTCATCTCACGGCGACCGCGCCGGCGCGCGCCTATTTCGTCACGACCACCCGCTTGTGGGAGCTCGGCGTGGGGGCCCTGGTCGCGGTGGGGGTGCCGGTATGGCAGCGGCTCCGGCCGGCATACGGCAGCGCCCTGGCCTGGGGCGGGCTGGCCCTGCTGACGGTGGGCTTGTTCCTCCAGTCCACCTCGACGCCGTGGCCCGGCAGCGCGGCGCTGGTGCCGACCGTGGGTGCTGGGCTGGTCATTCTCGGTGGCTTCACGGCGGGTCCCGAGGGTCCGGCGCGCTTCCTCGGCACCCGGTGGCCGGTCGCGATCGGTGCGCTGTCCTACTCCCTGTACTTGTGGCACTGGCCGCTAGTGGTCATCGCCGACCACCTCACCGACCGCTCCCGTCTCTGGGCAGCCGTCGCGGTGGCCTTCTCGGCGATCCCCGCCTGGGCGACGCACAAGTACATCGAGAATCCGGTTCGCTATCACCCCCGCGTGTCGGCATCCGCCAAGGTCGCTTTGCTCGTGGGGCTGGCCTGCTCGCTGCTCGGGGTGGCTGCCGGTGCCGCGACGTATGCCGCCGCGCGCGTGGGCGGGGTGAAAGTCGCTGCGTCCGGCGCGGATGTCCAGGGCGCGAAGGACCTGCTTGAGCGGGCGAAGAACCCGTCCACGCTGAACGATCCGGCGCTGGGCATCACGCCCGATCCGCTGAAAGCCGTCGACGATGTCCCCAAGGCGCACCTGGACGAATGTCAGGCCACGATCGATGCGGTCGAGGTCAAGACCTGTGAGTACGGCGACCTGACCTCCCCAACGCGGGTGGCGGTGGTCGGGGACTCCAAGATGCTGCAGTGGATGCCGGCTCTGGAGCCGATCGCGACGCGCAACAGGTGGCACCTGGTGCTCTACATCAAGTCCACGTGCGCGTATGCGGACGTGGTCTTCGATCAGGATGGCAAGGACTACACGTCCTGCCGGCTGTGGGGCGAGGAGGTGCACAAGCGGCTCGTCGCCGACCCGCCGGCCCTCATGATTACCTCGAGTCTGCGTCCCTGGGCCTGGGTGAACGGTCAGCGCAATGAGGCGGAGTTGGCGGCTGGGTATGTCCGCTGGTGGAAGGACCTGCAGGCTCCCGTCATCGCCATCGCCGACAATCCGTACCCCGGCAAGGAGGTGTATTCCTGCGTCGCCGAGCACCCGAAGACCTATATGGACGCGTGCTCGGTGCCCTCGGGTCCGGGCCGGGGGACACCGTCGATGGCGGCTGCCGTGGAGCAGGTCAAGACGGCGCGTTTGGTATCGATGAATGACCTGGTGTGTCCGGGCGATCGATGCTGGCCGGTGATCGGGAATGTCCTGGTCTATCGGTCCGGTTCGCACATCACGGCGACCTATGTCGCCTCGCTGACCGACATGCTGGAAGCCCGCTTGCTGCGCGCGGCCGAGGAGTTGGGCATCACCGACTGAGCGTCGGTTGGGCTGGCCTCTCATCGCGCGGGGTGAGGGCACGGCATACAACTCCCCCATTCGGTCGTGACTCGCACCTTTCGTCGTGACTCCTACCGCCGGATGGAGGAGTCACGTCCAAACCGACGAGTCACGACCGAATAGGGGAGTCAGGCTGGGGCTGGCATATGCCGTGTCGAAGCTCCCCGAGGGGGTTGTCGGTCGGGCGTGCGAGAGTTGGCAATCTGATGACAGGTGATGTGCTCGAGCGCTTCTCCCCCGCCACGCAAGCGTGGTTCCGGGGCAGCTTTCCGGCGCCCACGGCGGCGCAGCAGGGCGCCTGGGAAGCCATCAGCGGCGGGCAGGACGCGCTGGTCGTGGCCCCCACCGGATCAGGCAAAACGCTGTCCGCCTTCTTGTGGGGCATCGACCGGCTGGTGCGCGAGCCGATTCCCGAGGACCCGCTGCACCGCTGCCGCGTTCTCTATATCTCGCCCATGAAGGCGCTCGCGGTCGATGTGGAGCGCAACCTGCGGGCGCCACTCGTGGGGATTGGACATGCGGCGGCCCGGCTCGGCCTGCCCGCGCCGGATGTCTCGGTGGCGGTGCGTTCGGGCGACACTCCTGCCGCGGAGCGCCGGGCGTTCGGCAAGCGGCCGAGCGACATCCTCATCACGACGCCGGAGTCGCTTTTCCTGCTCCTGACCTCCAGCGCGCGCGAGGCCCTGGCCGGCGTCGAAACGGTCATCCTCGATGAGGTGCACGCGGTGGCCGCCACCAAGCGCGGCGCACACCTGGCCGTCAGTCTCGAACGTCTCGACGCCCTGCTCCCCAAGCCGGCCCAGCGCATCGGCCTCTCGGCGACCGTGCGGCCCATCGAAGAGGTCGCGCGCTTCCTGTCCGGTGGGCGCCCCGTGCAGATCGTCGCCCCGCCGTCCACCAAGGAATGGGACCTGCAGGTCGTCGTGCCAGTGGCCGATATGTCGACGCTCGGCGAGCCGTCGGGCGATCTCGCCGGGGCGGCCAGCGGCCCGGAGCGGCGGACGTCCATCTGGCCGCACGTCGAGGAGCGGATCGTCGATCTCGTCGATGGCGAGCGCTCGACACTGGTTTTCGCCAATTCCCGCCGCCTCGCCGAGCGGCTCACCGCCCGGCTCAACGAGATCTGGGACGAACGCCTCACAGCCGCGGAGCAGGATGCCTCGGTGCTCGACCCGGCGGCGGTTGTTGGGGAGTCCGCGGTCGAGAGTATGCGGAGCCGACCGCCCCGCACCCCCGCCCAGGTTATGGCCCAGGCGGGTGGGTCGGCTGGTGCCCCACCGATTCTCGCCCGGGCTCACCACGGTTCGGTGAGCAAAGAGCAACGCCTCGACATCGAAGAGGCCCTCAAAGCCGGGCGGCTGCCCGCTGTCGTCGCCACCAGTTCCCTCGAGCTCGGCATCGACATGGGCGCCGTCGATGCCGTCGTTCAGGTCGAGTCGCCGCCCAGCGTGGCCGCCGGGCTGCAACGCGTCGGGCGCGCCGGCCACCAGGTGGGAGCGGTCTCCCGCGGCTACTTCTTCCCCAAATATCGCGGCGATCTCGTCCAGACCGCTGTCGTCGTCGAGCGGATGCGCGCCGGGGCGATCGAGGCGCTCACGGTCCCCGCCAACCCGCTCGATGTGCTCGCCCAGCAGATCGTCGCGATGACGGCAATGGACACCTGGAGTGTCGCCGACCTGCACGCCCTGCTGCGCCGCGCCGCGCCCTATGCCGGCCTGTCCCGCACCGTGCTGGAGGCGGTGCTGGACATGCTGGCCGGACGCTATCCCAGCGAGGAGTTCGCGGAGTTGCGACCGCGCGTTGTGTGGGATCGCCTGGCGGACACCGTGATTGCGCGCAAGGGCGGCCAGCATCTCGCGGTCACGAGCGGCGGGACGATCCCCGACCGAGGCCTCTTCGGGGTCTTCCTCGCGACCGACGGGCCAGGCCGGCGCGTCGGTGAACTCGACGAAGAGATGGTCTACGAATCCCGTGTCGGCGATGTCTTCACCCTCGGCACCTCCAGTTGGCGAATCGAGGAAATCACCCGCGACCAGGTGCTCGTCACCCCGGCGCCCGGAGAGCCGGGCCGGCTGCCCTTCTGGAAAGGCGAAACGCAGGGGCGCCCGGTCGAGCTGGGAACCGCCCTCGGGGCTTTCGTTCGAGAGGTCGCCGGACTCAGCGCTGCCAAGGCGACCGCACGGGTGCGCGCCGCGGGACTGGACCCATGGGCGGCGGACAACCTCACGGCATACCTGCGAGAGCAGCAGGAGGCGACCGGTGTCGTGCCCAGCGACACGACGATCGTCGCCGAGCGCTTCCGCGACGAGATCGGGGACTGGCGGGTCGCCATCCACTCCCCCTTCGGCATGCCGGTGCACGCGCCCTGGGCCTTGTGCATCGGTGCGCGCATGCGCGAGCGCTATGGCGTTGAGGTGCAAGCGATGGCCGCCGATGACGGGATCGTGCTGCGGCTGCCGGATATCGAATTCGATGATGGCGCCGACGCGGGTGCCGAGCTGAGCGAGCTGCTCTTTCTCGATCCCGAAGAGATCGAGCCGATGGTGACGGCGCAGCTTCCCGGCTCGGCCTTGTTCGCCTCGCGTTTCCGGGAATGCGCGGCGCGGGCCTTGTTGCTGCCGCGGCGTCG
The DNA here is from genome assembly GCF_039531185.1 of Nostocoides veronense. Taxonomy (NCBI): domain Bacteria; kingdom Bacillati; phylum Actinomycetota; class Actinomycetes; order Micrococcales; family Intrasporangiaceae; genus Nostocoides; species Nostocoides veronense. The sequence goes on from NZ_BAAAPO010000008.1 coordinate 56,135, forward strand.
GCCCGATCAGCGTCAGCCGCTGTGGCAGCAGCGGCAACGCGCCGCCCAATTGCTCACGGTCGCCGCGAATTATCCGGACTTTCCGATCGTCTTGGAGACGGTGCGCGAGTGCTTGCAGGATGTTTATGACGTGCCCGGACTTGTCGAGCTGATGCGATCCATCGGCGCCCGGCGGGTGCGCACGGTCGATGTGGCGAGCACATCGCCGTCGCCGTTCGCGCGCTCGTTGATGTTCGGATATGTCGCGCAGTACCTCTATGAAGGCGACTCCCCCCTCGCCGAACGTCGCGCCGCCGCACTGGCGCTCGATCCGCAATTGCTCGCCGAATTGCTCGGCCGCGGTGAGGGTCTGGCGCTTCGTGAACTGCTCGATCCCGCGGCGATCACCCGCACCGCCGCTGAGCTGCAGCGCCTGACGCCCGAGCGGGCGGCCCGCAATCCCGACGAACTGACCGACCTCTTGCGCGTCCTCGGGCCGCTCAGCGAGGACGATCTGCGGGCGCGCGTCACACCCGAGCTCGCCGTCGATCTGGCGGGGGCCTTGGCGAGCCTGTCGGAGCAGCGTCGGGTGATCGCCGTGCGAGTCGCCGGGGAGCAGCGGTGTGCCGTCGCCGAGGACGCCGGGCGGCTGCGCGATGCCCTCGGCACCGCCTTGCCCGTCGGCCTGCCGATGGCCTTCCTCGACTCGGTCGTCGATCCGCTCGGGGAGTTGGTTGCGCGATATGCCCGCACCCACACCCCTTTCCTGCTCACCGATCTCGCCGCTGCCTTTGGGATCGGCACCGCGGTGGCGCACGATGCCCTGCGTCGGCTCGCGGGGTCTGGGCGGATTGCCGAAGGTGAGTTCCTGCCGACCGGGGCCGGGACGGAGTTCTGTGATGCGGAGGTCTTGCGGCTGCTGCGCCGCCGCTCGCTCGCCAGCCTGCGCGCCGAGGTCGAGGCCGTCGAGGTTCGGCAGTATGCCCGCTTCCTCCCCGGCTGGCAGGGTGTCGGTGGCCGGGTGCGCGGCACCGAAGGGGTGCTGCGCGTCGTCGAGCAACTGAGTGGCTCGTTGCTGCCCGCGAGTGCCATCGAGTCGTTGGTGCTGCCCGCCCGAGTGTCCGGCTATCAGCCCGCCATGCTGGATGAGTTGATGTCGGCCGGTGAGGTGCTCTGGCAGGGGCACGGGTCGCTGCCCGGTGACGACGGCTGGGTGTCGCTGCACCTCGCCGAGAGCGCGGCGGCGACCTTGCACCCACCGCGGGTGGGCCCTCCCGCGGACGCTGGCCGGTCCCCGGCCGAGGGATCGGTCGCGGAGATCGAGGGATCAGTCGCGGAGATGGGGGCAACCGCTGCACTGCGAGCGGCCTTCAGTGCTGGCGGCGCGTACTTCTTCTCGGGGCTGGTCGCCGCCGCCCAGCTCAGTTCCGACCGCGAGGCGACGACCGCGCTGTGGGAGCTGGTGTGGGCTGGCGAGGTCACTGGCGACACCTTCGCGCCGGTTCGGGCGCTCTTGGCCGGCGGGCGGGGCGCGCACAAGCAAAAGCCGCGTCCGGCGCCGCGCTCGACGCGCTATGGCCGGCGGGGCAGCCTGGCCGGCATACCCCGAAGCGGCGGCTTGGCCCGCGCCGCGGGGCTTGGCTTGAGCGGCGTGCCGCCGATCGCGACCGGGCGATGGTCACTGCTTCCCGAGCCGGATCTGGATGCGACAACCCGCGCCGTGACGACCGCCGAGGTGCTGCTCGATCGCTATGGCGTTCTCACGCGCTCGGTGATTGCCGCTGAGGATGTCCCGGGTGGCTTTGCCGGGATCTACCGCGTGCTCGCGGCCGCCGAGGAGACCGGACGGCTGCGGCGCGGCTACTTCGTGGAGTCGCTCGGGGCTGCCCAGTTCGCGACGACGGGCGTCATCGACGCCCTGCGCTCGGCGACCGGACCAGTGCCTGCGCTGGTCTTGGCCGCCACCGATCCAGCCAATCCGTTCGGTGCGGCGCTGCCGTGGCCCGAGCGCCCCGAGGCTTCGGGCCATCAACCGGGCCGCAAGGCGGGGGCTTTGGTCGTGATGGTCGACGGCGCCTTGGTGATGTATGTCGAGCGCGGCGGCAAGACGCTGCTGTCGTGGCCGGCGCAGGAGGATGCCCTCCAAGGTTGCGCGGATGCTCTCGCGCTCGCCGTCCGTGATGGCGCGCTCGGGCGGTTGACGGTCGAGAAGGCCGATGGCACCTCCGTGCTCGCCGCCGGCCACCCGATCGCCTCTGCGCTCGAGCGCGCCGGCTTCACCCTGACCCCCCGCGGCCTGCGGCTTCGGCGATGACCTCGCGGGTCCGAGCCACAGGTCGAGTTCGGGAAACACGCCCGAAATCACGCGC
>NZ_BAAAPO010000008.1:58523-72946 GCF_039531185.1 Nostocoides veronense
CACGCGCCGCCACCGGCGCGTTTCCCGAACTCGACGGCTGGTGGGTGACCGATCGGGCGCTAGGCGCGGTGGTCGCCCCGGGAGCGGGCTCGGATGCCTGAGGGCGACACGGTCTGGCGGACGGCCGACCGCCTCAACCGAGCGCTGGCCGGGGTGCCGCTCACCCGCCTGGAGTTGCGCTGGGGCGAGCTGGGCGGCCTCGACCTGCTGCCCGCCACCACGCTCGCCGTGACGAGTCGCGGCAAGCACCTGCTGCACGACCTCGACACGGGGGTGACACTGCATACCCATCTGCGGATGGAGGGCAGCTATCGGCTGCGCCCGGCGACGGAGATGACCGACCGCGCCCGGGCCAATCCGCAATTGCGGGTGCTCGCGGAGACCGCAGACTGGGCCGGCCTCGGGCTCCGGCTCGGCCTCGTGGAACTCTGGCCCAGCAGCGAGTCGGGGCAGCGGCTGGCACACCTCGGCCCCGACATCCTGGGTGCGGACTGGGACCTCGATCGAGCGATGACCAATCTGCGAGCAGGCCCCGGCCGGCCCATTGGTGAGGCCCTCTTGGACCAACGCAATCTCGCGGGGATCGGGACCTTCTGGGCCTCGGAGGGCCTCTTCATCCGCCGGATCTCGCCCTGGGCCCCCGCGAGCGCCCTGCCGGTCGAGGACATCTCCGCGCTGCTCGATCGGGTTGTGCATCTGATGACCCGCGCCGCAGCCACAGGCATCCAACGCTCGACCGGGCGGGACGGCCGCGACGAGGTGGCGTTCGCGCACGCGCGGTCCGGTCGACCCTGCCGCCGCTGCAACGACACCATCCGGGTGGCGGGCATCGGGCCAGCCCCTCGGACGCGCACGATGTTCTATTGCCCCACCTGCCAAGGTGGTCTGGCCCCCACCGATGACGGTCGCCGGCAGCGCCCGCTGGGCGCCTCGGGTGGCAGACGATCGACATACCGGCGGCCAGGCTCCCCGCGCTGAGCCCGCCTGCCGTGTCGTCGGATTCCAAAAGGACGGGAATCGGCCGCGTGCGCTGTGCGCGTGGCCCCGCCTCAGGAGCCCATAGCGTCCGAAGCGCTCAGGCGGCGGAGGCAGAAACCGGCTTGCCGGCCCGCGCCAGGGGCAGCGGGGTCAGGCCAGCCTCGATGGCCTCGGCCCGGGCGATACGCAGGCTGACATCGCTCAGCACAGCGGAGAGGGGGACGCCGAGGGCTCCACATACGGCGGTGAGCAACTCGGATGAGGCTTCTTTTTGGCCGCGCTCGATCTCGCTGAGGTAGCCGAGGGAGACGGAGGCCGCCGCGGAGACCTGCCGCAGGGAGCGGCCCTGTGCGGTGCGCTCGTCGCGCAGCGCTTCACCCAGCTCACGCCGAAGCAGCGTCATCAACCTCTCCTCATCGTTGTTCGTCTGTGTGGGAAAGATACTCCCCTGGTCCGACAACGGACCCGAGGGTCGGCTCCGCGTCGAGCGAACGCTCCAGCAATCGCAGCGCTTCCGCCACCGTATCCGACCGGATGTCCGCTCGCGACCCCGACAACGCCAGTTCGCGCACGATGTCACCGGAGGGCGCACTGACCGCAACAAATACCATCCCCACAGGCTTCCCGTCCGACGGAGCGGGGCCTGCGACACCAGTCGTCGCGACGGCGGCATCGCACGACAGCACCCGGCGGGCGCCGCGCGCCATCGCTAGCGCGACCTCCCCGTCGACGGCCCCTCGCTCGGCCAAGAGCGCCTCGGGCACGCCGAGGACGGCGGCCTTGACCGCGCTGGCATAGGACACGATTCCCCCGCGCACGACCGCGGACGCGCCGGGCACCGACGTCAGGACGTGCGCGACCCCACCGCCGGTCAGGGACTCGGCCGTCCCCAGCGTGCAGCCCGTATGCCTTGCCCGCCCGATCACCCGCGCCGCCGCCTCCGCGACCCCCGCCTCGCGCTCCTCCGCCCGCGGGTCAGCGGCCATCACGGGCCGCTCGGCGAGCCCGCTTCATCGCCGCGCGCTCGCTGGTCTGTCGCAGGCGTAGCGCCTTGACGACGATGTCGATACCGGTCACCAGGGTGAGCACCACGGCGGCGATCATCACCAGCCAGGCGATGACGTGCAAAGCATCGGCGAGCGGGAAAGTCCACAGCGGCAGGATGAACATCAGCAGGGCGACGGACTGCAGCGCGGTCTTGGTCTTGCCGCCGCGACCGGCGGGCATCACGCCATGCCGGATCACGACAAATCGCATGATCGTGATCCCCCACTCGCGCACGAGCACCGCGATCGTGATCCACCACGGCAACTCGCCGAGCACCGACAATCCGACGAACGCCATTCCGGTGAGCGCCTTGTCGGCGATGGGATCGGTGACCTTGCCGAAATCGGTGACCAGGCCACGCTTGCGCGCCAGGTCGCCGTCAATCCGGTCGGTCGCGATGGCCAAGGCAAAGAGCCCCGCTGCCCACCACCGCAAGGTGTCATCCGATCCATGCTCCGCGAGCAGCAACCATCCAAAAAAGGGCACCAGGGCGATCCGCAGCACCGTCAAGGCGTTGGGCAGGTTCCAATTCGACACCTTGACCACCGGATCCGTCATCGGGCGACGGCCTCCAGATCCACCCCGACACTGCCCTCGATCGTCACCGGCACGACCTCGCCCGCGCGCAGCACCCGAGCGCTGGAAACGCTGGTCTGCCCGTCGATATCGGGCCCCTGGAAGAGGGCCCGGCCGAACGGCATACCCTCCTCCTCGCCCTCAATGAGCACCAGCGTCTCGGTGCCGACGCGCTCCTCGGCGCGCTGGGCGGTGAGTTCCTCGGTCAGCGAGCGCAGCCGCGCGACGCGGTCCTCGATCTCGTCATCATCGACCTTGCCCGGCATCCCGATGCCCTCGGTGCCGTCCTCATCCGAGTAGCCGAAGACGCCGACAACATCGAGGCGAGCTTCGGTCAGGAAGGCCTCCAACTCCTCGACATCGCCGTCGGTTTCGCCCGGGAAGCCGACGATGACATTGGAGCGAATCCCCGCCTCCGGGGCGAGGGCACGCACCCGCTCGATGAGCCCCAAGAAATTCTCGGCATCGCCGAACCGCCGCATCCGGCGCAGCAGCGGCCCCGAGGCGTGTTGGAAGGAAATGTCGAACCAGGGCACGACTTTCGGCGTCGCGACCATGGCCTCTAGCAAGCCGGGACGGATCTCGGCCGGCTGCAGATACGACACCCGCACCCACTCCAGGCCGTCGACCGCGGCCAGTCGCGGCAGCAGCTTCTCCATCGCCCCGAGGTCCCCGAGGTCCTTGCCATAGGACGTGGAGTTTTCGCTGACGAGGAAGACCTCCTTGACCCCGCGCTCGGCCAACCAGCGCGCCTCGGCCACGACCTCGTCCGGATGCCGCGAGACGAAGGCGCCGCGGAACATCGGGATGGCACAGAACGCGCATCGCCGGTCGCAGCCGCTGGCGATCTTCAGCGGCGCCCACGGCCGGTCATCGAGCCGCGCGCGCACCACGGGCGGCCCGCTCGCCGGCGCCACCGCGGCCAGATCCGCGCCAGAAGAGGTGCCCGCTGGCCCCGTCACCGCACCGGGTGCCGGCTGCCCAAGCCCGGGTATGGCGACCGCCCCCGCCTCGCTGCGCCGCGCCGCCGGGGTGAGCGGCAGCAAGCGGCGCCGGTCACTCGGAACATGACTGGCCGGGCGCGCCCCGCCGAGGATCGCCCGCAGGTGCCGAGACAGATCGGCATACGAATCGAAACCCAAGACGGCATCGGCCTCGGGCAACTCGTCCGCGAGTTCCTGCCCATACCGCTCTGCGAGGCACCCCACGGCGACAACGGCCTGGGTGCGGCCGGTCGACTTCAGGTCGCTGGCCTCCAGAAGCGCGTCGATCGAGTCCTTCTTGGCCTGCTCGATGAAGCCGCAGGTGTTGACGACCGCGACATCCGCCTCGGCGGCGTCGTCGACCAAGGTCCACCCCTGGGAGGACAGCCGTCCCGCGAGTTCCTCGGAGTCGACCTCATTGCGCGTGCAACCGAGGGTCACCAGCGTGACCGTGCGGGCCTCGGTTGCCGTCATATGCGCAACTCTAAGGCGCCCGCCCGGGAGCGCTTGCTCCCGACGCGCTCAGGCGCTCGCGGTCACCGTGACCGGCAGGCTCCCCCAACTGCTCACAAGATTGCTCAGCTTGCGGCGACCAGGCCCAATCGTCAGCGCGGACACCGAACGCACGAGCGTCTGCAGCAACGCCTCGGCCTCCATGCGCACCAGCCCCATCCCGGCGCACGTGTGGACGCCGTGCCCAAAGGAGAGGTGGTCGAGTGGATTTCGCGCCACCACAAAGCGATCCGGGTCGACATACTGCCTGGGGTCGCGGTTGGCCGCGGGAAAGAGCAAGGCCACGTGCGCACCGGCGGGCACGAGCGTGCCCTCGATCTCCACATCGCGCGTCACAAGCCGCCCCATGGCGTGGATCGGCGACTCGAGGCGCAGCGACTCGGTGAAGGCTGCCGCGGTCAGGGAGGGGTCGCCGCCCAGGATCTCGAACTGATCGGGATGCGCGCCCAGATGACCGATGACATTCCCCAGGGACGCTACGGCGGTGTCGATGCCGGCCGCGACATATTGATGGATGAGCGAACTGCAGGATTCCCGCGGGATCTCACCCCGCTCTGCGGCCTCGAAGACGGCCCGGCCGATGCTGCCCTCCGTCAGCTCATCCGGCGTGACATTCTTCGCCCACGCAACCAGGTCACCGGCGATGACGAAATGCCGCATCGTGCGCTGGTTGAACGGGCCGAAAAGGTTGAGCGCCGCTTCACCCCAGGGCACCATCCGCGCCCGCAGCGCACGGGGTATGCCGATCAGTTCCGTGATCACCCGCGCGTGGAATTCGCCCGCGAGCTTGGCGGCATCGAAGCCGCCTGCCGTCACGGCCGCGCCGACCAATTCCTCGGCGTGCTCGGTGATGCTGTCCTGACGCACGCGCAGCACGCGGGGCGAAAGATTGCCTGCAAGCACCTTGCGCAGCGCCGAATGTTCCGGGGGATCAGAGGCTAGGGCGGTGCCCTGCAAAGAGGCATTCATGAAGTTGTTGAAGGTCGGCTTGGCCGAAGAAAAGGTCGATGGATCGCCGAGGGCCGCCTTGAGCGGCCCGAATCGGGTGATGGCCCACAGCTGATTGGTGGGCAGGTAGACGACGGCCGCCTGTTCGCGCCAGTCGGCAAAGTGCGCATCCCGATCGGCTAGCACGATGTCGCCGAAGAGGTCGTCGGCGATCTCGACGGGCGCCGCCAGGCCACGATCTGCTGCCCTTGCCCCGATCGTTTGAGTCGTCATACCGCCTGCCTCCTCACCCAGCCCGGCGGGCGCCGCGCGTGCCGCCATCCTGCCCACGCACAGACCAGCCGCGAGCGCCGCAACAAACGGGTCAGCTGCGTAAGCCATGCGTAAAACGGGTCTAGCGTTGCCTGCCATGACGACGCTCGACCTGACCGAACTCCTGGCGACCCAGCCCGTCATCGACGGCCACAACGACCTGCCGTGGGCACTGCGCGAACTGGTCGATTACGACCTCGACGAAATCGACATCGCGACCCGCGGGGAGCGCACCCACACCGACCTGCCTCGGTTGCGCGAGGGCGGGGTCGGTGGCCAGTTCTGGTCGGTCTTTGCCCCCGGCACCCTGCCGCCCGTCGACGCTGTCACCGCGACCTTCGAGCAGATCGATCTCGTCCACCAGTTGATCAGCAGGTATGCCGTTCGGCTCGCCTTCGCCGACAGCGCGGCGTCGGTGCGCGCGGCCTGGGATCAAGGCCGGATCGCTTCGCTTCTCGGCGCCGAGGGCGGTCATTGCCTAGCGAACTCGCTCGGCACGTTGCGGATGATGCGAGCGCTCGGCGTGCGCTACCTGACGCTGACCCACAACCAGAACAACGACTGGGCGGATTCAGCCACCGACGTGCCGCGCCACGGTGGGTTGAGCGCCTTCGGCGTCGAGGTGGTCCGAGAGATGAACCGGATCGGGATGCTCGTCGACTTGAGCCATGTCGCCCCGAGCACGATGTCGGACGCCCTGGACGCCTCGATCGCCCCGCCGATCTTTTCCCATTCTTCGGCGCGCGCGGTTTGCGACCACCCGCGCAATGTGCCGGACGACATCCTGGCGCGCTTGGCCGCAGCCGGCGGTGTCTGCATGGCCACCTTCGTCCCGCGCTTCATCTCACCGACCGTGCGCGCCTGGGATCAGGAGGTGCACGCTGCCGCGGAGGCGGCCGGCATCCAGGCGAACGACCTCACGGCATACGACGGCTTCAGCGCCCGCTATGCCGAGGAGCACCCGGCCCCGCTGGCGACCCTCGAGGATGTTGTGGCCCACCTCGAACACATCCGCGAGGTGGCGGGCATCGACCATGTCGGGCTGGGCGGCGACTATGACGGCGTCGACCGGCTGCCCGAGGGATTACGCGATGTGACCGGTTATCCGGCCCTGCTGAGGGCCCTGGCGGAGCGCGGGTGGTCCCGCGCGGAGCTGGGGAAGCTGACCAGCGGAAACATCCTTCGCGTCCTGGATGCCGCCGACGAGGTCGCGGCCGGTCTGGCCGATCGAGCACCCGCCCGTGCCCGCATCGGCGCGTGACACGCTCAGCTGCGCCGCAGCACCGACATCGAGACCAGACGCGAGATGACCATCGCGACATAGAGCACGCCGCTCAACTGCTCCAGCATGCCCACCGCGCGCGCCAACGGCAGGATCGGCGCGATATCGGAAAGCCCGACGCTCGTGAAATTGGCGACGGAAAGATAAAGCAATTCGTGGAAAGTGCGCTCGCCCACGCCCTCATAGGCCGCGAACGAGCCCGGGTATATCTCTTGGACCACGAGATAGACGTAGGCGAACGCCCACGTCATGACAGTGAAGGCCGCGCCGACGGCGAAAAGTTCGTCCCGCGTGACCCAATGGTCATCAAAGACATAGGCGATCAGCGCATATCCGACATAGAAGTAAAAAATCGCGAGCAGACTGTGGGCGGCAATGAAGACCGCCCCATGTTCCGGATCGCGAATACTCCACAACTCGAGCAGCAGCGCCGGGAGGGCGATCAGGCCGGAGACCCAGGTCAGGGCCGGGGTCGCACGCACTGTCACGATCGCTAGGGTCAGAATGACCAGGCCCACCAGCGAGATGATCGGTCGCTGCGCCGGGCCGACGAAGGCCAGGCCGACCATCGCGAGCGCCTGAGCCGACAACAAGATCGCGCTAGGCCGTTCGCGAAGCGGCCGCAGGAATCTATTGCCCCGTGGGTCGTTCGCCGGCAGCGCCGGCCACAACGTGCTCATGGCGCGACAGGATAGGCCCGCTCAGGCGCGTTCCTATACTTTCCTGGTGTCTTCACCCCTGATCGTCCCGGCTCTGCTGATCGCGGCGGTTTTGCTGCTCAGCGCAGTGGCCAAGCTCGTCGAGCCGCAGGCGACCAGTGACGCCTTCACGTCGCTGCGGTTGCCATCGATGCTCGCTCGGACGGGTATGCCGCGCCTTTTGCCTTGGGCCGAGATCGCCCTCGCCCTCGCCCTGCTGCTGACCCCCTCGCCGCTGTCCCGCATCGTCGCGGTCCTGGCCGTGCTGCTGATGGCGGCTTACACAGGAGTCATCGCGCGGGCGCTGCGCTTCGAGCACCCGGTCGACTGCTCGTGCTTCGGCAAGCTGGGAGCCGGCCGCGTGACTCAGCGCACGCTCGTGCGCAATCTCCTCTTGACGGCGACGGCGGTGCTGGCCTGGCTCAGCGCCTCGCGGACCGAAGACAGTGTCCTGGGGCAGTTGCTCGACGGCTCCGCGCGCACCTGGGGCTGGCTGGCCATGACCGTCCTCACCGGCGCCCTCGCCTGGCTGATCGTGGACCGCGGGGCCGAGCCTGGTCGGCACGTGGCAACGACTCCGACCGCCGAGGCGGCGGACGACGATGAGTATGTCCGCTTGCCCATCCCCTTCGGGGCCCTCGAGGAACCGGAGGGCAACGTCATAGGACTGCGCACGATCGCGCAGTACCACGCCGTTCTTCTCGCCTTCCTCAACGAATCCTGCGGCCCGTGCGTCCGCGCCCAATCGCTACTGGCCGGCTTCGACGAGGCAAATCCGGAGATCGCCGTGCGAAGCGTCTACCGCGAGTACGCGAACCGCGAGGCGATCCCCAGCGATGTGCCGTGGTATGTCGATCCGGCCGGCCAAACCGGCGCCGCCCTGGGTGCCATGAGCACGCCATCCGCAGTGCTGCTCGGCGCCGACGGGTTTATCGCCGGCGGGCCGGTCCACGGTGAAGAGGCCTTCACCCAGTTTCTGACCGATATCTCCGAGGAGTTGCAGCAGGCCCGCGAGGAAGCCGCAGCGCTGCAAGCCTTGCAGCCCGCCGAAACGGACGCCATCTCGGGCTAAGCGGAGCGGGCCTTCCGTACGGGAGCGGGGCTATAGGGCCGCTCGCGCTCACGAACCCCGCTCGCGCGCAGGAACCCCGCTCGGCTGGGCACCACCCCCGCTCGCACCGGTTGGGTTAGCGGCCGGTCAGCTGCCATGCATCCTCGGAGTCCTCGTCGTCGTCATACCCCGCGACGGCATCGACAGCGTCCGGCACTTCCTCGCCGCGCATCATCGCCAAGGTGGCGGCCAGATCGTCCGGCTTGATCAGCACATCGCGGGCCTTCGAGCCCTCGGACGGACCGACGACACCACGCGACTCCAGCAGGTCCATCAGGCGCCCCGCCTTGGCGAAGCCCACCCGCAGCTTGCGCTGCAGCATCGACGTCGAGCCGAACTGCGTGGTGACGATCAGCTCCGCCGCCGCGAGCAGCAGGTCGAGGTCGTCGCCGATGTCCTCATCGATCTGCTTCTTGGCTGCCTCGACGGCGACGTCGTCGCGATAGTTCGGCTTCAATTGGCCCTTGACGTGGTCGACGACCGTGTGGATCTCCGACTCGGTGACCCACGCCCCCTGCACGCGCATCGGCTTGCTGGCACCCATCGGCAGGAAGAGCGCGTCACCCTGGCCGAGCAGCTTCTCGGCGCCGGGTTGGTCCAGCACGACCCGGCTGTCGGCGAGCGAGGAGGTCGCGAACGCCATCCGGGAGGGCACATTGGCCTTGATCAGGCCGGTGACGACATCGACGGAGGGCCGCTGGGTCGCTAGCACCAGGTGGATCCCCGCGGCCCGCGCGAGCTGGGTGATCCGGACGATCGAATCCTCGACATCGCGCGGTGCCACCATCATCAAGTCGGCGAGCTCGTCCACGATGACAAGCAGATAGGGATACGGCTCCAGCACCCGTTCCGACCCCGGCAGGGGCTTCGCCGCGCCCGATCGGACAGCCTTGTTGAAGTCGTCGACATGCTTGAACCCGAAGGCGGCCAGATCGTCATACCGATGATCCATCTCCTTGACCACCCACTGCAGCGCCTCGGCCGCCTTCTTGGGGTTGGTGATGATCGGCGTGATCAGGTGCGGGATCCCGTCGTATGCCGTCAGCTCCACCCGTTTGGGGTCGACGAGGACCATCCGGACCTCCTCGGGCGTCGAGCGCATGAGGATCGAGACGATCATCGAGTTGACGAAGCTCGACTTGCCCGCGCCCGTCGCACCGGCGACGAGCAGGTGCGGCATCTTGGCGAGGTTGGCCACGACATACCCGCCCTCGACGTCCTTGCCGACGCCCATGACCATGGGGTGGACGCTGTTGTGCGCGACCCGGCTGCGCAGCACATCGCCGAGGGAGACGATTTCCTTGTCGGCATTGGGGATTTCGATGCCGATCGCGGACTTGCCGGGGATTGGGCTCAGGATGCGCACATCGGCGGAGGCCACGGCATACGCGATGTTCTTGCTCATCGAGGTGACCCGCTCAACCTTGACGCCGGGGCCGAGCTCGACCTCATAGCGCGTCACGGTCGGGCCGCGCGTGAAGCCGGTGACCTGGGCGTCGATGCCGAACTCGTCCAAGACGGTGGTCAGTCGCGCGACCACCTGGTCGTTGGCTGCGGAGCGCGCCTTTGGCGGCGTGCCCTCCTTCAGCGCCGTAGCGTCCGGCAGCGTGTAGGTCACATCGCCCGCGAGCGCGAGTTGCTCGGGCCGGCCGGTGATCGGGCTGGTGGGCGGCGGCTGCAGGTCCGGCTTGCTGATCTCCGGGACCTGGGCGACCTCTGGCTGCGGGAGCGCTGGTATGGCAGCGGCCGCCGGCAGTTCGCCTGTCGGCGGGTCAACCGGCTGCGGGGCCGGTCGCGGCCGTCGCCGCCCCTCGCGGGCAACGGTCGCTGCCTGGTCGTATGCCGTGTCCCCCTCGAAGCCCTCCCCCGTCTCTCCCTGCTCGCCGCGTCGGCGGCGGGAGCGGAGACGGGAAGGGGTCGCGGACGGCATACCGTCCTGCGGGGTCTGGTCGTCCGGGGGGGCGTGCGGATGCACGAGGTGCGCGCGCAGGCCGCGCAAGCGCTCGGGGATGGCGTGGATGGGGGTCGCGGTGAGAACGAGCAGGCTGAACAGGCCGGCCAGCAGCAGGATCGTCACGGCGCCATAAACGCTGACCCCGGCGGTCAGCGGGCTGGAGGCAAGGAAGCCAATGACACCGCCGGCGCGGCGCATCCCGTCAGCGCCCTGCTGGGGGGTGGGTATGCCGTGCGCGATGTGCACCAGCCCAGTGCTCGCGAGCGTGAGGAAGCTGAGCCCGACGATCAGTCGGGTGTTCGCGGCCTCCGTCGCGGTGCCGCGCAGGAACCGAATCCCCAGGACGAGCAGGACGAGCGGCAGAGCGAGGGCGACCTGGCCCAGAGTGCCGGCCGTGACGGCATGGACGATGTCGCCCACGAAGCCGGACATCTCCCACCATTCGCGGGCGGCGACGAGCACGGCCAGGGCTATGAGGAGCAGCCCGATGCCATCGCGGCGGTGCTCGGGTTCAAGGTCAACGCCGCTGGCTCGGCGCACTCCGGTGCCGACCAGCCGGGCACCGCCACCGAGGACCCGACCTCCGCCACGCAGCGCCCGCCCCGCGAAGGACGGCCCGGTGCTGCGCGCTGGCTGCTTGCGAGCCGGTGGTCGGGATTTCGCTGCGGAGGCGCTCTTGGCGGAGCCACGGGGCGCGGTGCGCGAGGGGGTGCGGGCACCACGCGGAGGTGCGGACGGACGGGTCGCCATTGTCCCAATCTACGCGATGAGCCCCTCCAGCCTCAGAATTCCCACGCGCCACTCCCGACTATTACCCCATGTCACGCGGGCTGCGCTCGACAGCGCGATGGGCGTCGCCCTCAGCCCGCCGAGACGGACTCAGTGAGCTCCGCGACCAGATCGCGGATCTCGCCCTCACCAAAGGCAGGACCGCCCGCGATGAAGCCGTCCGCGCCCAGGACGACCGCCGCCGGGGTGAACTCGATCTTCAGCCCCGCCGCAGCGCTCGTCGCGGCGTCGTCGAAGCGTCGCCATATCCGGCCTCGGCGACCTCGCGGCCATCACCATGGACACGGCCACGATCGGCGACGGCCGGGGACTAGTCACCAGGCTGGAAAACCTCGTGGCCTCCCTGCCCGAGCGCGCCGCCGCGCTACAACGACAACTCGACAGCGCACAGCGAGACGCTGACGAGGCTCGCATCGGTCTCGGTGCCCCCTTCCCGCGCGCCGGCGAACTGGCCACCGCGCGGGCACGCCTGCAGAGCATCGAAGAACGTCTCGCCAAGACACTGCCTGAGCGTGCTGGGCGGGTTGGAGTCGGCCAGTGTGTCAAGAGGTCCTGGCCCGATGTCTGCGGGCAGGTCCGGCTGGTTCGAGGCTGCGGACCCGAAGGGTGGGGTAGAGCCAGGCGCGGCGCCGAGCTATTGGCGTCGATGAGGCGTTGGTAGGCCTGGACGTCGCGGGGTTCGGCTAGCCAGGCGTCGGCGGCGTTGGCGACGGCTCGGTCAGGCCATCCAGGTTCACCCTGATCGCGGTCGCTGTGCAGGGGATCATCCTTCCATCGCGACCAGGGTGGCAGGATGGCTCGACACCAGTAAGTAAGGCGAGCTATGACCATCCCAGTGCCCAACCTGCTGTACCTCGAATCAATGGACTCCGTGCGATCGTCCTGGGGGTCGTCGGAGCGCCGGGACCAGGCAGCTGCGCAGGTGGCGGTCGAGGCACTCCTGGCCTTCGCCTTCGGAAACCGCCTCGTCGTACAGCAGTCGTACGCCCTCGATTCCTACGCGTTCCAGAAAGTACTGAAGCCAATCTCTCAGGCCTACGAGGAAGTCCACTCAAGCTCGAATATGTGGGCCACTGGACGACCCGCACCGGTCCAATTGCACCTCCATCGCGCGAGGACGTTCCTTGATGTGGTCGCCAACACTATCGAGCGTGCTACGACCGCTACCAGTGACGGTGGTTACTTCTACAGTTCGCTATATCCCGAGTTGAACGCCAGAGAGCGGCATGGAGACTTTCAGGTGGCGGTCCGGAAGATCGCTGACTCGGGAAGCCTGAATGCTTTCCGAAATCTGATCGACGATTATGACCGCAGAGAACTGATCGACATTCTCGACAAGTGGTTCGGCCCCGCCCATGTGGAGAACGCTGAGCTGGTGGTGACTCCGAAAGAAAAGCCCTACCACTCCATCGACGACATGTTAATGGGGCTTTATAGAGACGATTCGCGCGTGATGACCGAACTCAACAAGCACGAGGTGCTGGGCAGCGAATCGTCGAAGCACATCATCCAAGCCGTCAGGAGGTTGCGCACGGCGGCCCCAGGCCAGAAGCTTCCCAACGACCGGAGCCTGTACTACGGCGACCGCGCATGGACAGCAGACGGCCGGACGGCCCTGGACGTGCTGAAATCCGAGGCAGACCTCGATGCGGTGCGTGAGATGGTGAACACTCTCTACAACCGAATCGTCGTCCGATCCATCGGAACCAGCGACGCCTTCTATACCACCGATCTTGGAAGCAAGGATCCGGAACGGGACGCCCTCGCACAATCGCTGGCCTTGTCCGCCAGCGCACACGTCTTGGGGCCATCCGCCCGTGCTCAGCGCAATCACGAGTTGACCATCTTCCCCGCCTCCGTCACGTTCCAGGCCCCGGGTGACGCGGCTGTCGCCTTCTGGCGGCAGTTTGAAGGCAACGCAAAGTCGGCCTTCGCCAAGGTGTTCGAGATGGCGGACGACCAAGAATGGCGTCGTAGTCTCCACAACGTAAAGGGCGCTGTGATGCTGGGGGATATGGGGGCTCTTGAGGATGCGACGGCGGCGCATGTCGCTCTCCTTGCAGATGGATTGGCCGGCATTCTCGCGCCAGGTCCAGGAGGGGGAGTGCAATTCGCCAGCGGGTTGGCGGGAGTCGCCGGTGGACTCGCCGTGAACCCCATCGTCCCAGTTATCGCACAGGTCAGCGGAGGCTGGACGACTGGCCTCGGGATACTTTCCGCCACTCTCAGCATCGGGGGTGTCGTCTCGCCACGCGCTTGGAGGGCGCTGCAGCGTCAGTGGGCGGCGAACGCGCTCAAGAAGTCGCTTGGTGAGTTCGTGACGGCGGAGGAGGGCTGATGTCCGACGAGATCCGGCGTACGGAGGAACGGCTGGTCTACGCCAACCCCTACGTCAGGGTTTTCGATGATTCGGTGAGGTTCCCCGACGGACGAGCCGGCACCTACGTCCGCATCGCGTCCGCCACACCAGGCGAGGGCGCGGTCATCATCGCCCACTACCGAGGGCGGTACGCCCTGGTCCGCACCTGGCGCTACGCCCTTGGGCAGGCGCAGCTGGCGTTCCCCCGCGGCTTCGCTCACGGCACCGACGTCCTCCAGACCGCCCGCAACGAGCTCTTCGAGGAGGTCGGCGCCACCGTCACCGCGGCTGAGGTCCTCGGGTATGTGACGCCCGACTCCGGACTCCTGGCGCAACGGGTCGCGGTCGTCCTCGTAGATATCGAGGACGAGCCCACCGGACCCCACGACTCCGAGGTCTCTAACGTAACGTGGGTTTCCCCGGAAGAACTGATTTCCTTGGTCGCTGACGGGACGATCGAGGACGGCTTCACCCTGGCTGCCATGGCCCTGCACGCGGTGCACCTCCAGCGGCCGGCCGAAGAGAAGTAGACCGGGTCGCGGCGGGGAGAAGGAAGCCGCCAGTCCCACTCGGGGACCGGAGGGTGGTCTCGTGCTCCGCCGTCAAGCGGGCGTCGCACACCGGGCTGCGGTGGGCGCTGGAAGGGATCGTGGTCGCACACCTCACCGTCGCCCGTGTCGCCGAGGGACTCGGGGTCGCGTGGGACACCGCCAACAACGCGGTCCTGGCTGAAGGCAAGCGGCTGCTGATCAACGACCCCACGCGGTTTGAGGTCGTGAAGGTCATTGGCGTCGATGAGCACGTCGTGCGCCACGAGGCGCTGTTGTTTCGGATGGAGGTGAGAGACCTACATCGCTTGGCCGTCGCAGCGGC
>NZ_BAAAPO010000009.1:0-26952 GCF_039531185.1 Nostocoides veronense
ATTCCGACGCCCCCACGACATCCCTCGCCCGCCCGACCACGAATCGCCCGTTGATCAGCGGTTCCTTAGCGCATGGATCACTCCGAGACCGGCACCGCGGCAGGCCCGCGCGCGCTGTCCGTGCTGCTCTACAGCGATGACTACACCACCCGGGATGCCGTCCGCGCCGGGCTCGGGCGACGTCCCAGCCGGGACCTGGAGATCACCTCGTGGCACGAATGCGCCACCGCAGCGGCGGTCATCGAGGCCGTCGACAACGAGCGCTTCGATGTGCTCATCCTCGATGGTGAGGCCGCGCCCATGGGCGGAATGGGCCTGACTCGCCAGTTGAAGAACGAGATCTTCAACTGCCCGCCCGTGCTGGTCCTGACGGGCCGCCCCCAAGATGTGTGGCTCGCGGCCTGGTCGCTCGCCGACGCGGCCGTCGCCCACCCGCTCGACCCGATCGAGTTGTGCACCGGGCTGGAGCAGGCGATCGCCTCGGCGCCGGCGCCGCACGCCGCGCCCACCGGACTCTGACCCGGGCCGTGACGGACCAGGGGGCGGGCCAGGTCACCTGGCCCGATGTTCTCAGCGCGCTCGTGGCCGGCCGCGATTTGCGGTCTGATGAGGCCACCTGGGCAATGGATCAGATCTTTTCTGGGGAGGCCACCCCGTCGCAGGTAGGGGGCTTCCTCATCGGCCTGCGCGCCAAGGGCGAGACGGTCGAGGAGATGCATGCCCTCGCCGACGTCATGTTGTCCCACTCGCACCGCCTCCCCACGCCCCCGAAAAGCATCGACATCGTCGGCACCGGCGGCGACCGTGCGCATACGGTCAATATCTCGACGATGTCGGCACTGGTGCTCGCCGGCGGTGGACTGCGCGTCCTCAAACACGGCAACCGCGCGGCCTCGTCGTCCTCGGGGAGCGCCGATGTGCTCGAAGCCCTCGGCCTCGACCTCAGCTTGACCCCCGAGCGGGTGCAGGCGGTCGGCGACGAGGCGGGCATCACCTTCTGTTTCGCCCAGGCCTTCCACCCGGCCATGCGGTATGCCGCACCCACCCGCCGTGAGCTCGGCATCGGAACGGTCTTCAACAACCTCGGTCCGCTGACCAACCCGGGGCAGCCGACCTATGCCGCGGTGGGGGTCGCCGATGCCCGACTCGCCGCGCTGATGGCCGGGGTCTTCGCCGCGCGCGAGCGACCGGCCGTGGTCTTCCGGGGCGCCGACGGACTGGATGAGCTGGCGCTCGCCGGGCCCTCTCAGGTGTGGTGGGTCGCCGATGGTGTCGTCAGCGAGCATGTCATCGGTCCGCAGGATGTGGGCCTGATGATCGCTCCGCTGGAGGCGCTGCGCGGCGGGGACCCGGCGCACAATGCGGGCGTGGTCCGGGAGTTGCTCGCTGGCCGTGGTCGGGATGAGTCCTGGGCGCCCCGCGATGCCGTGCTCTTCAACGCCGGCGCCGCCTTCGCGGTGGCATCGGGTGAGGTATGCGGATCCCCCGTGACCGGCGCTGTCGTCGCCGCGATCCGCTCGGGCATCGAGCAGGCACGCGAGAGCCTGGACTCCGGTGCTGCCGCGGCCGCCCTGGACCGCTGGATCGCGGCAACCCGCGCCTGAGACGCCCGTGTGGGTCGACACGTCGAGTTCGGGAAACGCGCCGGTGGCGTAGCCCGTTCGTGGGCGTGTTTCCCGAACTCGATGGGCTAGCTGAGTCAGGTGCGGCGGAACCAGAGGGGTGTCAGGTGCGGCGGAACCAGATCAGGTTCAGCACGAAGCGGGCAGTGCCACCGATGGCGGTGCCGAGAACAACAATCGCGCTCTGCTGCCAGCCATTTGCCTCGGGCCAGCGCGCCAGCAAGGCCGCGGCGACCAGCAGTTCGACGAGCGCGGTGCCGAAGGTGATGATCGCGTCAGCATTCTGCCGATGCGAGCCGCGCACCCCATAGGTGTAGCGGCGGTGCAAAAGATTCCCAAGCACGGTCGCGATCGTCCAACTGAGCACGTTCGCGGGCTGCTGCGAGGTGACCAGCCGGGCGAGCCAGTAGAAGCCGACATACAAGACCGTCCCGACGCCCCCGACGAGGACGAAGCGGAGGAACTGCCCGCTGACCCGACCCTGAGCGCGCCCTGCCGCCCCTTGCTCCGGCGCGGCGATCGCCTCAGCCCCAGCCGAGGTCATGGAGGTGTGCGTCATCGATGCCGAAGTGGTGAGCGATCTCGTGCACGACGGTGACCTCAATCTCGTCCAGGAGTTCATCGCGCGACTCGCACATCCGCATCAGCGGGCCGCGGAAGAGCACGATCCGGTCGGGAAGGCGCAAGGTGTCCCAGCCGCCGTCGCGCTCGGTGAGGGCGACGCCCTCATAGACCCCGAGCAGGTCGGGTTCTTCCGGCGGCGGTTCGTCGTCGATGAAGAAGGCGACATTGTCGAGCAGTTGCATGAGCTCGGCAGGGACGGCATCGAGCGCATCGGCGACAGCCGCCTCGAAGTCGGCTTCGGACATCTCGATCATCCGAGATCCCCTCCACAGCTCGGCAATGGATCGGCGTTGCACGACGCTTGACCCGCCTCGGACAGAGCGGAGATCAGCGCGGCAAGCTGGGCGCGCAAACGCGGCAGGTCCTCCTCCCCCAGCAGGGCCGCCCAGTCGTTTTCGATGTCCACGAAAGCGGCCTTGACATAGGCCTGGGCGGCGACGCCCCGCTCGGTGAGGACCAGCAGCCGGGCCCGGCTGTCGCTCGGATCGGGTTCGGTGCGCAGATAGCCGGCCCGCTCAAGGTGGGTGATTTGCTGACTCAAAGCTTGCTTGCTCACGTCCGCCACGGCGACGATTTGGCTGGCACGACGGGGTCCGGCGCCGAGGTGGCGCAAGACATTTCGGGAGTGCGCGAGCGAGAGCGTCGCGAAGGGCGAGGACCGAAGGCGGCGATCGAATTCGGCGACAAAGGACGCCTCCAGCCGGCCTAGGAGCGCCACAAGTGGCACGCGCACTTCGCCCCGCACGGGCGCGCAGGAGCCAGAAAGGTGCCCGGCCGCCGAAAGGCCCCCGCCCAAGTCGCCGGCCGAATCGCCGACCAAGGCGAGCGGGTCCGGGCAGGTCGTCATACCGATCAGCATAGCTGATTGGTCAAGGGCTTGACTTCCGAGGGTCGGGTAACGCATATTGGTCAAGTAATTGACCACTGTGAATGGAGTCCCCCTGATGAACGTTCTCGTCCTCCTCGGCAGCCTGCGGGCCGCCTCGACCAATGCCCGCCTCGCCCAGGCCGCCATCGCCGCCCTGCCCGCGGGCGCGGTGGCCACGATCAGCTCCCTCCCGGCGCACTTGCCGTTCTATGACGAGGACCTCGACGTCCCGGACGCACTGCCGGACGCCGTTGCCGCCTTCCGGGCCGAGGTCGCCGCCGCCGACGCTCTGATCGTCGTCACCCCCGAATACAACGCGACGATGTCCGCCGTGCTGAAGAACGCGATCGACTGGGCTTCTCGCCCTCGGGGCGCCGCGGAGCTTGCCGGCAAACGCGTTCTCGTCCTGGCCGCCACCGGCTCCCCGCGCGACGCGCTGTGGGCCCGCGAGTCGACCGTGCGGTCGCTGACCATTGCCGGCGCCGCTCCCCTGGCGGACACCTTGGGCATCCCCAGTTCGTATGCCGCCTTCGCCCCCGACGGCTCTCTCGCGAACCCGGAGCACGCCGACGCTCTCGCCGGGCTGATTGCTCAGCTCACCGAACAGCGCGCCACACCCGCTGCCGCCTGAGTCAAAGACCAGAGGACCAGTCCAGTCCTCCGCCACCCTGGTCGACTTCGGGAAACACGCCGAACTCACCACCTCGGCGTCGGCGTGTTTCCCGAACTCGACGCCGAAAGAGGGGGCATCGCGCCACGTTCAGCCGGGCGCCCAGCACAAACGATGAGGCCCCAACCGCAAGCGGTTGGGGCCTTCGCCGTGACGTTCTCACGCGCGCGAGGTCACATCGCGTGCTGACCCTTGTAGCGCTCGAAGACCCAGCCGACGAGAGCGAAGACGCCGAAGAAGGCGCCGATCGCGAAGACCCACCAACCGACGGCGAGACCGAGGAAGACGATCGAGGAGGTCAGGCCGAGCCACAGCGGCCACCAGGAGTGCGGCGTGAAATCGCCATACTCACCGGCCGCCTCATCGATATTGCCGTCGAGGTTGTCATCCGGGCGATAGCCGATGCGCTTGCCGGTCAGCCAGAAGTAGAAGGCGACCATGAAGCCCAGACCGGCGGCCAACAACAGGCCGACGGGGCCGACCGGCTCCTGCCAGTCGGTGACGATGCCATAGATCGGGCCCACCACCAGGCCGAAGATGCCGACGACAGCGAAGACGAAGGATTCGGTCTTCATACGGGGCTCAGGCCTTTCCAGAGGCGAGCGCCTCGGCCTGGTTCGCCTTCCGCAGCGAGGCCGGCGCGGCCTCGGGGTGGTGCAGGTCGAAGGCCGGACGCTCGGAACGGATGCGAGGGATGGAGTTGAAGTTGTGCCGCGGCGGCGGACAGGAAGTCGCCCATTCCAGCGAGGCGCCATAGCCCCACGGGTCGTCGCTCTCGACGAGCGGGGCGTACTTCCAGGTCCGCCACACGTTGTAGATGAAGGGGATCATCGAGGCGCCGAGGATGAACGCGCCGACCGTGGAGACCTGGTTGGCCAGCGTGAAGCCGTCCTCCGGGAGGTAGTCGGCATACCGGCGGGGCATGCCGTCGACGCCCACCCAGTGCTGGATGAGGAAGGTCGTGTGGAAGCCGATGAACAGCATGGCGAAGTGGATCTTGCCGAGCGTCTCATCGAGCATCCGCCCGGTGAACTTCGGCCACCAGAAGTAGAAGCCGGCGAACATCGCGAAGACGACGGTTCCGAAGACGACGTAGTGGAAGTGCGCCACGACGAAGTAAGAGTCAGAGAGGCTGAAGTCCAAGGCGGGGCTGGCCAGGATGACACCGGTCAGGCCACCGAAGAGGAAGGTGACCAGGAAGCCCAGCGCCCAGATCATCGGCGTAGAGAAGACCAGATGTCCGCCCCACATGGTGCCGACCCAGTTGAAGAACTTCACGCCGGTTGGCACCGCGATCGCCATCGTCATGATGGCGAAGAAGGGTAAGAGGACTTGTCCGGTGACGTACATGTGGTGCGCCCAGACGCTGACGGACAGGGCCGCGATGGCGATGGTCGCGAAGACCAGCGTCTTGTAGCCGAAGATCGGCTTGCGGGAGAAGACCGGCAGGACCTCGGAGATGATCCCGAAGAAGGGCAGCGCGATGACATAGACCTCGGGGTGGCCGAAGAACCAGAAGAGGTGCTGCCACAGGATCGGCCCACCATTGGCGGGCTCGAACACTTCCGCGCCGAAGCGGCGGTCGGCGCCCAGGGCGAAAAGGGCGGCGGCGAGCGGCGGGAAGATGAGAATGATCAGGATCGAGGTGATCAGGACGGTCCAGGTGAAGACCGGCATCCGGAACATCGTCATACCCGGAGCGCGCATGCACACGATCGTGGTGATGAAGTTGACGCCACCGAGAATGGTGCCGAAACCACCAAGAGCCAGACCGAAGACCCACAGGTCGCCACCGATACCGGGGCTGAAGACCGAGTTGGACAGCGGGGCATACGCGAACCATCCGAAGGCCGCGGCGCCCATCGGGGTCAGGAAGCCCGCCGCGGCGATGATGCCGCCGAAGAGGTAGAGCCAGTAGGCGAACATATTCAGCCGGGGGAAGGCCACATCGGGCGCCCCGATCTGCAGCGGCATCAGCGCGTTCGCGAAGCCAGCGAAGAGCGGTGTCGCGAAGAGCAGCAACATGATCGTGCCGTGCATGGTGAACAGCTGGTTGAACTGCTGCTTGTCATCGAGGATCTGCATCCCGGGCTCGAAGAGCTCCAGGCGGATGAACAGGGCCATCAGGCCACCGATGAGGAACCAGATGAAGCTGGTGATGAAGTAGAGATTGCCGATGACCTTGTGGTCCGTGGTCGTGATCCACTTCACGACCGTCGTGCCCGGCGCCAGTCGCTTGTGCTCGACCCGGTCGGCCGTGCGCAGCATCGCCGGAGAGTTGGTCACGCTGCTCATGCTCAGTTGCCTCCCGTCGAGACTTTGTCCTGATCCTGCGGGATGATCCCCTCGCGCAGGTTCGTCATCGGCAGCAGGCCGCCATTGCCGCTGGCCTTCAGCTCCGCGATGTGCTTGTCGTAATCAGCGACGCTGACGACCTTGAGGTTGAACAGCATCTCGGAGTGGTAGGCGCCGCACAGCTCGGCGCACTTGCCGGCGAAGGTGCCTTCACGGGTCGGGACGACCTGGAAGGTGTTGACCCGGCCGGGGATCATGTCGAGCTTTTGCAAGAAGGCCGGCACCCAGAAGGAGTGGATGACGTCATTGGCGACGAGTTGGAATTCCACGCGCTTGCCGACCGGGATGTAGAGCGTCGGCAGCGTCTCCTCGACACCAGGCTTGCCGGTCAGTTGCGCCTGCGTGCCGGCCTCGTGGGCGTCGGAGGTGGTGTAGTTGAAGTCGAAGCTCCACTGCTTGCCGACGACATTGATGACATAGTCCGGCGTGGCCTTGGTGTCGGTCAGGGCCTTCTCGTCACGATCGGTGAAGTAGAAGAGCGTCAGCACCATGAAGATGGGGATGACGGTGTAAACGATCTCGAGCGGCACGTTGTACTTCAACTGCACGGGCAGCGGCGGGTCGTCGGCCTTGCGCTTGTAGGCGACCGCACACCAGAGCATCAGGCCCCAGACCAGCGCGCCGACCGCCAAAGCGGCGATCCAGGAGCCGATCCACAAGGAGCGGACTCGATCCGCGCCCTCGGTGGCCCCCTCAGGGAGATAGCCATTGGACAGCTTGCCCTGGGCGCCGGCGAGACCGCAGCCCCCCAGGCTCAGGACTACAGCCGTCAACGCCAAGCCAATGCCGACGCGGGAGCGTCGGGTGGCCGCGGTGGTGGGCAGTCGCAACGGGCACCTCGTCTGGTCGGACCGGATCAACAATCGTGCAAGCAGCACCCATGGCCGAGTGCTGGTGCCAAAACTACCGCAGCCCGGCCCAACCGTGTGGACGGGGTCGGCTAAGTTACCGAAGCGTGCCCCGTCCCACCGCGCCAGGCCGCGGGCTGCTCGATGCGATGTCCTCCCCGATGCACCCGCAGGCGGCGCAGACCCTCGCCGCCGCCCTGGACGCCGGCTGGGCCGACCCGCGCCGGTTGTATGCCGAAGCCCGCCAGGCCGCCGCGCTGTTGGACCGGGCACGCGAGACGATCGCCACCGATCTCGAGGTGGCCCCCTCGGACCTGAGCTTCCACCTCGGCGGGGGCCCGGCCGCCCTGGCGGCGGGACTCGACGGGCTCGCCTGGCCGAGGCGGCGCACCGGTGCCCGGCTCGTCGCGAGCGCGGTCGAGCACTCGGCGATCCTCATACCCGGCCGGTATGCCGCCGCCCAGGCGAGCGATCCGGATCTGCTGGCCGAGGTGCCCGTCGACGCCCTCGGCCGGGTGGACCCCCACGACTGGGCCGCGGCGTTGGCTCATCCGGGGACGGCGGTGGCCGCGCTGCAGCAGGCCAATGGCGAGGTCGGGATCATCCAGCCGGTCGCGGCGGCATACGAACGCTGCCGAGAGGCGGGCGTCCCACTGCTCGTGGACGGCCAGGCCAGCCTGGGGCGGCTCCCCGCGCCCGAGACGTATGACGCCCTGGCCGGCGATGCGAGCGCCGTCGCCGGCCCGCCCCTCGGGGTGCTCGTCGTCCCGGCCCGGACCCGCTTCCGTCGCTCGGGGCCGCCCCGCGAGGCGGAGTTCGGTCGAGCGGACGCGCCCGTCTGGGTGCCGATGGCCCTCGCGGCCGCCGAAGCCTGGCAGCAGGCGGCCGCAGCCCGGGCCAGTGATAACGCGAAGGCCGAGAGGTTGATCGCGCACGTTGTCGCTGCCGTGCAGAGCATTCCCGATCTCGACATCCCCGCCCTTGCTGGTGAACGGCTCCCCCACGTCTTGACGTTCAGCGCGCTCTACGTCGACGGCGAGGCCATCGTGACGGAACTGGACCGGCGCGGCTTGGCGGTCGCCTCGGGCTCGGCGTGTACCTCCTCCACGCTGGGACCGAGCCACGTCCTGGCGGCCATGGGCGCGCTCACGCACGGCAATGTGCGCCTTCGCCTGCCCTGGGCGGCCGCGGTGCCGGATCGGGCGGACGCCGTGCGCCGGCTGTGCGCGGAGCTCCCGGACGTGGTGCGGGAGTTGCGGGAGCGGCTCGGGGTGAGCGGGCTGTGACCCCTGGCGAGCTGGCCGTTGAGTCCCCCGACGCGGGGGCTGAGGTCGTCGTCGATGCACGCGGCACCCGCTGTCCGATGCCGGTCATCCTCGCGGCGCGTGCGGCGAAAGAGTTGCCCAGCGGCACGCGCCTGGTCGTCCTGGCAACGGACCCGGCCGCCGCGGCCGACGTGCCGGCGTGGGCGCGCATGCGCGGGCATACGGTCGAGTCCGTGGACAACGACGCCGACGGACAGGTGCGCGCGGTCGTCGTGACGAGCTGACGGATCGGGTCAGCCGCCCACCCGGTGGCGCCGTCCGCGCCAGGCGGCCCAATCCGGGCCGGGCGCGCTGGTCAGGGCCGGAAGGCGGGCGAGGTATGCGGACCGGTCCAGGGTCGTGATGCCGAGGCTGGCCAGATGGTCGGTGCGCCATTGGACGTCGATCAGGGCCGGCCCGGGCGCGCTGCGGATGACCTCGACGAGCGCCATCAGCGCCACCTTGGACGCGTCCGTGGCGCGGTGGAACATCGACTCGCCGGCGAACAGGCCGCCGATGGCCACGCCATACAAACCGCCCGCGAGGCGATCGCCGGCCCACACCTCGATACTGTGCGCCCACCCGAGGCGGTGCAGGTCCGCATACGCCTCGGCAATCTCGGGGGTGATCCAGGCACCGGAGCGGGCGGGATCGGCGCAGCCGGCGACCACGCCCTCGAAATCGGCGTCCACGCTGAAGCGCATCGCCTTGGCCGACCGGACCAGTGACCTGCTGGTATGCAGTCGCGCCGGGTCGAGGATCCCGCGCTCGGCGGGGCTCCACCAGGCCATGACGTCGTCAAGTCCGTCCAGGCCCATCGGGAAGGCGCCGGCGCGATACGCCGCGAGCAGCGTCGCCGGCGCCAGGTCGGCGCCGGCAGCGATCAGGTCCTCCTCCCCCGCGTCCGCCACCACGCGCGCGAAGGAGAAGCGGCTGGGGCCCGGGTCCACAGGCCGGGCGGGGAGGGCGGGGGTCACGGCATACCCCTGCTCGGGGGGCTCAGGGGCGCGGGCACTTCAGGTGCGGAGCGATCTCGCGCGCCGAATCCTCCCCATAGGCGTCGGCGAGGCGGGTGAGGAAGGAGCGCTTGGAGAGTTCGTACTCCTGGGTGCCGACGGTCTCGATGACGTGCGCGGCCAGGACCGAGCCCATCTCGGCGCACCGGCGGTGGCCGAGGCCAGCGGCCAAGCCGGACAGGAAGCCAGCGCGGAAGGCATCACCGACACCGGTCGGATCGGCGAGCCGGTCCACGGCGGCGACGCCGACATGGATCGTCTCCTCGCCGGGCGTTTCGATGCTCACGCCATCCTTTCCGTGCGTGGTGACCCGGTGCTCGACGCGGGCGGCAATCTCCTCGCGTGACCAGCCGGTCTTCTGCTCGGTGAGGCGGGCCTCATATTCGTTGGTGATCAGATAGGAGGCGCCCTCGATCATCTCGCGGATCTGCGGGCCGTCGCTGAACGCGAGTTGCTGGCTCGGGTCGGCGATGAACGGGATGCGACGGGTGCGGCACTCGCGGGTATGCCGCAGCATCGCCTGCGGGTCGTTCGCGCCGATGAGCACATAGTCGGCTCCGCCGACGCGCGAGGCGATCGGGCCGAGTTCGATCATCCGGGCTTCGCTCATCGCGCCGGCATAAAAGGTGGCGATCTGGGCCATGTCCTTGTCGGTGGTGCAGACGAATCGAGCAGTGTGCTTGGTCGCCGACACCAGGACCGACTCGCAGTCGACGCCATGGCGCTCCAGCCAGCTGCGGTAGGCGATGAAGTCCTCCCCGACGGCCCCGACAAGCACCGGGCGCATGCCGAGATTGGCCATCCCGAAGGCGATATTGGCCGCGATGCCCCCGCGCCGAATCTCGAGGTTGTCGGCGAGGAAGGACAGCGAGATTTTGTCCAACTGTTCGACGACGAGGGAGTCGGCGAAGCGACCATTGAAGGTCATCAGGTGGTCGCTGGCGATCGAGCCCGTGACGAGGATCTGCACGGCCGCCATTATGGCCCGGCGCCGGGGCTGTCGGATTCCCGCCCGATGCCGAAAACCCTGCCTTTGTGCCGGTTTCTTCCGACACAAAGGCAGGGTTTATCTCCCGGACGACGCCGAGAGGAGGCGGTCAGGCGCGAACGGGCTCGTGGGTGGCGACCTTCTTGGCGTGCTGCAGGCCGAGCAGACCGAGCAGCGCCATGACGGCGGCACCGAGGAAGGCCGCGATCGAGGCAAAGGTCATGATCTTGGCCATCGTGCCGAAGGCGTAGGCGTTCAGGAGCAGGCCACGCAGGGTGTTGCCCATGAACAGGCTCTGACGCAGCGCACCGAGTTCCGCGACCTTGGTCTGGTCGGCATTCGGGTCCTTGCTGAGCTCGATGAACTCGCCCGAGACATCTTCATACGTCCGGCCCGCGGAGGACTTGTCCATGTGGACCTTGATGTAGTGCTCGGCGAAAGCCTTGGCCTGGTCGCCCGTGGTCATTTCCTGGCCGGCGTACTTCTCCAGGTAGGGCTTGATCAGGGGGTCCTCGATCGCCGGGCCGGCGGGCATGGTGATGTCCTGCTGCTTCAGCTGCTCGGTCACATTGCTGTTCGTGAAGTTCGCTCCCCACAGCAGCAGCCCGCCGCCGACGAGCAGCAGGCCGGCCAGGGCCAGGCCGAGGTAGGAGATGAGCTTGTCGAGGGTGCTGCGCACGGGATTCTCCGTCCGTTTCCGGGGGAGCCCTGCGGTCTTGGGCTCTTTGGTCGAGCCCCGGTCTGGTTCTTGTTGTCCAGCACCTCTAACCCTAGTTAAGCAAATTGCAAGTTCAACTAAGCCATGCCTAGCCTAAATGTGCGGCACCCGGGCGAACCGTCACCGAGGCGCCGGACACCCGGGATCCCCGGGTATGACGGGACGCACCAAGATCTCGGAGGTCGCCCTCGACCCCTCGGCGTGCCATTGCGTCTGTGGTCGAGTGCCCGCGACGAGGTCGGCTGCCGCTTTGGCCGAGGCGCCGTTGAGGATGGCGCACGTTTGGTACTGCTTCTTGGTCGGGACCGCTGGCACCGGGAGCGACCAGACCTTCTTGGGTCCGGGATTGCCTGGTCTGGAACGCTGGACCACCAGCCGCTCCGGGACGAAGACTGTGCGTGCCGGACCGAGCCAGCCGTCCGGACCTTCGGGCGCGAGCGCGCGGAAGGCTGCCACCACCTCGCGCAACGCCCTGCGCACGGCGACCTGCTCCGAGGTCAGTCCGCGATCGGCATCAAATTGCTGGTCGAGCGCATAGGCCGAGATGGTCCCCTCCCACCTCATGGGACCCAAACTGAGGACTGTCGTGTTGTCGTCAAAGATGTGCGATGGCGCCCCGGGGTCGACGCCCTCGCGCACGCCGCTGCTCGCTGCCAGCGCCAGCAGGTCGAGCACCTTCTGCCGGGGCACGCGCAGCGTCGTGACGCTCGGCACCGGAGCATCGGGCTCGGAGTGGTCGGCCACATAGAGCGTGCCATCACCGGTCAGGGTGAGCATCGGTAAACGCCGGGAGCCCGGGCCCAGCCACGCGCTGGAATCGGTGTAGGTGAGCAGCACATCGTCGGCGCCGGTGGGGACCGGGGTGCTCACCGGTGGCGTGGAGGATTCCTCGGTGCCGCCCGCGGTCAGGGGGGTGGACGGCCACGGCGTTGCCTGCGCCGTGGTGGGCGGGTCCGCCGTCACTGGCGACTTGTGCGGGGCCTCGGTGCACCCGACGAGCACGAGGGCAGCCGCGAGGCCGGCGATCCAGGGTGAGCGGACGGACATACGTCATGGACGGGGCGCAGGGGTGGCGCGGTTCCCGCGCGGCCCGGCGGGACATGACGAACGGCCCGGCTCCCGCGAAGGGGGGCCGGGCCGTTCGGTCAGGATCAACTGAAGCTGTCGCCGCAGGCGCAGCTGCCGCCGGCGTTCGGGTTGTCGATCGTGAAGCCCTGCTTCTCGATGGTGTCCGCGAAGTCGATCGTCGCGCCGCCGAGGTAGGGCGCGCTCATCCGGTCGACGACGACTCCAACGCCATCGAAGTCGCGCACGAGGTCGCCATCGAGGCTGCGCTCGTCGAAGTAGAGCTGGTAGATCAGGCCGGAGCAGCCGCCGGGCTGCACGCCGACGCGCAGGCGCAGGTCATCGCGGCCTTCCTGCTCGAGCAGGGACTTCACCTTCGCGGCCGCGACATCGGTCAGCAGCACGCCATGGGTCTCGGTGGTGGTCTGGTCCGTGGTGGTCATACCGTCAGGATCCTTCTCATTCTGGGGCCGGGCTGGTCGTATGCCGCGTGCAACGCCATCGCGAGCGCGGATTGTTCCCGGGATGGCCAGGATACCCCCGCCCGCCGGGCGCTGGGCGCCTCACGCCGGTGGCGACCACGTCCTGGCCACCCGGGCCGCCCGGTCGGTCAAGGTGCCCACCGGGTCGGCGAAGGCTGCCTCCTCCTGCCGGGCGTCGGAGGCCACGGCATACATCCCGGACAGGCCGATGCCCATGCCCTCGCGGCGACCGACGAGCACCTGGCCGGCGATAACGATGCACGGGGTGGCGGCGGCGAGCGCGGCCTGGGCGACGCCCGAGACCACCTTGCCGCGCAGGCTCTGCCAATCGAAGCAGCCCTCCCCGGTCACCACGAGATCGGCGGCGGCGGCCAGGGTTGCGAAGCCGGTGGCCGCGAGCGTGAGTTCGACCCCGCTGCGGCGCCGCGCCCCCAGGGCGAACAAGGCGTATGCCAGCCCGCCCGCCGCCCCCGCGCCCGGCTCCTTGTCGAGGCGTCGCGGCTTGCCGGTGAGTAGGTCGGTGGCAGGCGGCAGGTGTCGCGCAACGCGGTCGGCGAAGTGCCCCAGCGCCGCCTCGAGGTCCTGCGCCTGCTGCGGGGTCGCGCCCTTCTGCGGGCCGAAGACGGCCGAGGCGCCCTTGAGCCCGAGCAGCGGATTGTCGACATCGGTGGCCGCGATCAACTCGATGCCGGCCCAGTCCGCGCGCACGGCGGACAGCGCCTCGAGGGCGGTCGGCCCGAGGTCGCGCAGCGCAAGGCCACCACGACCGAGGTCCTCGACGGAGCCGGCTCCGAGCGCCGCCAACAGGCCCGCTCCCCCGTCATTGGTGCCGCTGCCGCCGAGCCCCACGACGATCCGGCTAGCCCCGGCTTCCCGGGCGGCGAGCAGCAGGCGCCCTACGCCATAACTGCTGGTCACGGTGGGGTTGCGCTCCGCCGCGGCGAGCAGGTGCAGTCCGGCCGCCTGCGCCGATTCGAGGTATGCCGTGCGCCCCCCGCCCTCGGTGACCAGCAGGACACTCGCGGGCACCTCGCGGCCGAGTGGATCGGGGACTGTGGTCGCGATCATCTCGCCGTCGAGGTGGCGGGCGAGGACGTCGAGGAAGCCCGGTCCGCCGTCGGAGAGGGGCACCAGGGTCTGGACGACTTGCGGCGCCGAGCGCGCCCAGCCGGCGCCGATCGCCTCGGCTGCCTGGGTCGCGGTGAGGGTGCCGGTGAAACAATCCGGGGCGATCACAACGTGCACGTCGCCCAGCCTAAGGCGGGCTCGCAGCGGCCCGCGCGGGTGGCGGGCGTCATACGATCGGGCACATGACGACCACCGCCCCGCTGCCGCTGCTCGTGCTCGGGAAGGGCCGCGATCTGCATACCGAACGGGGCGTGGAATGCCCCGGCGAGTTGCCTCCCGCTTCCGATCCCGACCTGGTCGAGCGGGCCCGCGCGGCGAAGGCGGCGCTCGGGGACGAGGTCTTCATCCTCGGCCACCACTATCAGCGCGACGAGGTCATCGAGTTCGCCGACACCACCGGGGACTCCTTCAAGCTCGCGCGCGAGGCGGCGGCGCGGCCGGAGGCGGCATATATCGTCTTCTGCGGTGTGCACTTCATGGCGGAGTCGGCCGACATCTTGACCAGCCCCGACCAGACGGTGATCCTGCCGGACCTGGCGGCGGGCTGCTCGATGGCGGACATGGCGGCGATCGCGCAGGTCGAGGACGCGTGGGCCGACCTGCAGGAGGCGGGCGTGGCCGATGTGACGATCCCGGTCACCTATATGAACTCCTCCGCCGCGATCAAGGGCTTCACCGGCCGGCTCGGCGGGACGATCTGCACCTCCTCGAATGCCAAGACCGCGCTCGGGTGGGCGCTGGAGCAGCGCGGCGACGGGCGCGTGGCCGATGGCAGCGGCAAGGTGCTCTTCCTGCCCGACCAGCACCTCGGACGCAATACCTATGTGCGCGAACTCGGCGGGTCGCTCGAGGATTGCGTGGTCTTCGACCCGCACAAGCCGATGGGTGGGCTGGGCGTGGATGCGCTGCGGCGGGCGCGGATGATTTTGTGGCGCGGGCAGTGCTCGGTGCACGGGCGGTTCAGCGTCGAGGCGGTGGAGGCGGCGCGACGCGAGATCCCTGCAGTCAACGTCATCGTGCATCCGGAGTGCACCTATGAGGTGGTCGAGCGCGCGGACTATGTCGGCTCGACGGAGAAGATCATCAAGACCATCGCGGCAGCCCCGGCGGGCAGCGCGTGGGTGGTCGGGACCGAACTGAACCTCGTGCGGCGGCTGGCTGGGCAGTATCCCGACAAGCGGATCGCGTTCCTGGAAAAGAACGTCTGCTATTGCTCGACGATGAACCGGATCGACCTGCCGCACCTGGTCTGGGCGCTCGAGTCCCTGGTCGAGGGGCGTGTCGTCAACCCGATCCGGGTCGACCCCCAGGTCGCCGGCCATGCCCGCACCGCCTTGGACCGGATGCTCGCCCTGCCGGGCGAGACGCACAAGGACTAGTGCCCGGCCAGCGGCCGGCGTGGAGGTCCCGCCGGCGGCAACTCAGCACAGGTTTGTCGAATCTGCAGAGCTTCCAAGGTCTGCGCATTCGACTACCTGCTGTTAGCAAAGGTTCCTAGGCACCCGGGGCGCCCAGCGCGGCGATGCGGGAGAGCAGGGCGGCCTCGGCGAGGCAGACCTTCTCGAATTCGCCGAGGTGCAGCGACTCGTTGGCGCCGTGGGCGCGGGTGTCGGGGTCTTCGACGCCCGTGACCAGCAGCGCAGCCTGCGGGAAGCGTTCGGCGAAGGCCGCCACGAAGGGGATCGATCCGCCGACACCGATGTCAACGGGCGGGTGACCCCAGGCGTCGGCGAAGGCGGCGCGGGCGGCGTCATACATCGGGCCGGTGGCGTCGGCGGCGAAACCCTCACCCTTGTCGTCCAGGTGCACCTCGACCTGCGCGCCCCACGGGGCGTGCTCGAGCAGGTGCGCCCGGAGCAAGTCGTATGCCGTGTCCGGATCCTGCGAGGGCGCCAGCCGCATCGACACCTTGGCGCTAGCGCTGGGCACCAGGGTGTTGGAGGCCGTCGCGACGCTCGGCGCGTCGATCCCGATTGTCGTGATGGAGGGCTTGGCCCAGATTCGGTCTAGCAGCGGCCCGCGGCCGATCAACCCGACCCCGTCGAGGAGGCCGGATTCGGCGCGCAGGCGGGCCTCGTCATACGGCAGCTCACTGGCGGTGCCCGCGTCGAGACCGACGACCGCGACCTCCCCGTCCTCGGTATGCAGGGTGGCCAGCAACTTGATCAGCGCCGTGATCGCGTCGGGAACCGCGCCGCCGAACATCCCGGAGTGGATGCCGTGCGAGAGCGTCGAGACGGTGACGACGACGCGGATCAGCCCGCGCAGGGTGGTGGTCAGGGCCGGTTCGCCGATATCCCAGTTCGTGGAGTCGGCGAGCACGATGGCGTCGGCCGCGAGCTTGTCGCCGTGCGCGGCGAGGGTGGCGGGCAGCGATTCGGAGCCAATCTCCTCCTCGCCTTCAACGAAGACGACGAGGTTGACGGGCAGCGCGTCGCCGTGCGCGCGAACCGCGGCCAGGTGCGCCATGATGCCGGCTTTGTCGTCGGCCGCCCCGCGACCATACAACCGACCATCGCGCTCGGTCGGCTCGAAAGCTGGGCTGTCCCAAAGGTTTTCGGCCCCAGGAGGCTGGACATCGTGGTGGGCATAAAGCAGGACGGTGGGCGCGCCCTCCGGTCCCTCCTTGCGCGCGATGACCGCCGGGCGCCCGCCTTCGCGCACGATCTCGACGTCGAAGCCCTCCGCCTCGAAGAGGTCCGCCGTCGCAGCAGCGCTCGCCTCGACCTGCGCCTGGTCGAAGGCGTCGAGGGAGACGCTGGGGATGCGGGTCAGCGCCTCGAGGTCGGCGCGGATGCCGGGCATCAGCTCGGCGATCCGGGCGCGCAGGGTCTCGGTGTCCACGGGTGTCACGCTCACAGACCGACCATATCCAGCACGTATCCTTGCCGCGTGTTCGGACGCAAGGACAAGGCCGTCGAGGCCCCACAGGATGCCGTGGCCCACGAGACCCGCCCGGGGGCCAAGAATCGGCCAACCCCGAAGCGTCGCGATCAGGAGGCCGCGCGCAAACAGCCGATGATCGTCACCGACCGCAAGGCGGCCAAGCAGGCCGAACGCGCCAAGCGCATGCAAGCCAGCGGCAAGATGCGCCAGGCCATGGTCACCGGCGACGACCGCTACCTGCCCGCCCGCGACAAGGGGCCGGTGCGCCGGTTCGTCCGCGACAGCATCGACGCCCGCTGGAATCTCGCGGAGTTCTTGCTGCCCTTCATGGTCATGACGCTGGCGCTGCAGTTCGTCCGCGCCTCGTGGGCGCCCTTCGTTTTCATCGGCGTTTATGTGCTGATCCTGATCGCCCTACTCGACGGCTTCCTGGCCTGGCGGCGCATCAAGGCGCGCCTGCGCGACCGCTTCCCGAACGAGAATCTGCGCGGTCTCGGCGGCTATGCCGCGATGCGGATGATGCAGATGCGCCGCCTGCGGATGCCGAAGCCGCAGGTCGCCCGCGGCGAGAACCCCGCCTGAGCGACCATGGACGAGTTTTCCTGGCAGGTCCAGGGCCGCGACGGTATGCCGATCGCCGACCTCCCCGCTCCGTCCTTCCCGTCGCAGGCGGATGCCGAGGCGTGGCTCGGCGAGTCATGGCAGGAGTTGGCCGACGCCGGTGCGGCGGCCGTCACCTTGCGCCAGTTCGAGGATGTCGTCTACGGACCGATGTCCCTCGAACCGCCGAGCTGACCTCGTCTCGTTCCCCTCAGCGTCGCAGGACGAGCGCCTGCCACGGGCCGAGCACGATCTCGCCGTCCGCTGCGCCGGCGCCTGGTCCGCTCGCGAGCACGACCTCCGCGGCTGCCCATTCCGCCAGCTCGGGCACCGGGGCAGGCACCGAATCGTCGCTCGACAGATTCGCCACGACCAGCAAGCGCGCACCGTCCAGTCGGCGCTCGAAGGCATAGACACGCTCGCCATCGGGCAGCAGCATCGTGAAATCACCATGTGCGACAACAGGATCCGCATGCCGCAGCGCAATGACGGCCTTGGTGTGCGCGAAGACGGACTCTGGATCGTCGCGCTGCGCCGCGGCATTGATCTGCCGATAGTTGGGGTTGACCGCCAGCCAGGGCGTACCGGTGGTGAAACCCGCCTGGTCGCAGTCATCCCACTGCATCGGCGTCCGCGCATTGTCGCGGCCCTTGGTGCGCAGCGCGGCAAGCACCTGCTCCGGGTCGGCGCCGGCGCCAACCACCTCGTGGAAGTGGTTGACCGACTCCAGGTCGGAGAAGTCCGCGATCGCCCCGAAGGGATAGTTCGTCATACCCAGCTCTTCGCCTTGGTAGACATAGGGCGTGCCCCGATGCAGGTGCAGCACCGTCATCAGCGCCTTGGCCGAGTCCACACGGTATGCCGGGGAGTCGTCGCCGAAGCGGCTGACCGCTCGCGGCTGGTCGTGGTTGTCCCAGTAGAGGCTGTTCCAGCCGCGCTCCGCGAGCCCAGCCTGCCAGCGCCCGAGCGACGCCTTGAGAGTGCTGAGCTTCAGAGGGCGTAAATCCCACTTTCCGCCCGGCCCGGAGTCGAGCTCGACATGTTCGAACTGGAAGACCATGTCCAGTGCCTGATTGGCGGCATCGGTGTAATCCGCCGCGAGATCGACTGTCACACCAGGCATTTCGCCGACGGTCAACAGCCCAGCTGGGCGCTCGGCGAAGACGGCAGCATGCATTTCCTGGAGGAACTCCAGCAGCCGCGGGCCGCACGCCACCTGGTCGAAACCGGAGCCGTGGAGTAGGCCCGGCGGGACCGGACCATCGTCATACGACCGCTTCGAGATCAGGTTGATGACATCCATCCGGAAGCCGTCGACGCCTCGGTCGAGCCAACGATTCATCATCGCGTAGACCGCCTGGCGCACCTCGGGGTTTTCCCAGTTCAGGTCGGGCTGTTTGCGCGAGAAGAGATGGAGGAAGTACTGCCCGCGCCGCGGCTCCCACTCCCAAGCGCTCCCGGAGAAGAAGGAGCCCCAATTGTTCGGCTCAGCACCGGGCTCGCCACCGGTATTGCCGGGACGCGGGTCGCGCCAGATGTACCAGTCGGCTTGTGGATTGTCGCGGTCTCGTCGGGACTCCTCGAACCACGCGTGCTCGTCGCTCGTGTGATTGACGACGAGGTCCATGACAATCTTGATCCCGTGCGAATGCGCTTGCGCGACAAGCTCATCCATGTCGGCCAGGGTGCCGAAGAGAGGGTCGATGTCTTCGTAGTCGCTGATGTCGTAGCCGTTGTCGTCCATCGGGCTGCGATAGACAGGGCTGAGCCAGACGACATCGACACCGAGGTCGGCGAGGTGGTCGAGGCGGTCGATAATGCCGCGGAGGTCACCGATGCCATCGCCATTGGCGTCGGCAAAGCTGCGCGGGTAGATCTGATAGACGACGGCTGATTTCCACCAGTCGCGGGCGATCATGATTCGCGGACCTGAACCTCCACGAACGGTGGCTTGACGACCTCGGCCTCCACGACCCGCCCGCGGACGTCGATCGAAACGCTGTCGCCGAGCGCGACGGAGCGGTCGAGCAGGGCCAGCGCGATGCCCTGTTTGCGGGTCGGCGAGAAGGTCCCGGACGTGACCTCACCGACGGATGCGCCCTCGGAATCGATGACCGCGCAGTGAGAGCGCGGGATGCCCCGCCCGGTGACGAGCAGCCCCCGAGAGAGGCGCGAGGTCTTGGCGGCCCGCTGCTCGGTGAGCGCAGCCTTGCCCCAGAAGGCCGGCTTGTCCCAGCCGACGGCCCACGCCGAGCCCGCCATGACGGGGGTGATGTCCGGCGAAAGATCGTTGCCGTGCAAGGGATAACCCATCTCGGTGCGCAGCGTGTCGCGGGCTCCCAGCCCGCATACCAATCCCCCGCGCTCGGCGACGGCGACCGCGAGGGTGTCCCACAGCGGACCGGCGTTGTCCCACATCGGCACGAGTTCGTAGCCGCGTTCGCCGGTATACCCGGTGCGGCACACGATGACCGGCAGGCCCTCCCAGTCGGTCTCGACGAAAGACATGTAGTCATGCCCGGTCGGCAGGCCGAGCGATTCGAGCACCTCGTCCGAGAGGGTGCCCTGGACGGCGATGACGCCATATTGATCGTGCAGATTCTCGACCGTGATCCCCGTCGGCGCCTCGGCCTGCAGCATCTCGACGACGGTAGCGGTGTTGGCCGCATTGGGGATCAGGAAGACATCCTCGTCGCTGCGTAGATAGGCGATCAGATCGTCGACGACCCCACCAGATTCGTTGCAGCACAGCGTGTATTGCGCCTTGCCGATGTGGATCCGCTCGAGATCGTTGGTCAGGCAGGCGTTGACATATGCCGCCGCTCCCGGCCCGCTCACGCGCGCCTTGCCGAGGTGCGAGACGTCGAAGATGCCGACCTTTTCGCGCACCGCCGTGTGCTCCGCCACAACCCCGCCCCCGGGATACTCGATCGGCATCAGCCACCCCCCGAAGTCGGCCATCTTCGCGCCCAAGGCGGTATGGCGATCGTGCAGGGGCGAGTGCAGCAGGGCGTCGGTGCTCATAGAGGGACGCTACCGCCCCGGCCGTGCAGCCGGTATGGGCGGTGCCGGGCCATGAGGCGGCGCGAGCAGCCCCGGCGAACTTCGTGGGTGTCATAGATTGCCGGGGTGACCACCGTGACCTTGACCGACCAGCCCGTCGCTGCCCACAAGGCTGACGCCCTGGTGATCGCCACCCTGCCCGACGCCGACGGCGCCACCTTGGCGCCGGGGCACGGCCTGCCCCGCGGTACCGTGACCCATCTCAAGGGCGTGCTCGCCGCGCTGGAGGCGACGGGCAAGGTCGACGATGTCCACAAGGTCGCCATGGTTCCGGGTGTGAGCGCACGAACGGTCGTCCTGACCGGTGTCGCGCCGAAGACCGGTTCCACCAAGCCGACGAGCGACACGCTGCGGCTCGGCGCGGGGGCGGCGCTGCGGGCCGTGGGGTCCGCCGAGGTTGTGGTCCTCGATCTGCCGACGACGACGCCGGCGTTGCTCACGGCCGCCGCGGAGGGCGCACTGCTCGGTGCTTATGCCTTCACGGCACACAAGAGTTCCGCCAAGCAGACCAAGCCGGCCCCCCGCGCCAAGGGCAGCGACTCCGAGAGTTCGGTCCGCAAACTCCTGGTCCAGGCATCGGATGCCAAGGACAAGGCAGCCAAGCAGGCCCTGACTCGGGCCGGCATCGTCGCGGGGGCCACGGCATACGCCCGGGACCTGGTCAACACTCCCCCGAACCTGCTCTATCCGCAGACCTTCGCCGAGGCGGTCCAGCGCCGGGTCGCGGATCTCAAGGTCCCCGTCGAGGTGGTCGTCCACGACGAGAAGGCGCTCACGCATATGCAGTGCGGCGGCATCCTCGGTGTCGGTCAGGGCTCCTCGCGTCCGCCGCGGATCGTTGAGCTGCATTACGCCCCCAAGGGCGCCTCGGGCCGAATCGCGTTCGTGGGCAAGGGAATCACCTTCGACACCGGTGGCGTGTGCATCAAGCCGGCCGCCTCGATGCTGACGATGAAATGCGATATGGCCGGCGCCGCGGCGGTCGCCGGTGCGGTGCTGGCGGCGGCGGCTCTCAAGCTGCCGGTCGCAGTCAGCGGCTATCTCTGCCTCGCCGAGAACATGCCGGGCGGCAATGCCCAGCGCCCCAGCGATATCGTCACGATGCGCTCCGGCACCACCGTCGAAATCATCGACACCGACGCCGAGGGCCGGATGGTGCTCGCCGACGGCATGAGCCTGGCGGCCGAGTCCGGGGCCGAGGCGATCGTTGATGTCGCCACCCTGACTGGGGCGTGCATGATCGCGCTCGGGACCAAGGTCGGCGGTGTCATGAGCAATGACGATCGCCTGCGTTCGGCGGTCCTGGCCAGCGCCGCGTCCACCGGTGAGGCGATGTGGCCACTGCCCCTGCCGGAGGAGTTGCGAGCCAAGCTCGACTCCGGAGTTGCCGACCTGCAGCACAAGGGGGATCAGTATGGCGGTGCCCTCACCGCCGGTCTCTTCCTGCGGGAGTTCGCCAAGACCCCGGACGGCGACGTCGTGCCGTGGGCGCACCTGGACATCGCCGGTCCGGCATATCTCACCGAGGCACCCTTCGGGCATGTCGGCAAGGGCGGAACGGGCTTCGCCGTCGCCACTCTCGTCCACCTGGCGGCAACCTGGGGCGGTAGCTGAGACACAGCGTGGCGCGGTGACCCTTTCCGCAGGCGCCAATGGGTGATCCCCTGGTGGAAATCGCGGGCCCAATGCATGAGAGTGTGGTCCACAACACCTGAATCGATGCACCGAGGAGATCTGAGGACTCATGTCTGAACGTGTGACCATGCCGGCGCTGGGCGAATCCGTCACCGAAGGAACCGTGACCCGCTGGCTGAAGTCCGTCGGTGATCAGGTCGCGCTCGACGAGCCGCTGCTGGAAGTGTCGACGGACAAGGTCGACACGGAGATCCCGTCGCCGGTCGCGGGCGTGCTGTTGGAGATCCTTGTGGGTGAGGACGACACAGTGCCGGTTGGCGCCGAACTCGCCGTTGTCGGTGATGAGTCCGAGGGTGGTGGTTCGGCACCCGCGGCGGAAGCCGCGCCGGCCGCTGAGCCCGAGCCCGCTCCGGCCCCCGCCGCAGCCGAGCCCGCTGCCGCACCCGAGGCGCCGGCTGCTGAGCCCGCCGCGGCACCCGCTGCTTCCTCCGGCGGCGCTGGCGGAGAGGTCTCGGGTGGCACGACGGTGACGATGCCTGCCCTGGGCGAGTCGGTGACCGAAGGCACGGTGACGCGCTGGCTGAAGGCCGAGGGCGATGAGGTTGAGGTGGACGAGCCGCTGCTCGAGGTGTCCACCGACAAGGTCGACACCGAGATTCCGTCCCCGGCGGCCGGCACCCTGACCAAGATTCTCGTCGGTGAGGACGAAACGGTCGCGGTCGGCGCAGACCTGGCCGTCATCGGCGGCAGCACATCCGGTGGCGGCGACGCCGCCCCGGCGGAGCAGGCGTCGCAGGCGCCCTCGGCCCCCGCTGCTGCTGAGCCGACCCCGGAGGAGCCCGCCGCTGGCACGGAGGAACCCACACCGTCCGCGGAGTCCGAGGCACCTAAGGGTGAGTCCTCCGCCGAGGAGTCCACCCCGCCAGCTCCGGCTCAAGAACCCGTGGCGTCCGCGGCTCCGTCGGCGCCTGCCGACCCGCCGCCCGCAGAGGCGGCCCCCGCTGCTGCGACTGCCCCCGCAGAGGAGTCGTCCGGGGAATCGGACGCGTCCGCATATGTCACTCCGCTGGTGCGCAAGCTCGCCGCGGAGAATGGCATCGACCTGGCGTCCGTGACGGGTACCGGGATCGGTGGCCGGATCCGCAAGCAGGATGTCCTCGACGCGGCGGAGAAGGCGAAGGCTGCAGCCGTGGCGCCCGCACCCGCCGAGGCCCCCGCTCCGGCAGCAGCCCCGGCTGCAGCAGCCACGGCCACGGCTCCGGTAGCGACCGACTCGCGCCGCGGCACGCGCGAGAAGATGACCCGACTGCGCAAGATCATCGCGACGCGCATGGTCGAGTCGCTTCAGGTGTCGGCGCAATTGACCACCGTCATCGAGGTCGACATGACCAAGGTCGCGCGCTTGCGCGATCGCGCCAAGGGCGACTTCGAGAAGCGCGAAGGCACCAAGCTGTCCTTCCTGCCGTTCATCGCCCTCGCGACCTGCGAAGCGCTCAAGGCCCACCCCGGGATCAACGCCAGCATCGATGGGGAGGAGATCGTCTACCACGGCTCCGAAAACCTCGCGATCGCCGTCGACACTCCCAAGGGCCTGATCGTGCCGGTCCTGAAGAACGCGGGCGATCTCAATATCGCTGGGCTGGCACGCGGCATCGCCGACATCGCGGCACGCACCCGCGACAACAAGATCACCCCCGACGAGCTGTCCGGCGGCACCTTCACGATCACCAACACCGGCAGCCGCGGCGCGCTCTTCGACACCCCGATCCTGAACCAGCCGCAGGTCGCGATGCTGGGAACGGGCGCGATCGTGCGCAAGCCCGTCGTGATCGATGCCGATGGGGCCGAGACGATCGCCATCCGCTCGATGATGTACCTCGCCTTGTCCTATGACCACCGCATCGTCGACGGCGCCGACGCCGCGCGCTTCCTGACCACGGTCAAGGAGCGCCTCGAGGAGGGCCGCTTCGAGGCCTCCCTCGGTCTGTAAGAGGCTGCGCTTAACCGAGAACACGAGAGGTCCCCGCCCATGATCACGATCGCCATCACCGGCGCCAGCGGACTCATCGGCGGGGCCCTCTCGCGTGCCCTGGCCGCTCGCGGGGATCGGGTCATCGCGCTCGTGCGTCGGGCACCTCGCGGACCGTCGGAGCGCTCGTGGGACCCGGCCCGTGGCGTCCTCGAACCATCTGCTGTGGGAGACGTCGACGTCATTGTCAATCTCGCGGGTGCCGGTGTCGGTGACAAGCGCTGGTCGACCGAGCACAAGACAGAGATTCTGCGCTCGCGGGTCGGGGCGACGCATACCGTCGTGCGCGCGATCATCAGCTCCGGCCGGCCGATCCGCCTCGTCAACGGCTCG
Source organism: Nostocoides veronense (assembly GCF_039531185.1). Taxonomy (NCBI): domain Bacteria; kingdom Bacillati; phylum Actinomycetota; class Actinomycetes; order Micrococcales; family Intrasporangiaceae; genus Nostocoides; species Nostocoides veronense. The sequence continues at coordinate 24,235 of NZ_BAAAPO010000009.1, forward strand.
GCGGTGGGCTTTTATGGCGACCGCGGCGAGGAATTGTTGACCGAGGCGAGTCCGGCTGGCACCGGCTTTCTTGCCGAGGTGGTGCGCGCGTGGGAGGGCGCGGCCGACGAGTGGGTCACAGCGGGCGGGAGCGTCGCCTTCGCCCGGACCGGGCTGGTCATGACGCGCGATGGTGGCGCGCTGGCCCCCCTGGTGCGTGCGACCCGGCTCGGCGCGGGTGGTCCGCTTGGCTCGGGTCGGCAGTTCTGGCCCGTGATCTCGCTCCGAGACGAGGTGCGCGCGTTGGTGCATCTGATCGACCGTCCCGACATCACGGGCCCGGTCAACCTCGTGGGCCTCGAGCCCCCGCGCCAGCGTGAGGTCGCCACCGCGGTCGCGCGTATGCTGCACCGCCCCGCCCTGCTGCCCGCTCCGCGGCTTGGTCTGCGGCTTGTGCTCGGCCAGTTCGCGGATGAGATTCTCGCCAGCCAGCGGGTCCTGCCGGAGCGGCTGCTGCAGTCCGGTTTCACCCATGAGGACGCCAGCCTCCAGGCGGTGCTCACCCGCGCCCTCGGCTAGCCCGCGGCGTCAGGAGTGGTGATCTCCGCGACCTGCCAGTGCTGCCCTGACCAGACCAAGACCATTCGGACTCGATCGCCCGCGCTGGCGGCCACGCGCGTTGGCGACCCCGTCTCCGGGGTGATCGTGAAGGCGCTGGAGTCCACGACAGCGTCCAGGACGACGCGCTCATGGCCCGGCTTGCCGACTGACCGTGCGGTCGCCGAGCGGACGGTGAACGCGACGCCGCGATAGCGAAGGCGATCGCGGCGGGCTTGCTGGATGGCAGCCAAGTCGGCGCGATAGATCGCCGACTCGGCCTGGTCCACCTCAGCCACCCTCGCGGGATCGAGTTCACGCCAGGCGCGCGCCCGCAGGTTCGACAGGGTCTGGACGAGGCCGACGGGATCGGTCAACGGACCGCTGAGGTCCCTGACGGGCTGAGTCGCGCGCGGGCGGGGAGCAGGCGACTCTGATCGCCCACTCGCCGAAGCCGGCGATCCGGGCGTTTCCGGTCGTGCTTCGACCTCGCGAGGTCCACTGGTGGGCGCCGTGGACGAGGCCGACGCGTCGAGTGAACGGGTCACGACACCGCTGGCCGTCGCGGCGTGCTCACCGCCGTCCACGAGCTTGACTACGCCCACCGTGCCCAGGGTGCTCACCAGCAGAGCGATGAGCAGCATCGGAAGGTACCTAAGCGGGGCTGCTGCCAGGCTCTGCCATCCGTGCACGATTCGCTCGCCGAATGACGTCGGGTGAGCCGCGATCCGGCCCCGACCCAACGCTTGCGCCCCAAGTCCTCGAGACTCTCTGGATGGGCGTCCGCCTCCACGACGCACAGCAAGCTGCCCACCTCGGCCGGCACTGGTACGCCGAGGAGGGAGCGGGTTGGGCACGCTCCGTCCAGGGTGCGGCCGTCCTGCGCGAACCCGTTCGGACTGGCGCCGACGAAGGCTGGGAATGTGCAGTCGTGGCTCACTCGCGAGGTCATCCCACTCGGGGCCGTAGTCGACCGTTCGAGCCTCGCCACTTTCGCTCGTGGACTCCTCGCCGTCCCCCGGACTCCCGCCGGAAGCCGACGGCCCACCGTCAGGCGGCAAGGCCAGCGAGGCCGGCGAGGCGGCGTCCGACGATCGCCGTGGCACGGTGAATCGGAAGCGGGCACCTGACCACCGGCTTGGCTGTTGGTCGGGTCCATCGACCACGGCCCGGGCACGCAGCAAGCTGGCGAGGTCTTCGCCCGTGCGCTGCCAGTCCGCCGGTATAGCGAGCGTCTCGGGCACCGCATGGTCGAGCAATCGGGCTCGCAGGTCCACGATCCCGCCAAGCACGCCTGCCGCGTGCGCCGCCCGCAGGCTGGTGACCTCCTCAACCACTTCTCGACGGCCCGAGTCTGCGGCATCCAGACCGAGCCGAGCGACCGTCGTCGTCGATGGCGCCACGTCCGATAACAAGGACTCGGCGAGAGCCAGCATCGCCTCGACTGCGGCCCGCTCCGTCACCGCCGGTCCGGCCAGCCCGGCATCGCCGAGTACGACCTCGCCCTCCGCGGTCAGCCACAGGCCATCCGCGCGCACGCCCGGATGCGCCAATCCCGCCTCGGCTAGGCGTGACAGCGGGCCCAAGACCCCAACCAGGACGCCGACGATCTCCTCTGCAGTCAGCGGACCTCGCTCGAGCAACTCCGCGAGGGTGTGCCGAGGTGGCTCGACATAGATCAGAGCCACGCCCCCATCGACCGCGACCGCTTCGTCGGGGACAAGCACTCCCGCCGGGCTGAGTTCGTCCAGCACCGCCAGGGCCCGGCGTGCGTCGGCTAAGGCCCGACCTGCCATCCCGCTCTGGTCGGCGACTGCCTCGAACGCCAGGTCATTGCGAGCCAGGTCATGGCGAGCCAGCTCTTCGTGTGCCGGCTGCGCGTGTGCCAGGTCGTCGGGTGCCAAGTCGTCGTGTCCCAGGTCATCAGCGAGCGGATAGATGACGGCGCTGACGCGGACGCCATCGCGGATGCGGGTGCCGGTCAGCCGCGTTGGGGTGAGATGCGGAGGGCTGACGACCCGCAAGCGGTACCCAGCGATCAACTCGGCCACCCTGACCTCCTTCGCACCGATAGCGCGCACCTCGCGCCGTCCATCCCACCCTCCCCCAAGCCGGCGAAATCCGCCGAAAGTTATCCACAGC